>JAYRND010000333.1:0-6398 GCA_041904885.1 Burkholderiales bacterium
CCGATGATCTGCGCCCGGTAGGGCATCTCCAGCGTGTCGGGCATGTGGCAGGTCGCGGAGGTATCGAGGATCGCGATCGGCATGCCGTTCTCCATGGTGTCGAGCACCTCGGCGACCAGCACTCCCGCGTGATAGGCGATCGCCTCACCCGGCTCCAGGTAGACCTGCACGCCCCACTTTTTTGAAAATTCCCTTATCAAGGAAATCAAGCTCTCAACCTGGTAACCAGGCCGCGTGATGTGGTGCCCGCCGCCGAAGTTCATCCATTCCATGCCCTTCATCAGCGGGCCGAACTTTTCCTCGAATGCCTGCAGCGTGCGCTCCAGCGGCGGGAAGTCCTGCTCGCACAGAGTATGGAAATGCAGGCCCGACATGCCGTCGAGATCGCCGGGCCGGATCTGATTCCTGGGAGTGCCGAGACGGGAAAACGGAGCGCAAGGATCGTAGAGAGCGGTGTGACCTTCGGAATGTTCAGGATTGACTCTCAAACCATATTTCTTTCCGGAAGGACAAATCGAGCGAAACCTCTTCCATTGAGCCGGGGTATTGAAAACGACATGATCCGACAGCGTGAGGACCTCCTTCAGGTCCTTCTCCGTGTACGCCGCGGAGTAGGTATGCACCTCGCCGCCGAAATGTTCGCGCCCGAGCCGCGCCTCATGCACGCCGCTCGCGCAGGTCCCGGAGAGGTACTTCGAGACGAGCGGCCCCATGCTCCACATGGAGAAGGCCTTCAGGGCCAGCAGGACTTTTGCCCCGCTTTGCCTTTGAACTTTACTTAAAAGTTCTAGATTTTCCTCGACCGCAACCTCGTCCACCACAAAGCACGGCGAAGGCACGCGGCTCGTGTCGAGCCGCGAGAACCGCTCAGTCCATGGGTGCATTGAGCGGGACGACCTTCCACGGCAGCCCGCGCGGGCCGATCACCTGGAGGAAGGGATCGGGATCGAACTGCTCCATGTTGAACACGCCCTTGCCGCGCCACTTGCCGGTGAGCATCATCTCGGCGCCCACCGCCGCGGGCACGCCCGTGGTGTAGGAGATCGCCTGCGACTTGACCTCCCTGTAGCAGGCCTCGTGGTCGCAGATGTTGTAGATGAAGGCGGTCTTCTTCTTGCCGTTCCTGGTGCCCGTGGCAACGCAGCCGATGCAGGTGCGGCCCTTGGTGAGCGGCCCCAGGCTCGCGGGATCGGGCAGCAGCGCCTTCAGGAACTGGATCGGCACGATGTCCACGCCCTGGAAGCGCACCGGCTCGATGCGCGTCATGCCGACGTTCTGCAGCACGCGCAGGTGGTTGAGGTAGTTCTCCGAGAAGGTCATCCAGAAGCGCGCGCGCTTCAGCTTCGGGAAGTGCCTGGCGATCGACTCCAGCTCCTCGTGGTAGAGGAGGTAGATGTTCATCGGCCCGATGCCCTCGGGGAAATCAAAGCTGCGCTTCACTGAAAGAGGATCTGTTTCCTGCCAGGATTTGTTTTCCCAGAATCTCCCCCGTTGGGTGATCTCGCGGATATTGATTTCAGGATTGAAGTTGGTGGCAAACGGCTGTCCATGACTTCCGGCATTTGCATCAACAATATCCAGATACTCGATTTCGTCGAACTCGTGCTTGTGCAGGTGCGCGGTATAGACGTTGGTCACGCCCGGGTCGAAGCCCGAGCCGAGCAGCGCCATGATTCCTTTTTCCTTGAAGCGCTCGTGGTAGGCCCACTGCCACTTGTACTCGAACTTGGCCTCGTCGAGCGGCTCGTAGTTCGCCGTGTCGAGGTAGTCCACGCCCGTGGCGAGGCAGGCGTCCATGATGTGCAGGTCCTGGTACGGCAGCGCCACGTTGATGACGATCTTCGGCTGCACCCGCTCGATGAGCTTGATCATCTGCGGCACGTCGTCGGCGTCCACCTGCGCGGTGCGGATCGGCCGCTCGATCTGGGCGGCGATCTTCTTGCACTTGGATTCCGTCCTGCTGGCGAGCGTGATCTCGGAGAAGATCTCGGGCGTCTGCGCGCACTTGTGCGCCACCACCTGGCCGACGCCGCCGGCGCCGACGATCAGGACCTTCGACATGTCGGGTCGTCCTCTCTAGTCTTCGTAGTAGGTATAGCCGCGCAGGCTCGCCGAGAAGGACTCGAGGATCTCCTGGCGCTGCGCGAGCGAGATGCGGTCCTTGCGCACCGCCAGCTCCGCGGTCTTGCGCAGGCGCTCCAGCAGCTGCTGCGGCTGGTACTCGACGTAGGAAAGCACGTCCGAGATGGAGTCGCCCGACATCTCGCGCACGAACTCGAATGACCCGTCGCCGTGCACGCGCACGCTCGCCACGTTGGTGTCGCCCATCAGGTTGTGCAGGTCCCCCAGCGTCTCCTGGTAGGCGCCCACCAGGAACACGCCGAAGTAGTAGGGCTGGCCCTCCTGCCAGGCGTGCACCGGCAGCGTGTGCTGCATGCCGCCCGACTCGATGAAGCGGTCGATCTTGCCGTCGGAGTCGCAGGTGATGTCGGCCAGCACCGCGCGGCGCGTGGGCGCCTCGGTGTGCCGGTGCACCGGGATCACCGGGAACACCTGCTCGATCGCCCAGACGTCGGGCAGCGACTGGAACACCGAGAAATTGCCGTAGTAGATGTCGGCGAGCGACTCCTCCAGCCCCTCGAAGCCGGCCGGCACGCGCTTCACCTTCTGCAGCACGGCGATGATCGCCCAGACGATGTGCAGGTAGATGTTCTCCGCCAGCGACAGCGAGCGCAGCCGGATCTGGCCGCGGCGGAAGAGGTCGCGGATCTCCTCGCGGTAGAAGTTGGCGTCGTTGTAGCACTCCTTGGCGGTCTTGGCGGTGACGCCGTTCAGCACCTCGCGCAGGTTCTTCACCAGCTCGTGCTCGTCCTCGGCCACCACCGGCGCGGCCTCGGTCGGCTCGTAGCTGGTCACGTCGAGGATGTTGAAGAGCAGGATCGACGAGTAGGCCACCGTCGCCCGGCCCGACTCGGTGACGATCACCGGGTGCGGCACCCCGGCCGGCCCGAGCGTGGTCATGATGGTCTCGATGACGTCGGTGCAGTACTCGTCCAGCGAGTAGTTCTTGCTGTGGTGCGAGTTGGTCTGCGAGCCGTCGTAGTCCACGCCCAGGCCCCCGCCCAGGTCCAGGTAGCCCAGCGCCGCGCCTTCCTGGCGCAGCGCCGCGTAGTAGCGGCAGGCCTCCTGCACGCCCGCGCGGATGTCGCGGATATTGGGGATCTGCGAGCCCAGGTGGTAGTGCAGCAGCTGCAGGCAGTCGAGCAGGCCGTGCTCGCGCAGCGCGTCGATCAGCTCCACGCACTGCGCCGTGGTCAGGCCGAAGAGGCTGCGGTCGCCCGAGGACTCGTTCCAGTGCCCTTCCACCTTCGCGGCGAGCTTGACGCGCACCCCCAGCATCGGCCGCACGCCCAGGCGCTTCGAGGCCTCCAGGATGATCGGCAGCTCGGTGGGCGTCTCCAGCACGATGTGGCACTTGAACCCGAGGCGCAGCGCCTGCAGGGCGAGGTCGACGAACTCCTCGTCCTTGTAGCCGTTGCAGATGATGTAGCCCTTCTCCGGGTCGAGGTGGGCCAGGGCAATCAGGAGCTCCGCCTTCGAGCCCGCCTCCAGGCCGTGGCCGTAGCGCAGGCCGACCCGCGCCATCTCCTCGATCACCGCGCACTGCTGGTTGACCTTGATCGGGTACACGCCCCGGTACTCGGCCTGGTAGCCGGCGGTCTGGATGGCCTTGCTGAAGCTGTCGTTGAGCAGCGCGATCTGCGCTTCGAGCAGGTTGTCCAGGCGCAGCAGCACCGGCATCACCAGCCCGCGCTGCTTCATGCCCTCGATGATCTCCATCAGGCTTACCGTGGCGACCTTGCCGTCCGCGGGCACGCTGACGGTGACCTCGCCCGCCTCGTTGATGTCGAAGTAGCCGGCGCCCCAGTTGCGGATGCCGTAGAGCTCCGCGGATTCGGCCGGGCTCCACTCTCCCGGATCGGCCACTGCCCTCAGCTTGCGCACCGCTTTCTGCATGGTTCGAATTTCCTTTGCGTTCAGGGGCGCAGTGTATCGAACACTGGCCCTTCCTACATGCATAATGTGCGCCTTTCGAAGCTTGGAGTCCTCGCATGACCGCAACAATCCGCCGCCGCGCCGCCCTTGCACTCCTCCTTGCCTGCGCCGCGCCCCTCGCGCTGGCGCAAAAGGCCTCGACCTACGAGCCCACCTCGGGCCAGGCGGGCAAGGACGTGGTCTGGGTGCCGACCCCGCAGGTCCTCGTGGACAAGATGCTGGACATGGCCAAGGTCACCCCGGCCGACTTCGTCATGGACCTGGGCTCGGGCGACGGGCGCACCGTCATCACCGCCGCCAAGCGCGGCGCGCGCGCCATGGGCGTGGAATACAACCCGGACATGGTCGAGCTCTCCAAGAAGAACGCCGCCCGGGAGGGCGTCCAGGCGAAGGCGACCTTCGTCAAGGCCGACCTCTTCGCCACCGACTTCTCCAAGGCGACGGTGATCACCATGTTCCTGCTGCCGGACATCAACGTGAAGCTGCGGCCGAAGATCCTCGCGCTCAAGCCCGGCACCCGCGTCGTCTCCAACAGCTTCACCATGGACGAATGGAAGACCGACGAGACCGTCACCCTGGAGGAGAAGGACGGCTGCACCGCCTCCTGGTGCACGGCGCACCTGTGGATCGTCCCGGCGCGCGCCGAGGGCAGCTACAAGCTCAAGCAGGGCGACCTCGTGCTCAAGCAGCAGTTCCAGATGCTCACGGGCACCCTGACCGCGGACGGCCGCACCTACGCCCTGGAGGGCAAGGTGACCGGGGAGGAAGTCACCTTCACCGCCGGCGGCAAGACCTACCAGGGCCGGATGAACGGCAAGAGCCTGGAGCTGCGCTAGCGGCTCAGCGGGTGAGCCGGGCGATCATCTCGTCCAGCTCGGCGGACGCCTTGTAGCCCGGCTCGCCGGGCACGATCGCGTCCTCGCCGAAGCGCAGCCACAGCGCCCTCAGCTCGGCCGCCGCCTGGCCCGGCTTGTGCAACTCCGCCAGCGAGCCCGCGACGCGCCCGCGCGCGTAGTCGCGCGCCGCCTCGAAGCTCTCGAAGCCGCCCACCGTGCGCTCGCCCTCTTCGTCCTGGTAGCGCGCCATGTCAAGAACGAGCACCGACCAGGCCACCGGCTTCAGTCCTTGCCGGGGAACTGCGGCCGGTCGGAGGGCGCCGGAACGATCTCCGACTGCCAGGCGGCGACCGCGTAGCCCGCGCCCTCCCGGTTGACGTAGGCCTCGAGGAACTTCGCGCCCGCGAGGTCCTCGAGTGCGATCCAGTGCTCCCCGCCGGGCCGCGCGCGCTCGCCGCGCCGCTTGCAGCTCACCGCTAGCTTCATCGGCGCCCCGGGCGCCAGCGTGCCGCGGAACACCCGCGCCACCGTCCCCTCGACCGTGCACTGGCCCGGCGTGCGTTCCGGCGGCGTCATCTTCCTCACCTCCAGCTGCAGGTGGAATTCCGCTTCGTCGCGCGCCTTCCTGTATTCCTCGGGGGTCATCATCGCGGTCGCCTCCAGAACATGCGCCGCCGCCAGCGCGGCGGCGAGCAGGCCGCTCAGCCGGCGAGCCACGGCACGTCCAGCATGAGCTGCTTCCAGTCCCAGCCGGCCTGGTTGGCGATGCGCGCCAGCGGGCCGCGCATCTCGTCCACGTCGAAGCGCCAGGAATAGGCGAGGTCCGGCGTCAGCGCGCCGTCGCGCATCTGGAGTCCCAGCACCGTCTCGCTCTGCACGTCGAAGAAGGTGATGCCGCGCGAGACGCTGTACTGCAGCCCCGCGCCGCCCGATCCCGCGGAGGCGCTGAAATCGGCGCGGTATTCGAGCACGCGCACGCTGCGGCTCGGCTCGTCCAGGCGCATCACGTAGCGGATCGACTTGTGCATCGCGTGCGCGCGCGCCTGGTCGAGCCACTTGGCGTCCGCGTAGCGCCATTCGGCGACGAGCGTGTCCGGGGTTTCGCCCGCGCGCACCGTGAACGGCACGTCCGCCTTCGCCACCGCAAGCAGCCGCTCGCGCAGCTGCGCCGCGGGCAGCGCCGGCACGCCCTCGGGCGCCGGCAGCACCGCCGCCCAGCCCGCCAGCCGCAGGAACACCCAGGAAACGAAGAGCGCGTACACGAAGACCCCGCCCAGGATCGGTCCCGGGCCGATGCGGTCGAAGATGTCCTTCTGCCCCGCCGCCTTTGCGGCGAGGTGTTCCGCCGTGCTCTTCAGCATGCCCGGACCGGCCGCCGCGTAGGCAAGCAGCCAGGGCAGCAGGATCAGGCCGAAGAAGGCCGCGAAGAACACCACCGGCCGCGGATCGTCCATGCCCCGGGCGAATCCGCCCAGCACCAGCGCCGGCAGGACCAGCAGCGCCAGG
>JAYRND010000334.1:0-11813 GCA_041904885.1 Burkholderiales bacterium
AGGCGCTGCTCGGCCAGCAGGTGGACATCGCCTTCGTCTCCACGCCGCTCATCCTGCCGCACATCAAGTCGGGCAAGGTCAAGGCCATCGCCACGGGCGGCGCGAAGCGCCTCGCGCAGTTGCCCGACCTGCCGACGCTCGCCGAGACCTACCCGGGGCTGGAGCTGGTGTCCTGGTTCGGCCTGCTCGCGCCGGTGGGCGTGCCGAAGGACATCATCGCGCGCGTGCGCCGCGACATGCAGCGGGCCCTCGAAGTTCCGGAAGTGCGCCAGAAGCTGATCGACGGCGGCTTCGACATCGTCGCGAGCTCGCCGGAGGAATTCCTCAAATTCGTGCAGGGCGAATCGGACAAGCTCGGCAAGCTGATCCGCGACAACAATATCAAGGTCGAGTAGCGGTGGCCGCGGCCTACACGCTGCGGCCCGCGACCCAGGGAGATGCCGCCGCCATCAAGGCCTGCATCGACGCCTCCTACCGCCACTACGTCGAGCGCATCGGTCGCCTGCCGGGGCCGATGACCGACGACTACGCCGAGATCGTCCGCACGAGGAAAGTGACCGTCGCGGAAAGTGGCGGAGCAATCGTCGGCGTCCTCGTCCTCGACGTCACCGACGACGGATTTCTCCTGGAAACCGTGGGCGTCGATCCCGCCAACCGCGGCAAGGGCCTCGGCCGCATCCTGCTCGAGCTCTCGGAATCCGAAGCCCGCAAGGCCGGCTTCGGCTCGATCTACCTCTACACCCACCAGCTCATGACCGAGAACCAGGCGCTCTACTCGAAAATCGGCTACGTCGAGTACGACCGGCGCGTGGACGACGGATTGCCGCGGGTGTATATGCGCAAACCGCTTCCAAGCTAGTCGGCGCTAGGGGACGAGAGGTCATCGATCGTGCCAATTCGGGCTGTAGTGCTTTTCAATCCTGGAGATCCGTTCGGTGGTTTTCGAATCGCTGCAGGGCCCGCCATTGTCGGTCAGCGCTATACCGACACATTCCTTGCTTTGGAATCGGCGATCCGCGACGTGCAACAGCGCTTGAGTTCCCAGCCACCGTCACAATGGCCGCAGATTGCGGCAAGCACTGCTCGACCTCGAATCAATGGTCGAGAAGTCAGAGTCGACCTCACCGGAGATGCCAGCGACGATTGCGATGGCGATGTTGTAGTGCGGGCATGTCTCCCGTTTCTTCTCTGGCCATTGGGCGGGTTGGTCGTGTACGAGGCCTGGCGACGAACGAGTGATGGCTCTTGGAGCCTCTTTGCAGAAGAGAAGCTTGCCGAGATCTGGTGAATCCACCCGCCGCGAGATACGCTGGGCGTAAAAATGGAACTCCGTGAACTCCTAGCCTTCGCGGTCAAGTTCAGGACCGTCGAGATCCACTTGCAGGCGGGATCGCCGCCCTTCATCCTGCGCGCGGGAGAGACGGAGCAGAACCGCGTCAACGTGCCGATGTTGCAGCAAAAGGAGATCGACGGCTGGCTCGCGCCGCTGCTGACCGAAAGCGCGAAGGAGGCACTCCGCTTCAGCGGCAAGTGCGAGGTGGAGCAGGAGGTCGCGGGGCTCGGCAAGTTCCGCTTGTCGGTAGCGGCGGACAAAGTCGTTATCACCTGCCCGCCGCCACCCCCGGAGCAGCCGGGTTTCTTCAAGAGGCTGTTCAGCGGCTAGCTGGCGAAGCGGTAAGGCCCGCCTTTTTCCAGCGCCTTCTTGTAGGCCGGTCGCGCGTGCAGGCGCTTGGTCCAGGCGTCGAGGTTCGGGAAGGCGGCGCGCTTGCCGTAGGCCTGCGCGATCTCGCCGATGAAGCTCATCTGGATGTCCGCGCCGGTGAACTCCTTGCCCAACAGAAAATCCCGGCCTTTCAGGTGGGCGTCGAGGTAGCCGAGGTGGTTGGCGATCTCGCTTTCGATGCGCGGGTGCAGAGCCGCGCCGTCGTCGCCGAGGCGCGAGACATATAGGTTGAGCATCAGCGGCAGCATCGCCGAGCCCTCGGCGTAGTGCATCCACATCTGGTAGTCGTCGTAGGCGGGCGTGGCGGGGTCCGGCTGCAGGCGGCCGCTGCCGTGGCGGCGGATGATGTAGTCGATGATCGCGCCGGACTCGAAGATGGTCCTGCCCTTGTCGGTGATGACGGGCGACTTGCCAAGAGGGTGGATGGCCTTCAGCTCCGGCGGCGCCAAGCGCGTCTCCATGCGCTTGTAGTGCTTGATTTCGTAGGGCAGGCCGAGCTCTTCCAGCAGCCACAGGATGCGCTGCGAGCGCGAGTCGTTCAGGTGATGGACGGTGATCATTCGTCGGCCTTTCTCCAGGTGCAGGCTATCCTTACGGCTTTCGGCGGAATTGGCAATGGCAGCTACGCGCTTTCACGGGGTCTTTCCCTATCTGGTGTCTCCGATCACGCCCTCGGGCGATGTTAATGCCGAGGTGCTCGCGCGGCTATGCGACGACCTCATCAAGGCGGGCGTGCACGGCCTGACGCCACTCGGGTCAACGGGAGAGTTCGCCTATCTTTCCTGGGAGCAGCGGCGGCGGGTCGTCGAAGTGGTGGTCGAGGCGGCCCGCGGGCGGGTTCCGGTCGTGGCGGGCGTCGCCTCGACGACGATTGCCGACGCCGTCTACCAGGCGCGAGAGCACGAGCGCCTCGGCTGCGGCGGCATCCTGGCGATTCTGGAGGCTTACTTCCCGGTCGCCGACGACGGCGTCTTCGCCTACTTCAAGGCGATCGCGGACGCGGTGTCGGTGCCGGTAGTGCTGTACACCAATCCGAACTTCCAGCGCTCGGACCTCAGCCTGCCGGTCATCGAGCGGCTGAGCCGCGTGCCCAACATCGGCTACATCAAGGACGCATCCTTCAACACCGGCCGGCTGCTGTCCATCATCGAGCGCGTCGAAGGCCGCATGCAGGTGTTCGCCGCTTCGGCGCACATCCCCGCCTGCGTCATGCTGATCGGCGGCGTGGGCTGGATGGCAGGGCCCGCCTGCGTAGCGCCCCGGCAAAGCGTGGAGCTCTACGACCTGTGCCGGCGCGGAGAATGGGCGGCAGCGATGGAGCGTCAGCGGCCGCTGTGGAGCCTGAACCAGGCCTTCGCGAAGTACAACCTTGCCGCCTGCATCAAGGGCGGGCTCGAGCTGCAGGGCTACCCGGTTGGCGCGCCGCTGCCGCCGCAGGCGCCCTTGCCGCCCGATGGAGTCGAGGAGGTCCGCCGCGCGCTCAAGGCGATCGGGGCGCTCTGAATTCCTCTTCCTGCAGCGCCCGCCACATGAGCTTGCCCGAGCCGGTGCGGGGAAGTGCGTCGGTGAATTCGATGAGCCGCGGCGCCTTGTAGGACGCCATCTGGGTTTTCGACCAGGAAAGTATTTCTTCTCCGGTCACGTTGGCAAAACCTTCCTTCAGGACGACCACAACCTTCACCGTCTCTCCACGCCGCTCGTCGGGCGAGGCGATGATGCAGCATTCCTTGATGGCGGGGTGCTTGTACATCGCCGCCTCGACCTCGGCGGGCCAGACCTTCATGCCGGCGGCGTTGATCATGCGCTTGAGGCGGTCGGAGATGTAGAAGTAGCCGTCCTCGTCGGTGCGGCCGAGGTCGCCGGTGCGGAAGAAGCGGCCCTCCGAGCCCTGCACCTCGCACCAGGATTCCTCGTAGGCCTTTTCGTTCTTCCAGTAGCCGGTGAGGAGCTGCGGGCCGCGCACCACGATTTCACCCTGTTCGCCCGGCGGCAGGATCTTTCTGGTCGACGGGTCGACGACATAAGACTCGGTGTCGAAGGTGGGGATGCCCAGGCACTGCTTCTTCGGGTTCTGCGGCGGGTTGATGTGGGTCTGCGAGATGGTCTCGGTCATGCCGTAGCCTTCGATGTAGCGCACGCCGCAGAGCTCGAAGAGCTTTTGCGCGATCGCCTCGGGCATGGCCGCGCCGCCACCGAAGATCCACTTCAGAGACGAGACGTCGTGCTTGAGCGCCTCCGGGTGCGAGAGCAGGTCCACCACCATGGTCGGCACGTTGTCCCAGTGCGTGCAGCGATAGCGCTCAACTAGCTTCGCTGCAGCAAGCGGGTCCCAGCGCCGCTGGATCGCCATGGTGCCGCCCGCCCAGATCGTGGCGAGGAAGCTGTGGATGAGACCCGTGACGTGGAAGAACGGTGCCGTCGCCAGAGCTACGGTGCGCTCATCGATGTGCTTCCAGGCCGCGGCCCCGACCACGTTGTGCAGCACGGTCGCGTGCGTGTGCATGCAGCCCTTGGGCTTGCCGGTGCTCCCGGAGGTGTAGGGCATCAGGCAGAGATCGTCAGGACTGGAAACGGAAGGGTTTGGCCTTTGCTCCTGTAACTTGATCTTTCCCGGGACTAGGACCTGAACACTCAGGCCGAAAAATTTTCCCTCCAGATCTTCTTCGGTGATCGCAACCCGCGCGTCGCTGTCCTCGATGTAGTGGCGCAGTTCCCCAGCGAGGTTCGCCGGGTTGACCGGCACCACCACCGCGTCGGCGCGCAGGATGGCGAGGAAGGCGATGACGAAGTCGTGCCCGTTCTGCATGTCGAGGAGGACCCGGTCGCCGCGCCGCACGCCGCAGGCATGCTGCAGGTGCCCGGCGAGGCTTTCCGTCTTTTCCTTTAACTCAGAATAACTAAGAACTAGATCGGAAAAAATTGCGGCAGGTTTGGCGGGATGCCTGTTCGCCGTACGAAGGAACATTCCCTGCAGCGTGATGCGCGGCGCGCGCAGCGAGCGCGGCATGTCGGCGGGCCAGTGGCGCCAATACGCGGGAGATGTGCGGGTTCCCATCGGCGCGAAGTATAGTAGGCGGATGACGGACCCGGGCGGACCCGCCGCGTCGTTCGAGGAGCATTTCGCGCGGGAGATCATCCACAGCGAGCGCCTGCGCGTGGCCATGCTCGCCGGCGTCATCGCCGGCCTGCTGGCGTTCCTGGGCGTGCTGTACCTGCAGTTCCATGACACGTACGTGCGGGAATTCGCCAGTCCGACCACCGCCCGCAAGCTGGGCCTGGTCCTGGGCGGGCTGGTCTGCTACGAGTTCGTCGTGTACCGCGTCCTCTCCTGGCGGCAGCGCCGCAGCCTCGCGTTTCCCGAGCCGCTGCGGTACGTCAACGCGCTCATCGAAACCAGCGTGCCGAGCCTGCTGATCGTACTGATCGCGCGGGACACCAACCCGGTTCACGTGCTGCAGAGCGGCGCGGCGTTGCTCTACGGCGTGTTCATCGTTCTCTCGACGCTGCGGCTGGACTACCGGCTGTCGGCTTTCACCGGCGCGATCGCCGCAGCGGAATACGTCTGGTTGTGCTCCTACTACGCGGAGCTCGACCTCATGCCCGGCACCCCCTTCGACAATCCGCCGTACTACCTCGCCAAGGGCGCGATCCTGCTGCTCTCGGGCTTTGCCGCGGGCTTCGTCGCGCACCAGCTGAAGCGCCGCGCGGGCAACGCCTTCCGCACCCTGCAGGAGCGCCAGCGGATCCTGGACGCCTTCGGCCAGCAGGTCTCGCCGGCGATCGCCGAGGAGCTGCTCAAGGCCGGCCCCGCGATCGCCAGCCGGCGCGCCGAGGTCTGCGTGATGTTCATGGACATCCGCGAATTCACGCGCCTGGTGGGCAACTGGGCGCCGGAAAAGATTGTGGGATTGCAGAACGCCGTGTTTGGCGTTGCCGTGGAGGTGGTCAACCGCAACGGCGGCATCATCAACCAGTTCCTCGGCGACGGCTTCATGGCCACCTTCGGCGCGCCGACCTCGACCGGCCGCGACTGCGCCAACGCGCTCGTGGCGGCGCGCGAGATGGTCGCCGCGGTCGGGGCGCTTGCCGACGCCGGCCGCATCCCGCGGATCAAGGTCGGCATCGGCCTGCACGCGGGCCAGGCGATCACCGGCAACATCGGCTCGGAGCAGCGCCAGCAGTATTCCATCACCGGCGACGTGGTGATCCTCGCCTCCCGCGTCGAGCAGCTCAACAAGGAATTCGGCTCGCAGGTGCTCGCCTCGCGCGAGGTGCTGGAGGGCGCGGGCGGAATTCCGCCGGAGGCGGTTGCGCTCGGGCCGGTGCGGGTCAAGGGCCGGGAACAGCCGATAGAATTGTTCCGTCTTGCCTGAGGAGCGCTGCCGATGATCGCCGTCATCTTCGAGTTCACGCCCGTAGCGGGCCGCTTTCCGGACTACATGGCGCTGGTCGAGACGCTGAAGCCGGAGCTCGCGAAGGCCGACGGGTTCATTTCCCTGGAGCGCTTCGAGAGCATCACCACGCCGGGCAAGTTCGTCTCGCTGCAGTTCTGGCGCGACGAGGCGAGCGTGCAGAAGTGGCGCAACGTGCAGAAGCACCGCGAGGCGCAGAAGCAGGGCCGGGCGGGGATTTTCGCCTCCTACCGCCTGCGCATCGCCGGCGTGGTGCGCGACTACACCATGGATTCGCGCGAGCAGGCGCCTGCCGACAGCGTGGCCGTGCATGGCTGAGGCAGTACAGCACAGCTTCCTTCTGAAGGAGGGCCTGTGGCGCTCCGAGGGGGAGTTCTTCGACGGCACCGGCAACCGCGTCGTCGTGTCGGGCGAAGCGCAGTTCCGCCATTACCCGGACAAATGGGTCTATGAGGGCGTGCTGCGCACCGCGGCCACCCCGCCCGCCGAGCACCGCACGGTTTACGAGATTCAGCCGCTCGCGACGGGCGCCTTCGCGACCACCTGGACCTCGAAGAGCGCCGCGCTGGGCACGCTGCACGGCCGCTTCATCCTGATCGGCGATGCGATCCTGTCCGCGTACGAATCGGCCACCGGCCGCTACCGCGGGCAAGACACCATCCTGCGGCGCGGCGACAAGCACTACAGCGCGCGCGGCACGCTGCTGGACGGCGGCAAGATCCTGTCGGCTTGGGCCGTGGAACTGCGCCAGTGACGGCCGTGAACCGGGCGATGCTGCCCGCCTGCGCCTACGTTCCCGCGGGCGAGGGCCGCTGGCGCTCGAGCGAGCTTACGCGAGGGCCCTGGCACCCGGAGCACCAGCACGCGGGGCCGCCGATCGCGCTCGTGGCTCGGCAGATCGAGCGCGCGGCTTCCGCGCTCGGGCTGCTGCACGTCGCGCGGCTCACGGCCAATCTGCTGCGGCCGATCCCGATCGCGGAGCTTGCGGTCGCGGTGCAGACCGACTATGCGGGGCGCAACGCCGCCCACTTCTCGGCCACGCTCTCTTCCGGCGGGAAGGAAGTGGCGCGCTTCACCGCGCTTGCGCAGCGCGAGGCGGAGCTGGCGATCCCGGAGAACCTGCCCGGGCATCCGCTGCCGCAGGCGCCGAAGGGCCCCGATGCTTCGTCGCCCGCGCAGTTCCCCTTCGGCCAGGCATTCACCGGCTACCCGGACCTGGTCGAATGCCGGACTGCCGAGGGGAAATTCTTTCGCGGCCCCTGCGCCATCTGGTTCCGCCTGCGTCGGCCGCTCATCGAGGGCGAGCAGCCGACGGCGATCGAGCGCGTCGCCGTCGCCGCCGACTCCGGCAACGGCATCAGCGCGATCCTAGACTTCCAGCGCTACGCATTCGTCAACTCGGACCTGAGCATCCACCTCCTGCGCAGGCCCGTCGGCGAATGGATCTGCATCCAGGCGCAGACCCTGCTTGGCGCGTCGTCGGGTGGCATCGCCGAGGCGCGCATCTACGACACACATGGCCTCGCCGGCCGCTCGGTGCAGAGTCTCGCGGTGCGGATTCGCGGATAACTGTTCAGATGGGCGCACCGAGCGACGAACCGGGCGCAAGGCTGCGTTCGATCCGCCGGTACCTGCTGGCGCGGATGCTCGGGATCGTCGTGTTCGCGTTTGCGGTTTTCATGCTCGTTGCCTGGCTGGCCGTGCTCCGACCGGCGCAGGATGAGTTCGCGCGCGTGCAGATGGACAGCGCGGCGGCGGAGGTCGAGGCCAAGATCCGCGCGGTCACGGTGCAGATCGAGCGCGTGCTCGTCACGTCGCGCGACTGGGGCCGCAGCGGGCTGCTGCTGCTCGGCCGCCCGCACGACGCCGCCGCGCTGATGATCCCGGTGCTGCGCACGCATTCGGAGCTGTACCAGGTCCTGATCGCCGATCCCCGCGGCCAGATGTTCCAGTTCGGCCGCGGTGAGCGCGGCGGCTGGCTGATCCGGGAGATCGATCCCGAGCGCCTCGGCGGCCAGCAGCACTGGATCCATCTCAACGAGGAGGGCGGCTTTGTGCGCGAGGAGTGGGTCGCGCGTGAGCGCTACGATGCGCGCACACGCCCCTGGTACCGCGGCGCCGCAGCGCTGGGCGAAGACGATGCGATCCACTGGACGGAGCCGTATATTTTCGCCGCCAGCAAGGAACCCGGCGTCACCGCCGCAACGCGCTGGACCAACCGCAACACCGGCGAGCGCATGGTGCTCGCGCTCGACGTCCGCCTGCTCGACCTCTCGCGCTATACCGCGGGCGTGGTGCTCGGCGAGCGCGGCGGCGTGGCGGTCCTCAGCGCGGACGGCAGGGTCCTCGGTGTGCCGCGTGACGCGCGCGTCCGCACGGAGGACGACATCAAACAGCGCATTCTCAAAACTCTGCCCGAGGCAGGCCTCCATGCGCTCGCCGCGGCGCACGAGTCTTGGCTGGCGGCCGGGCGCCCGCCCGCGCAGGCGAGCCTGTTCTCCGCCGGCGGCGAAAGCTGGATCGGGCGCTTTCGGCCCTTCGCGCTGCGCAACCAGAAGCTGCTGGTCGGCACGCTCGCGCCGCGGGCTGATTTCGCGATGGGCACGTGGCGGGACGCCGCGGCCATCCTGCTGACGCTGCTTGGCGTGGTCGCGCTCGCCTACCTGTTTGCGCTCCGCTTCTCGCAGCGCTACGCCGTCATCATGGGCGAGCTCGCCGAGAGTGAGGCGGCCCTGCGCGAGGCGAAACGGGTCGCCGAGGATGCGACGCAGGCGAAGTCGATGTTCCTCGCCAACATGAGCCACGAGATCCGCACGCCGATGAACGCCATCATCGGCCTGTCGGACCTCGCGCTGAAGACTGAGCTCAACGCGCGGCAGCGCGACTATATCTCCAAGGTGCACAATGCCGGCACCGCGCTGCTCGGCATCATCAACGACATCCTCGACTTCTCCAAGGTCGAGGCGGGCAAACTGGAGGTCGAGCAGGTGCCGTTCCAGCTCGACGGCGTGCTCGACAACGTCTCCTCGCTGGTCGCGCAGAAGGCCGACGACAAGGGCCTCGAGCTGCTGTTCGACGTGGCGGCGGACGTGCCGCAGGCGCTGGTCGGCGACCCGCTGCGCCTCGGACAGATCGTCACCAACCTGGTGAGCAACGCGGTCAAGTTCACCGAGCAGGGCCAGATCGCCGTCGTCGTGCGCTGTGTCGAGCGTGTCGGTGAGCGAGTGCAGCTGCGCGTCGAGGTGCGCGACAGCGGCGTCGGCATGACGCGGGAGCAGGCGTCGCGCCTGTTCCAGGCCTTTACGCAGGCCGACGGCTCGATCACCCGCAAGTACGGCGGCACTGGCCTCGGGCTTACCATCAGCAAGCGCCTGGTCGAGCTGATGGGCGGCCAAATCCAGGTCGATTCGGAGCCCGGGCGCGGCAGCAGCTTCAGCTTCACGGTCTGGTGCGGCCTGGGCGACGCGGCGGCCACTCCGCGCCGCGTGCTGCCGCAGAGCCTGAACGACATGCGCATGCTCGTCGCCGATGACAACGCGGCTGCGCGCGAGATCCTGTCGGAAATGCTGCGCGGACTCGGCTTCGCGGTCAGCAGCGTAGGCTCCGGCGCCGACGCGGTGCGAGCCGTGCGCGAAGCCTCCTCGGATCATCCCTTTGGCGCGGTGTTCCTCGACTGGAAGATGCCGGGCATGGACGGCATGCAGGCGGCGCGCGAGATCCGCGCGATGCCGGCCGCGCCGCGCATCGTGATGGTCACCGCGTTCGGCCGCGAGGATGTGCGGGCCAGTGCCGAGGCGGCGGGCGTCGAGGCCTTCCTGGTGAAGCCGGTCAGCCAATCGACCCTGGTAGACGGGCTGGTCGGTGTGTTCGCGCCCGGCACCGGCGAAGTTTCGAGAGCCGCCGCCGGCCTCGGTACGGAGGTCCGGCTCGACGGCGTGCGCCTGCTGCTCGCCGAGGACAACGAAATCAACCAGCAGATCGCGCGCGAGCTGCTGGAAAGCGCGGGTGCAAGCGTCACCATTGCCGGAAACGGCCGCGAGGCGCTCGAGCAGCTCGCATTGGGCGGCGCGCAGGCCTACGATGCGGTGCTGATGGACCTGCAGATGCCCGAGCTGGACGGGTTCGCCGCAACGCAGCGCATCCGCGCGGACGCACGCTGGGCGGAGCTGCCAATTCTCGCCATGACTGCGCACGCAACGGCCGAGGAGCGCGAGCGTTGCCTTGCGGCAGGCATGGTGGACCATATTGCCAAGCCAATCGACCCGCACGCGATGTTCTCGACGCTCGCGCGCTGGCTGCGCCCGCGCGCGCCCCGGGCATCGGCGGCAGAGAGCGGCAGCGACGGTGGCGGCGAAGTGGTTCCCGATATACCTGGGCTGGACGCGTCCGCGGGCCTGAAGCGCGTGGCGGGCAATCGAGGTCTCTACCTCAGCCTGCTGCGACAATTCAGGGACAAGCAGGCGGACGCCGGCGCACGCATCGCCGCCGCCCTCGCCGCAGACGATCGTGCGGCCGCCGAGCGCATGGCGCACACGGTAAAGGGGGTTGCGGGCAACATCGGCCTGGGCGCGGTACAGGAGGCGGCGGGCGCGCTCGAGAAGGCGATCCATGCCGGCGATGGCGTCAAATCCGCCGCCTCGCGGTTCGAGACCGAGATCGCCAAGGCCGTGGCCGCGCTCGCAGACACGCTCGGCTTCGATCCAGCGCCGGCAGAGGCCGCGCCTAGCGCCGACCCGGCCGCCGCGGCGTCGGCCGCCGCCCGCATGGCCGCGCTGCTCGCCGAGAGCGACGGCGAGGCGGTGGACTACCTCGCGACCCATGCTGCTGTGCTCCGGTCGGCGTTTGCCGAGGCCGAATTCGCTGCGTTCGAGAGCGCCGTGAATCGGTATGATTTCGGGCCTGCGCTCGAACTGCTGAAGGCCGCGGCCGGCCGGCGGCACATGACCCTGTAACCGGAGGACAAGGCATGCCTGACGTTCTCGACACTGGTGAAAAGCGTACGGTTCTCGTCGTGGACGACGCGCCGGAGAATCTGCAGATCCTGCATGCCTTGCTCAAGGACGAGTACAAGGTGAAGCTGGCGAACAACGGCGAGCAGGCGCTGGTGGTGGCGGTGCAGGAGCCCAAACCCGACACCATCCTGCTCGACATCATGATGCCGGGCCTGGACGGCTTCGAAGTGTGCCGCCGCCTCAAGGGGGACAGGGCGACCCGCGATATCCCGGTGATCTTCCTGACCGGAAAGACCGAGATCGACGACGCGCAGCTCGCATTCGATGTCGGCTGCGCGGATTACATCACCAAGCCGATCCTGCCGCCGGTCGTCCTGGCCCGCGTCAAGGCGCACGTCTCGCTCAAGATCGCGCGCGATTTCCTCAGAGACAAGCCCTGGATGTGATCGGCTCCGGTGCGCTGGTGCCGGCTGGCTACCCCACCAGCCTCGACAGGTCCGGAACTCTGAACGGCTGCGTGGACTCGAACGCGCGCGCGGCGCGAATGACGAGGGCGTCGGCGTAGCGCGGACCCACGATGTGCAGGCCCACCGGCAGCCCTTTCTTCGTGAGGCCGCAGGGCACCGTCGCCGCCGGCTGCTGGGTCAGGTTGAAGGGATAGCTGAACGGCGACCAGTCGGTCCAGCGCTTCTCCTTGAGGACGTTGGCGACCTCCTTGCCGGCGGC
>JAYRND010000335.1:0-3482 GCA_041904885.1 Burkholderiales bacterium
CCACCGCCTGCGCCTCGCGCGCGAAGCGCATCGAGTATTCCTTGGCCGAATCCGAGTCGAGCGCGCTCTTGAGGATCGTCTTCACCGCCACCTTGCGGTGCAGGCGCGTGTCGTTGCCCTCGTAAACGACGCCCATCGCGCCGCGGCCGAGGACGCCCTCGATGTCGTAGCGGCCGATGCGCTTGGGATCGGGATGCTCGGGCATGCCCGCGGATTATCTCAGGGCGGCGAGCACGGCGTCGCCCATCGCGGCGGTACCGACCTGCCGGGTGCCGGGCTGCAGGATGTCAGCGGTTCGGTAGCCCCCCGCCAGGGCGGCGCGCACCGCCGCCTCGATGCGCGCGGCGTCCGCCTCGCGGTCGAAGCTGTGGCGCAGCAGCATGGCCGCCGAGAGGATCGCGGCAAGCGGGTTGGCGATGCCCTTGCCGGCGATGTCGGGCGCCGAGCCGTGCACCGGCTCGTACAGGCCCCTGCTGCCCGAGGCCGCATTGCCTCCTATGGACGCCGACGGCAACATGCCGATCGACCCGGTCAGCATCGCGGCCGCGTCGGACAGGATATCGCCGAACATGTTGGGTGCGAGGATCACGTCGAACTGCTTCGGCGCGCGCAGCAGCTCCATCGAGGCCGCATCCACGTAGAGGTTGCGCAGCTCCACATCGGGGTACTGCTTCGCCACCTTCGCCACCGTCTCGCGCCACAGCACCATCGTCTCCAGCACGTTGGCCTTGTCCACCGAGCAGAGCTTCCGGCGGCGCCGGCGCGCGGCCTTGAAGCCCACGTGCGCGATGCGCTCGATCTCGGGCTCGGTGTAGCGCATGGTGTTGACGCCCTCGCGCACGCCATCCGCGTTGGTGGAGATGCCGCGCGGCGTGCCGTAGTAGATATCTCCGTTCAGCTCGCGCAGCACGACCAGGTCGAGGCCCTCGACCAGCTCGCGCTTGAGCGAGGAAGCGTCGGCCAGCTCGGGATAGAGCACCGCCGGCCGGAAATTGGCGTACAGGCCCAGCTCTCGCCGCAGCGCGAGCAGCCCGCCGCCCGGCCGCAGGTGCCGCGGCCCCAGCTCGTCGCCCGCGAGCCCCACCGCGCCGAAGAGGATTGCGTCCGCCTTCTTCGCCAGTGCGAGCGTCTCGTCGGGCAGCGGCTTGCCAGCCGCCTTTACACCCTCGCCGCCGATCGGCGCCTCGGTGAAGCTCGCCTTCGCGCCCACCACCGCCTGCAGCACGCGCAGCGCTTGCGCGGTCACTTCCTTGCCGATGCCGTCGCCGGGAAGAACGAGAATATTCATGTTCACTCAATTCTTGCGCCGGACGCCTTCACCACCGAGGCGTAGCGCTGCAGCTCGGAGGCGACGAATCGCTCGAAGTCCTCGGGCATGCCGCCGCCCGGCTCGCCGCCGAAGTCGGCGATCTTCTTGCGCACTTCGGGCGTTTTGAGAAGCGCGTTCACTTCCGCGTTGATGCGCAGGACCACCTCGGGCGGCACGCCGGCGGGCGCCATGATCCCGTACCAGGCCGAGGAATACACGCCCGGGACGCCCAGCTCGTCGAAGGTTGGCACGTTGGGCAGCGCGGGATTCCGCGATTTCGAGGCGACCGCGAAGGCCTTCATCCGCCCCGAGGCGATGAACGGCAGGCAGGCGGTGGTGTCCAGCATCATCGCGATGTGCCCGGCGATAAGGTCCATCTCCGCCGGCCCGGTGCCCTTATACGGCACATGCACGATCTGCGCGCCGGTGGCGGCGATCAGCATCGAGGCGGCGAGGTGCTGCGAGGAGCCCACGCCCGCCGAGCCGTAGTTCACCGTGCCCGGGTTGGCCTTGATGTGCGCGAGCAGCTCCTGCGCGCTGTTCATCGCCGAGCTGCCCGGCACGACCAGGATGTTCGGCACCGCGGTGACGTAGACGATGGAGGCGAAGTCCTTCAGCGGCTCGAACGGCAGCTTGGGATAGATGTGGATGTTGATCGCGTTGGGGCTGGAGGAAGCCATCAGCAGCGTGTAGCCGTCGGCGCGCGACTTCGCCGCGAGCTCGGTGCCGATGTTGCCGCCCGCGCCCGGCCGGTTGTCCACCACCACGCTCTGGCCGAGCCGCTCCGAGAGCGGCTGCGCGATGATGCGCGCGGAGGTGTCGACGCCGCCGCCCGGCGGCCAGGGCACGATCAGCCGGATCGGCTGGTTCGGGTAGGTCTGCTGCGCCTGCGCGCCCGCTGCGAACGCGAGCGCCGCCAGCCACGCGAAACGATGCATCATGACCCCCCTTTCAGCCATGATTCTACGTTCCCGGGACCGTTTCGACGTCGTGGTCATCGGCGCCGGCGCCGCCGGCCTCGCCGCTGCGGACGCGCTCGCGCGCGCCGGGCGCTCGGTGCTCGTGCTGGAAGCGCGCGACCGCGTAGGCGGCCGCTGCTGGACGCGCCGCATGCCGGGCCTCGACGTGCCGGTCGAGGTCGGCGCCGAGTTTCTGCACGGCGATGCGGAGGCGACCCATGCCCTGCTCCGCCGCGCGAAAATCCCCGCGATCAACTCGGTGCGCGTGCAGCGCGGCTTCGACGGCCGGCGCCTGCGGCCGATCAGCTCGTTTGCCGAGGCGCAGCGCGCCGTGCGCGGCGCCGAGCTTGACGAAGACGTCAGCTTCGAGCGCTTCCTCGCCTCTCGCCGCCTGCCGGAAAAGACGAAGACCTTCGCGCGCTCCATGGTCGAGGGTTTCGACGCCGCCGATCCCAAGCGCGTCAGCGCGCGCTCGATCATCGAGGAATGGAGCGAAGGCGGCGCCCTCGACGCCCTCCACCCGCGCCCCGAAGGCGGCTACGGCGCGCTCATCAACTGGCTCTCTCGAAAAATCATCGCAAACGGCGCCACTCTTCAGCTCGAATCGCCCGTGCGCGAGATCCGCTGGCAGCGCGGCGCAGTCACCGTGCGCGGCCGTTGTCTCGGCGAACCATTCGAAGTACGTGCAGCGCGGGCGGTGATCACGCTGCCGCTGGGTGTCCTGCAATCGAAATCCGTGCGTTTCTTTCCCTCGCTGAAAAAGCGCAGCGCCCTTTCCATGCTCGCCTCCGGCCCCGTGATCCGCGTGGCCATGCGCTTCCACGAACCCGTCTGGGAAAAGCGCGCCCCCGGCGTCGCCTTCTTCCACACCCCCGGCGCCGCCTTCCCCACCTTCTGGACCCCGCTCCCACTGCGCGCGCCCCTCCTCACCGCCTGGGCCGGCGGCCCCAAGGCTGCCCGCATGACAGGCCTCTCAGAACGCACCCTCATCGCCAAAGCCCTCGCCGGCGTCCACGCCATCCTCCCCACCGCCCGCCTCGCCAATGCGCTCGTCCAGGACTGGCAACAGGACCCCTACGCGCGCGGCGGCTACAGCTACGTATTAGTAGGCGGCACCGGCGCCCGCGAAGATCTCGCCCAACCCGTCAGCGAGACCCTCTACTTCGCGGGCGAAGCCACAGATACAGAGGAAGCCGGCACCGTCGCCGGCGCCA
>JAYRND010000336.1:0-3304 GCA_041904885.1 Burkholderiales bacterium
CGCTCATCGAGACCAGCATCGACACCCCGCCCGAGGCCGCGCTTGCGATCATCATCGCCGTGTACGCCGTCGCCGCGACCTTCAATCTGTTCATCCCGCGCACTGGCGTGGCGATGAAGCCCCTTCCCGGACATCCGGTCGAGACGATGCGCGATTTCATGCGCTGCGTCGGCAGCCTCTGGCGCGACAAGCTCGGGCAGATTTCGCTGGCCGTGACGACGCTCTTTTGGGGCGCAGGCGCGACGCTGCAGTTCATCGTCATCGACTGGTCGGCGGCCTCTTTGGGCTACAACCTCTCCGATGCTTCGCTGCTGCAGGGCGTTTGCGCCTTCGGCATTGCGGGCGGCGCGGTGCTCGCCTCGGTGACGGTGCGGCTGGACCATGCCGTCAAGGTGATTCCCCTCGGCATCGCCATGGGCCTGATCGTGATCCTGATGAACGCAGTGCACAGCATCTGGATGGCGGTGCCGCTGATCGTCCTGATCGGCAGCCTGGCCGGCTTTTTTGTGGTGCCCATGAACGCGCTCCTGCAGCATCGCGGCCACCACCTGGTCGGCGCCGGCCGCTCCATCGCGGTGCAGAATTTCAACGAGAACGCGTCCATCCTGGTGATGATCGCTCTCTATTCGGCGCTGCTGGCGGCAGGCATGTCGATTTACTGGGTCATCGCGCTGTTCGGGCTGTTCGTCGCCGGCACCATGACCGTCGTGCAACTGTGGTACCAGCGGAACCGCCGCAACCACGCCGAGCAGGTGGAGAAACTGCTCGCCTTCGCCCGCTCAGAGAGCGGCGGCCACCACTAGCCCGCCGAGATCGTCCTCGCTGCGAAGCGCAGGTCTTCCCAGGCCTTGGATTTGTCCGCGAGGTTGCGCAGCAGGTAGGCCGGGTGATAGGTGACGACCAGCGGCACGCCGGCGTAACGATGCACCCTGCCGCGCAGGCTCGCGATGCTCGCGTCCGTGCCCAGCAGCGCCTGCGCGGCGAACCGGCCCATGGCAAGGATCAGGCGGGGCTGGATCAGGCCGATCTGGCGCAGCAGGTGCGGCGAGCACTTTGCCACTTCGTCGGGCTCCGGGTTCCGGTTGCCCGGCGGCCGGCACTTGAGCACGTTCGCGATGTAGACGTTGTCGTTGCGCGCGAGCGAGATTGCGGCCAGCATGTTGTCGAGGAGTTTGCCCGCCTGCCCCACGAACGGCTCGCCCAACCGGTCTTCTTCCGCGCCGGGCGCCTCGCCGATCAGCAGCCAGTCGGCCTGCTCGTCGCCCACCCCGAAAACGGTCTGCCGGCAGCCCGCCCGCAGCTTGCAATCGGCGCAGCCGGCGACTTTCGCCTTCAACTGCGCCCAGTCCATGCGCGCCACGTCCGTCGGCTGCGACTCCCGCGCCGCAGCGGCGGCGCGCAGTTTCCAGACCGGCGCAAGGCCCATTTCCTTCAGGATCTCGCCGCGCCGGCTCATAGCGCGCGCGTGAGCACCAGCGCGTCCTCGCGCCCGCCGTGCGCCGGGTAGTAGTCGCGACGAACCGCAACCTGGCGGAAGCCGAAGCGGCTGTACAGCGCCTTCGCGCCCGCGTTGGTCGGCCGCACTTCGAGGAACAACTGCTGCGCGCCTTCCGCGCCCGCGATGCGCATCGCTTCGGCGAGCAGCGCGCTGCCATGCCCCTGCCGCTGGCGAACGGCCGCGATCGACAGGTTCAGCAAGTGCCCCTCGCCGGCAGCGACCATCACGATGAAATATCCGATCAGCTCCGCGCCGCCGCGCCAGGTGTGGCAGCGGTAGCCGGCGCGCAGGGAATCGGCGAAGTTGCCCCGCGTCCAGGGATGCGAGTAGATGGCGTTCTCGATCGCCAATACTTCGGCCAGGTCCGCCTCGCGCATCGCCGCGAGCCGCGGAGCGTCCTTCAGCACCGCGCTCACATCCGACTCCGCTCCGCCTCGGTGAAGGCGACCTTGTCGCGAACGTAGACCGGCACCGCGAGCGCTGCGTCCACGCCTTCCCCCGCCGCGAGCCGCGGCGCCGCGAGTCGCGCAACCGCCATGGCAGTGGGATGCAGTTCCGGCATCACCTTCGCCAGGCCCATCGGGCCATAGACCGCATACCCGTTGCCGCAGCCGATCCAGCCAACCCCTTCGGGCCGCGGCAGCGCCGAAGGCGAAGCGCAGGTCGCAGGCGACACCTCGCGCCACATGGCGCCGCCGTGCTCGTGCGCCGCGCAATACACCTCGCCCATGCGCGCATCCAGGCAAGCGAGCACGCGCGCCTGGCCGGACTCCTCGGCGATCGCTTCCAGCGTGGAAACACCCAGCGCCGGGATGCCGCGCGCATGGGCAATGCCCTGCGCGACGCCGCAGGCGATGCGCAGTCCGGTAAACGACCCCGGCCCGGCCCCGAAGGCGACGGCGTCGAGCTGTGACGCCCGGGTCCCTTTTCTCCTGAACAGCTCCTCGAGCATGGGCAGCACCCGCTCCGAATGCCGGCTGCCGACAGGCTCTTCGATGCTGGCGATCTCCCCGTCGATCCAGAGCGCCACCGAGCACCACTCGGTCGAGGTCTCGAAGGCGGCGAATCTCATGATTTGATTTTAATCGGATAAAATCCTCGTGAATTTCGGAGAGCAAATGACGATAGAACACCGGATTGCGGTCATTCCCGGCGACGGCATCGGCCGCGAGGTGATGCCCGAGGGCGTGCGCGTCATGGAGGCCGCCGCCGCGCGCCACGGCGTGCGCCTGAAGTGGCAGGAATTTCCCTGGAGCTGCGACTGGTACAAGGCGCACGGGCGGATGTGCCCGGAAGACGCCCCGCAGATCCTGCGCGGCTTCGACGCCGTCTATTTCGGCGCCGCGGGCAACCCGGCGATCGTGCCCGACCACATCTCCGCCTGGGGCCTGCTGATCAACTTCCGGCGCTGGTTCGACCTGTACGTGAACCTGCGGCCGGTGCGGCTCTTCGACGGCCTGCCCTGCCCGCTGGCGGGCCGCAGGCCCGGGGACATCGACTACTACGTGATCCGCGAGAACACCGAGGGCGAGTACGGCGGCACCGGCGGCCGCGTGTACGAGGGCACCGAGCGCGAGGTCGTCATGCAGACGTCGGTATTCAGCCGCAAGGGCACCGACCGGATCATGAAATACGCCTTCGAGCTCGCCAGGAACCGCAAGAAGCATGTCACCTCCTGCACCAAGTCCAATGGCATTTCCATCACCATGCCCTGGTGGGACGAGCGCTTCGCGGAGATGAAGAAGCAGTATCCGGATGTCCGCGCGGACCAGTACCACGTCGACGGCCTGTCGATCCAGATGGTGC
>JAYRND010000337.1:0-3432 GCA_041904885.1 Burkholderiales bacterium
CTTCGAATCGACGGCCGGCGAGAGCTGTGACCTCGAACCGAAGGACGCCCTGCTGCTGGCGTACCTCGCGCTCGAAGGGCCGACACCGCGCGCCCGGCTGGCTACGCTGCTGTGGCCGGATGTCGAAGAAGAGCGTGCACGCGGCAACCTGCGGCAGCGGCTGCTGCGGCTGAAGCGCACCACCGGCCAGGAACTCGTCGTCGGCAACTCGAATGCATCCCTGGCGGCTGGAGTTGCGCACGATCTCGACGCCGCGAGCGAGCTGCTCGCCGATCTCGACGTGCACCAGTCCGCGGGGCTGGCTGAGTGGCTCGAGGCGCAGCGGGACAGACGTCGTCGTGCGCGCAACGAGGCACTGGAGACTTCCGCGTCCCGGGCCGAAGCGGCGGGTGAATTCGACGCGGCGCTGGAGCACGCCATCGCACTGGTGCAGCGTGATCCCGTGTCCGAACATGCACACCGGCGTGTGATGAGGTTGCATTACCTGCGCGGCGACACCGCTGCCGCGATGGCGGCCTACGAGCGATGCCGCCAGATCCTGGCGACGGAGCTCGGAACCGTTCCGGGCCTGGAAACGCGCGAACTGCTCCGGCAGATCGAACGCGGGTCCGCGCCAGAAGGCGGACGGTCGGCCCGAAGCGCGATGCCGATCAGCCTGCTGCGGCCGCCGCGTCTGGTAGGGCGGGAGCCGGAACTCGCAGCCCTGGACCAGGCGTGGGAGTCGAAGCGCACGGCGCTCCTGCTGGGCGAGGCGGGCGTCGGCAAAACTCGCCTGTTCGAGGAATTTGCAGCGCGTGCCAAGGGCGTGGTGCTCGTCCACGCGCGGCCGGGCGACGCTGAAGAGCCCCTCGCCACCGCAGCGCGCCTGCTGCGTACCGTCGCCGCGAGATTCGAGGACGTCATGCGCGCACCGGCTTATGCACTGTGCGTCGACGTGTTGCCGGGCTTCGCACATGTTGCTGCGGAGCGGGCCGAGCGGCGCACGCCGCTTGGCCCGCGCTTTGCGGCGGCCCTGAAAGCGGCCGGGGGATTGACGGCAATCATCGTCGATGACCTGCAGTTCGCGGATGACGCGAGCGTCGACCTGCTGGCCGAATTGCGAAATTCCGACGACATCGCAGACCTGCACTGGGCGTTCGGCTCGCGCCCGCCTGAAGGCACGACGGCGCATGCGCGCCTCGCGCGCTTCCGCCAAAGCAGCGATGTCGACGTTATCGCACTGGGCCAATTCGACGAGGCGACGCTTGCGGCCTTCATCGCGTCGCTCGAACTTTCGGGCGTCGAGGCCGGCGAACTCGCGGCGGAGATGCATCGGCGCGTGGGTGGCAACCCGCTGTTCGCGCTGGAGGTGTTGCGTCAATCCAGTGGAGGTTCGCCGGCCCGCCTGGCGATGCCCGCGCGCGTGTCGCAGCTGATGGACCGGCGCCTGCAGGCCATCTCGGAGAGCGCGCTCGCGTTGGCGCGCATCGCTGCTATCGCCGGGCGCGACTTCTCGGCCGAGCTGGCTGAAGCCGTCAGCGGCCTGGATGCGCTGGCGCTTGCGAGCCCTTGGCGCGAACTCGAAACCGCGCAGATCTTCACGGCGGGACACTTTTCCCACGACCTCGTGCTCGAGGCCGCGCAGCGCTCGATACCGGGCAGCATCGCGCCGCGGCTGCACGCCAGGGTGGCAGACTTCCTCCAGACCCGTGATGCGGAGCCCGCGAAGATCGCGCACCATCGGCTGGCGGCGGGCCAGGATGTGCAGGCGGTTCCGCATCTCGTCGCGGCTGCACAACGCGCCTGGCTGGCGGCCCGGGCGCAGGAGTCGATGGCGTTCTTTGTGCGTGCCGCGGAGATCGAGTGCGCTGCCGGTCACCGGGAAGCCGCCTTTGACATCCTGTTCGACTGCGGTGACGCGATCAGCGAAACATCCACTGCCGAACAGTTCAGCAGCGTTGTCGCAATGGCCCGGCCGCTCGCATCGACGCCAGCCCAGCAGGCGTCGCTCAGGCTGCTCGAAGCTGTGGAGGCCTATCTGCACCGCGATTTCGACGGCATGAGCCGACTGAACGACGAGGCGCTGCTGATGGCGATTCGTTCAGGGGCAACGCGTGCCGAGGCCGAGTGCCGCTTCAACAAAGGCTACATCGCCCTTCAGCAGGGAAGGGTTCAGGACGGCATCGAGCAGATCTCGGCTGCAGTACGGCTGGCTCGCGACTGCGGGGCGGCGCGACGAGCGGAGGGGATGGAGGCCAGCCTTCTGACGGTTCTGTCGATAGGCGGCCAGTTGCAGCGCGCTGTCGAAGGGCGGGGGCGCATCCAGAAGCAGTTGGTCGACACGGGGAATCCGGGTGCGCTAGCTCTGTCGCAGAGCTTTCTTGCATCCGAAGCGCTCGCGCTGGGCGACAGCGACTCGTCGCAACGCGCCGCCGAGCAGTCGCTTGCGGCGGTGCGCGACATCGACTTGTCCGAGCCGGACCGTGAGACGGTGGTACGCAACTCGACCAACAGTCTCCGCCACATGGGGCGGTTCTCGGCCGCGCTGCTTGCATCCGAGATGACTTCGGAGCAAGCAAGCGCCGACGAACGCGCCCAGTTGTACCTGGCCTTGGGCCGTCCGGACCTCGCCGGGCGAGCCATTGCCGCTGCGGCGCAGACGCCGGTCATGCACGAGCGCCGGCGCGTCCGGATATGGCTCGCGCGGGCCGCTCTGCAGCTCGGGCTTGGGGGCGACGCGCGGCCCGTGCTTGCAGGCCTTGACCCGACCCAGTTCGGAGATCAGCTCATCGCCTGGGAGGCCATGATGCTGTACGCCCGCCTGCACGGCACGGAGGCCGAGCTGCGGTGGGCGTCGACGCTGTTCGACAATTTCGAGCGCGTGGGCGCGGCAGGATACCTGGGGCCGTTGAACGCAGCCGTGGCGAAGCTGGCCGTGGACGTCGGAGCCGACATCGGGGTCGTACATGCCCGGCAGGCCGCGGATTGGCTGACCTCCGATCGCCGCGATGCGACCGTTCCTCAGTGCGCGCTGTGGCTGCACCACATCTTCGGCGAATCCGGGAAGCCGGCAGAGGCGAAGCGCTGCCTGCTGGCCGGCAAGACGTGGCTGCAGCGCGCCGTCGACGAGGACGTGCCCCCGGAATTCCGCGACTCCTTTCTGAACCGTAACCCGGTCAACCGCGAACTGCTGACCCTCGCGACGCGACTCAAGTAGCGGTTCCTCCGCGGCCATATTGGGTGGCCGCTGCCCCCAGAAGTCTCTTTCCAGCCGGGCATGACGGCTCCGCCGGGCCATTGGGCTCGCTCGATTGAAGGTGTGACGCCCGTGTGACGCCACCCGCTCTACAAAGACTCCGCAACCCCATGAACCCGACAACGCAATAGGGAGCGGATATGAAATCGACGAGAGTGATTCTCCTTTGCAGTACCTTTCTCGCCTCGGCGGCGCTC
>JAYRND010000338.1:0-2874 GCA_041904885.1 Burkholderiales bacterium
CCCGTTCAGCCGGGTGATCTCGCGGTCCTTGTTGGCGAGGAGGCGTGCCCAATCGAACCCGGGCTCGGCAAGGTTCCAGCCGAAATCGGCGGCGTCCTTCAGCTCCTCGCGCACGTGCGCGGCGTAGGAGAACAGCTTCTTGGGGATGCAGCCTACGTTGACGCAGGTGCCGCCAAAGCGGTCGGCCTCGGCGACCGCGACGCGCGCGCCCAGGCCGGCGGAGACGCGGCTCGCGCGAACGCCGCCCGAGCCGCCGCCGATGGTGAAAAGGTCGAAGTCGTACGCCAGGGACTGCTTGTGCCGCGGCGCGGCTACTTCAGGTTCTTCAGGTTCATCCCCACCAGGTCGAGCATCGCGCCCAGCTTCATGTGCTGGGGCTTGTCGGCCAGCCACTTGTTCGCGTTGTGCACGCGCTGCTCGATCTGTGCCGCGGGCATGCCCTCGATGCCGACGAACATTTTCGCCAGTTCCGTGAGCCCGGCCGCCGCCGCCTCGCCGCCGACTTCCCTGAGCTTCGCCTCGATCGCCGCGCGGTCGAGATTGGTCACCAGCTTCATGGTCGGTTCGTTGCTCATGGGGCGCTCCTTTTATCGGCGCTCAGTATATAGCGTCCGGCAGCCTGCCGGGCGCGTCCGTCGGCCACCAGCTTGTCCAGATGCGCCGCGAGCGAGCGCATCGCCACCTGGTGCAGCCGGGGGTGGACTTCGTCGTAGGCGTCGGCGACCAGTTCTTCCAGCGTGGAAGGGCCGCGACGCTGCAGCGCGGCGGCGACCTTGGCCTCGCGCGCGAGCCGGTGCGCGACCAGGCGCCGGACTTCCTTGTGCGGCGAGCCGATCAGGTAGCCGTGGCCCGGCGCGAAGATCGCGACCTCCAGCTGCAGCAGCCGCTTGAGCGAGGCGAGGTAGACGCGCATGTCGCCGTCGGGCGGGTTGATGACCACCGTCGAGCCTTGCATGACGTGGTCGCCGGTGAAGAGCATCCGCGTCTCCTCCAGCAGGTAGCACAGGTGGTTGGAGGCGTGGCCGGGCGTATGCACGGCACGAAGCGTGAAGCCGTCGAATTGCAGGCGCTCTCCATCAGCGGGGACGCGGTCGGGCGCGTAGCTGTGGTCCTGGTGGCCGTGCTCCGGCCGCGGCATGCCAATGACCTGCGCACCTGTGGCCGCCTTGAGCAGCGCCGCCGCAGGGGAATGGTCGGGGTGCGTGTGCGTGGTCAGGATCCAGCGAATTCGACTCTCGCTTCGTCCCGCGCCTTCCTCGAGAATTTTCGCGATGTGCGAGTCGATCGCCGGCCCCGGATCGATCACGGCAAGCTCCCCGCCTTCCTCCTTGCGGCCGATCAGGTACGCGTTGGTGCCGGGCCCCGTCATCATGCCTGGGTTGGGCGCAGTGACGCGCGTGACCAGGCGGTCGAGGCGCTTGGGAATGCCCGGCTGGATGACGAAGCAGGTGTTGCCCTTTTCCTCCGGGTCGCTCCAATGGATCTCGTGGTAAGGCGGGTCGCCGCGGCGGAACAGGCGCTGCGAGCCTTCGTGGTCGAGCGCCCAGCAGGCGGCGTTCACCTCGATCTCGTCCAGGCGGCTCGCGTGCTCGAAGACCTCGCGCGGCGTGCGCATCGCCGCGAGGTCGGAAAGCGTGCTGCGCGTGGGGAAGATCAGCTCGATCTCCTTGCGCTGGCTGCGCTCGAGAGCGTCGCGCGGGCTGACCCAGACACTGTGCACCGTCTCGGAGCGATCGTGCGCGCCCTGCTGGCCCGCCGGCGCACAGGCGACGAAGAAGCGGGTGCTGAAGCGCCGCGCGCGGCCGGGCGCGGTAATCCAGTGGCTGTAGTAGGCGATTTCCTGCGCGCGCACGAAGAGCTTCTCACGCTCCAGGAACTCGCTGAACTGGAGCGTGCCTGCGTTGAGCGGCTCGCGCAGCGGCTCCAGGGCGGCCGCGCGCTCCGGCGGCACGGGTCGGTCGCCCTCGTCCCATGCCAGCAGGATGCCCGATTCCTCGAAGCATTCGCGCGCCGCCGCGACCCAGTAGGCAAGACCGCCCGACGGGATGCCGAGCCGCGCGCTCGCCTGCGCGTCGTCCAGGCCGCGCACGCGCCGCAGCGCGCATTCGCTCGCATCGTCCGCGTCGAGCGCGCCGCCCGGAAAGACGAACGCGCCAGGCAGGAACGCGGCCTTGCTCGTGCGCTGGAGCATGAACACCTCGGGCGCCGAGGCCGCTTCGCGCAGCAGCAGCAGCGTCGCAGCGGGCCGCGGGTTCTTTTTATCTTCGCTCACGCGCTGCGCCCCACGCGGTCTTTTTCGTTCTGCGCGCGGATCTTGGCGCGCATCCGCTCCCAGTCCGCGTCGCTGAGCTGGTCCAGCTCGCTGAAGGAGGCGCCGGTGGCCAGGGAGCCCGCGCCGTCGACGGCGATGGTTTCGCCCGTGAGCCATTCGCAGCCGTCGGCCATCAGGAAGGTGGCGAGGTTCTGCAGCTCCGGCATGCGGCCGACGCGGCGCATCGGATTGCGGCTGGCCGAATCCTCGAGCTTGCCGTCGGGGCGCAGGCGCTTGGAGGCGCCCTCGGTCGGGAACGCGCCCGGCGCAATGGCGTTCAGCCGGATGCCGTGCCGGCCCCACTCGACCGCGAGCGACTTGGTCATGATGTGCAGCCCGGCCTTCGACATCGCCGAAGGCACCACGTAGGGAGAACCTGTGTGCACCCAGGTCACCAGGATCGAGATCACCGAGCCCTTGTGACCGCCGGCAATCCAGCGCCGGCCGACGGCATGGGTGACGTAGAAGCTGCCGTGGAAGACGATGTTGGCGATGGCGTTGAAGCCGTTCGGCGTCAGGTCCTTGGTCGGGCTGATGAAATTGCCGGCGGCGTTGTTCACGAG
>JAYRND010000008.1:0-7091 GCA_041904885.1 Burkholderiales bacterium
CGGTGCCCGCGTCCACCTCCAGATAGACGCGCAGGTCGCGGATCTGCAGGACATCGGCCATCAGGCGTGCATGGCCTCGCGGTGGGCGAGCGTGGCGGCGTCGCGCGCGAGATCGCGCCGCGCCGCCGCGCGCGCGGCCGCGTCGACCAGCTCGGCAAAGCCGTCCAGCCCCGAGTCGATGCGGATCGTGCGCTGCGCGTCGCCCAGCCTCAATTGCATCCATCCCCCCTCGCCATCGCGCCGCGTCGAGTAGTAGTCGAGGCGCAGCAAACGCAGGTCTGCCCAACGGATCGATGCGCCGGGGCGGAGAACTGCGGGTCCCAGGACGCGGATTCCGGACTCATCCAGCTCGATTTGGGTCAACTGGCGGCAGACCGTACGGGCAAAGTATACGAGGAATAGCGCGGCAACCGCAGCAACGACCGCCGCCACCGGAAGCGCCAATTCCGCGCGTCCGAGCAGGCCGAGCGAGACCGCCAGTCCGGTGGCACCGCCGAGGTAGTCCGAGCCAAGCGAGCGCAGCGGATAGCGCAGGGTCCGCGTCATGCGGCGTGAAACAGTTCCTGCGCGCTGCGCCAGCGCAGTCCCGGCGCCGCGCGCGTCGTTTCGAACAACCGTTCGAGAAACGCCCATGCCGCTTCGTCGTGTACCGCGTGGTGGCTCAGCCAGCCTGTCGGCTCGCCGGCGTCGGCGCGGCCCTCGCGCTTGGCCGCGAGGTGCCGGATTGCGACCCGCAGCGCCGCTTCCTCGCCGACAAATCCGCGGCCGGCGCGCCACGCGACCAGGTCCACGTGCGTGTTTACCTGCCGCAGGCCCGGCGAGGCAGCCGCGGCTGCACGCGCGCCGAACTGGCTCAGCCCGAGGAAGCCCGCGCCGGGCAAGTGGGGAATGAGCTGCTTCGGGAGGCGGTTCCAGGGCGGCGCGAGGACCGGAACGAATCGGCTTCGCGCCCATGCCGCCAGCCTCTCGCGTGCGTGCACGAGGCGTGCGCAGGCGGCCGACGACGTTTCGGCCGCGGAAAATTCCGTCTTCTTTTCCCCCGCAACGGCGCGGTCGCGATGGTCGGACCCGTGCTGGATGATCGCGACCTCCGGGCCGAGGTCGTCGCACGAACCCGATTCGACCTGCATCGGGATGACCGCGAGAGCGAGCGGCGTGCCGGACCGGCGGGCAAGGCCGAGCAGCCGCTGCAGCGCTGGATTCGGCCGCGCCGCATCGTCGTCGCGCCACCAGAACTCCGCGACTCGCCCCGCGTCTCGCCAGCGCGCGACTTCATCGGACAGGGCGCGCCAGGCAGGGTTCATGAGCACTGGCGCGCAGCCCAGCGCGAGATCAGCGTCGCGCTCTTTTTCGCCCCGCCGAGGTCGATGCGTCCGGGCGCCGGGGCCGGGCGAGCGGCGGCATGGTCGACCGCCGCCGCCAGAGCCTGCGGGGTCAGCGCGGATTCCTCCACGACTTCCACCAGGCCGCGGTCGGCGAAACTGCGCGCGCGCAGCGTCTGCTCGGTCTCCGCGCCGCCCGCGAACGGCACCGCGACCGCGCGGGCGCCAGCCTGCACGGTCTCCAGCAGCGTGTTGTACCCCGCCTGGCTGATCGACAGTGCGCAGTTCGCGAGCAGCGTCGTGAAATCCGTCCGCGACTCCTGCAGCTCGACCCCGCCCACGCGCTGCGCCAGCGCCGCGAGCCGCTGAACCGCCGGGTACGGAAGGTTGCCGCCCGTCAGCAGGCGCCATGTCCGCTCGCGCAGGCTGGTGAGCGGCTTGGCCCCGATCGCGGCCTCGATCAGGCGCTCGCCGACGGCGCCTCCGCCCGCGGACACGATGACCTCGTTCGCCCCCTCGCGGCCCCCACGCGCGGCCGGCTCGTCGACCACGTACCCGGTGTAGCTCAGTTTCCCGCCGATGTCCGCGGCGCGTGGAAAGGTGCGCTCGAACGCGATGACCGCCGGATCTCCATGGACGAGGACGCCGTCGAAATAGCGCCGCACGAGGTCGAGCGTTTCCGCCTGCCTTTCCGCGCTGTTCTTTCCGCCGAGGACATCGCGCACCGAGCACAGGACCGCGGGCCGCCGGCGCGCGGCCGCCGCCATTTCGAGCAGGGGGAGCAGCTCGAATCGCATCTGGCGCCGGCCGAAGGGAAAAAGCTCGATCAGAAGCACATGCGGATCCGCCTCGCGCCACGCGTCGAGCAGCGCCGCCTTGCGCCGCTCGCGCCAGGCGTCGTCGACGTCGCGGCCGGACTCGTCGTGCAGGCCCTTGAAGCTGAGGTCCGCGGCGCGCGCCGCCGGCAGCTGCACCATCCTCACCCCGCAGGCGGTGACCTGCCGCGCGAGATCGGGCACCGGCATGCCGCCGCTCGCGAGCGTCACCTCCAGGCCTTCGGCCGCGAGAGAGCGCGCGAGCGTCGCCGCGCGCTTGAGGTGTCCGATGCCGAGCAAGTGCTGCACCCACAGCAGGACGCGCGGCGCGCTCACCCGGCCCGCTCCCGCAGCGCCGCGACCGCGGGAATTGCCGCCAGGCGCTCGCGCAGCTGCGCCGCCGTGGCCTGCAGGCTGCGCTCTGCAGCGACAAAAGCAGCCGCTGCGGCGCCCAGTTGCGCGCGCTTGCGCGGATCAAGCAGAAGCTCGCGCAGGTGCCCGGCGAAGGCCGCTTCGTCTCCCGTGGGCGCAAGCAGCCCGGTGCGGCCATCCTCGACCACGTCCGGCACGCCGCGCGTGGCGCAGGACACCACGGGCAGGCCGGCGGCCTGCGCTTCCAGCATCGCCATGCCGTAGGCCTCGTTCACCGCGGGCCAGGCGCAGATGTCCGAGGCCGCATAGAGCCCGGCGACTCCGGGCTCCTCGAGCGCGCCAAGGTAGGCGGCGCGCCCCGGAACCGATTCGTCCAGCAACTGGCGGACCTCGGCGCGCGCTTCGCCATCGCCCGCCACGAGCAACCGCCAGGGCAGCTCCCGCAGCCGCCCGAGCGCCCCCGCCAGCATGCGGTAGGAGGCAAGCTTGTCGCCGGCTCGCATCATCGCGACCGCGGCAATCCAGGGAACTCCGGCGTCGAGCCCGTGCGAGCGCGCCAGGCGCTCGCGCGCCACCGCGCGGGTTCCCGCATCGGCGCGAAATGGCGCCGGATCGAGGAACGGCGGCATCCAGGCGACGCGCCCGGCGGCAGCGACCTCGCGCAGCGCCTGCATGTCGTCGTGCGTGGGGCACAGCAGCAGGTCGGCGCGCCGGATCGCCTCCAGCGTGCCGCGATGCCCGATGTCCCAGGGGCCGCCGGCGCGCTTGCCGGCGTGCGAAGCCTCCGCGATCACGTAGGGAATGTCGAGCGCCGCGCATGCCTCGGGACCCAGCCAGTCCGGCGCCTTGTAATAAGCGTGATACGTGAACCAGAGCTCGGGCCGCGCCGCGGCCGCGCCTGCGAGCCACTGCGCGGCAAGCTCCCTGCCGAGGGCACTGCCCTCAGCGCGCAGAGCTGCCTGTCGCGCCGCGTCGCCGCCGGAATCGTAGCTGCGGAACGCGGATGCGAGCTCCACGCGGTGCCCGGCCAGTCCCAGCGCATCCATCAGCAGGCGCGCGACGCGGCGGTCCCCGGAGGGCGTGTCGTGCGTCGGCGATTTCAGCGGCGCGTAGAAGGCGATGCGCATCCTTGCGTTTCCTGCGCCGAGTCTATTCCGCGGCGCTCAGCCCGAATTTGCGCTCCAGACGGGCGATGTTCGGCGACAGGGCGAACTTTTCGGCTACGCGCTTTCGGCCCGCCTCGCCGAGCGCGGCCCGCCGCGCCGGGTCGGCGATCAGCGCGGCGAGCGCCTGCGCGAGATCGTCCGGCGCCTCAGGCGCGACCAGCACACCGGTCGCGCCGTCCTCGATCAATTCCGGGATGCCCGAAACCCGCGTCGCGACGCAGGCGAGCCCCTGGCTCTGCGCCTCGACCAGCACGTTCGGGAGCCCGTCGCGGTCGCCGTCGCCGGCGACGCGAGACGCGAGCGCGAACAGGTCCGCGGCGCGGTACTGCGCCAGCAGCTCGGTCTGCGTGCGCGCGCCCAGCCACGCCACGCGCCCGTCGACGCCAAGCTCGCGCGCGAGCGCCTTGAGCTTGCGCGCGAGCGGGCCGCCGCCGGCGTGCACCAGGCGCCAGTGCAGGCCCTGTGGAATCCGCGCCAGCGCGCGCAGCAGTACGTCGGTGCCCTTCTTCTCCACGAGCCGTCCGACCGTCAGGATGGTCACCGGGTCTTCGGGTTTCCCTCCCGAATTGGCCTTTTCCTTCCTGTCAGACCCGGAAAATCTTTCAAGGTCCAGTCCGTGATAGACCAGCTCGACCCGCCCCGGCGGCGCGAGCGCGGCGAGGTGCGCCTGGTTCGCGGCCGTGCAGGTGACCAGCCACTCGCAGGAGGCGAGCTTCTCGCGCTTTTCCCACTCGGGCGTGGTCCAGATGTCCTTGGCGTGCGCCGAGCCGGTCCAGCCCAGCCCCAGCAGCTGCGCGGCATAGCGCGCGACCGAAGCCGGCGTGTGCAGGAAGTGGGCGTGCAGGCGCCGCACGTCGCCGGGCAATTCGGCCGCGAGCACCAGCGCCTGGCCGAAGCGGCGCATGCGGTTGGGCGTCGGATCGCGGGCTAGGTCACGCAGCCAGAGATTTCTTGCCTTTGCATATCTTGGATTTTTTCGTTGCCGGAGCCAGGAACGAAACACCCTGAACGGTTCAAGCAACAGATATTCGGGCAAATAGAGAATCGAAGCCCTGATCTCGGCGTGGAGGGGGTGCGTGCGCTTGTCGGTCGGGTGGCGCAGCGAGACGATCAGGATGTCCAGGCCGCGGCGCTCGAGCGCGGCGATTTCCTGGGCGATGAAGGTTTCCGAGAGCCGCGGATAGCCCTTCAGGACAAAGGCGACTCTGGCCAATCAGATCAGGCGATGCGCGGAACTGCCCGAGGCTCTTCGCTCGCCGCTGCGGCCGGTTCGATCCACGGCGCCACGAGGCGGCCGACGTTGTCCAGCCCTTCGAGCAGGCCAGGCACCACCACCTCCGAGGGCCGGTTCTGGCTCGGCAGGCGGCGCAGCGCCGCGGCCATGACGGCCGGGTCATAGCGGCCGTCGTCCGCCAGCATGGCGATCAGTCCCATCGACGCTGCGCGCGAGACCCGGATGTACTGCTCCAGGCGCGGCTCGGTGCGCGGCACGATGAGCGCGCGCTTGTCGAGCGACAGCACTTCGCAGAACGTGTTGTAGCCGCCCATCGCCACCACGCCGGCCGCCCGCGCCACCAGGGCTTCGAGATGGCTGTGGAACGTGATCATGTCGACGCGCTTCAGGCGCGCGGCCCTGTCCATGAACTCGGCCTGCCGCTCCGGCTGCATGAAGGGCCCGAGCACAAGCAGCGCCGGGTACGGCAGCAGCGGGTCGTGCTCGTAGGCACGCAGCACCCATTCGATCAGCGCCTCGCCGTCGGCGCCACCTCCTGTGGTCACCAGCAGGTACGGCCGGTTGGTGATCTCGGGCAAGCGCGGCGGCGCGCCATGCGTCGGCACCTCGCGGTGCAGGTAGCCCGTGTACACCATCTTCTGGCGCACGCTGATCGGCAGCGAGACGCCTTCGAGCGGGTCGCAGATCTGCGGCAGGCCGTAGATCCAGATCTCGTCGTACAGGTCGCGCAGCGCCGGCAGCACGTTCTTGCGCTGCCATTCGGGGACCAGCAGGCGCGGCTCGTCCAGCACGTCGCGCAGGCCGAGGACCAGGCGCGTGCCGCGCGGCTTGAGCAACTCGAGCGTCTCCAGCACTTCCCCCCGCAGGCCCATCGGCTCCTTGTCGACGATGAACAGGTCCGGGTCGAACATCTCCGCGGTGTGCTTGATGATCGAGCCGCGCAGCTGCAGCGTCTGCTCGACGTCGAGGTGCAGGTTGAGCGACGTGTACTCGCCGCTGCGCAGCTTGATGACGCCGGGCACGCGCACGAAATCGACGCGCGCGCGGAAGTCGAACGAGCCGATGATGGGCGAGCCCGACAGGATCAGCACCGAGACGTGCTTGAACCTCTCCACCAGCGAATGCGCGATGGTGCGGCAGCGGCGCAGGTGGCCGAGCCCCATCGTGTCGTGGCTGTAGATCAGGATTCGTCCGTCGGTCCGCCGGTCGCCCATTGGCTGCTGTTCCCCCTGTCGCCGGTGCGGCCTCGCACGGCCCCCGTATTCTATAGTACGGTGCCGGCATGACGACGCTGGTGATGTTCTCCGGCGGGCTGGACAGCACCGCCGCGCTCTACAAGCTGCTTACCGGCAGCGACGACGAGTTGCACGTGCACCACGTGCATCTTCGCAACCGGGACGGGCGCGCGCGCGCCGAGAGCGACGCGGTGGCGGCTGTGCTCGACTGGTGCCGCGCGCATTGCCGGCCGTTCGCCTATTCCGAGTCGGCGCTCGACTTCGAGGCGCTGCGGGCGATTCCGATCGACTACCTCGCGGTCGCCTATGCCGCCTGCCAGGTGGCGATCGACGTGCCGCGCTGCGACCGCATCGCGGTCGGGATCCTCGCGGTGGATCTCGACGAGGTGAAGCGCAGGGTCTCGGAGAAGCAGCGCCGCGTGTTCGAGGCGATGTACGCCTGCTACCGCGAGCGCAAGCTGGGCGAGCCGGTCGTCGAGTGGCTCTACCCCGTCTACGGGCTGACCAAGGCGCAGGTCGCCGAGTCGCTGCCCGCGGAGCTGCGCGCGGTCGCGTGGTCCTGCCGCCGGCCGGTGAAGACCGGCGACGGCTACCGGATCTGCGGCGAGTGCAAGCCCTGCCGCAAGCGCGCGGAAGTGTCGGCGCAGCTGCAGATCGAGCTCTGAGGTCCCGCGGCCCCGCTAGCGGGTGCCGATCTCCTCCAGCCGGCGCCGGGCGGCGTCGCGCACGGCCTGCTGCAGGTCGGGGTGCGACTGCATGAAGCTCTCGAAATCGTCCTTGTGCAGCACCAGCAGCTTGCAAGGCGCAAGCGCGGTGATGGTCGCGGTGCGCTCCCGGTCGGCGATCAGCGCGATTTCGCCGAAGAAATCGCCGGCCGTGAGCCGCCCCTTGGGCGCGGCGCTCTCCTGGTCTACCTCGACATCGCCCGAGACGATGAAGTACATCGA
>JAYRND010000339.1:0-2626 GCA_041904885.1 Burkholderiales bacterium
GTTCGCGCTGACGTTCGCGTTCCTCACGCTGATCGTCGTCAACGGCGCGCTCAAGTTCCAGATCAACACCATGAAGGGGTGGCTGGGCGAGCGCATGCTGCGGCGCCTCCGCTACGCCCTGTTCGACCACATCCTGCGCTTCCCGATGTCGCGCTTCCGCCGGGTGAAGTCGGCCGAGCTCGCCACCATGATCAAGGACGAGGTCGAGCCGCTCGGCGGCTTCGTCGGCGAGTCGCTCATCGCGCCCACGTTCTACGCGCTGGAAGCGTTCACGGCGATGTTCTTCATCATGTACCAGCACGTCTACCTCGGCATGATCGCGCTCGCGGTGGTGGTGGCGCAGGCGGTGATCATCCCGCGGCTGCGGCGCCGGCTGCTGGTGCTCTCGCGCGAGCGGCAGCTCAGCGCGCGCCAGCTTTCCGGCCGCATCGCCGAGGTCGCCGACGGCGCGATCGAGGTGCACGCCAACGACACCTCGAACTACGAGCGCGCCGAAATCTCCTCGCGGCTGGGCCGCATCTTCCGCATCCGCTTCGAGCTGTTCCAGCGGAAGTTCATGATCAAGTTCCTCAACAACTTCCTCTCCCAGCTCGCGCCGTTCTTCTTCTACCTGATCGGCGGCTACCTGGTGATCAAGGGCAGCCTGGACATCGGCACGCTGGTCGCGGTGATCGCCGCCTACAAGGACCTGCCGAGCCCCATCAAGGAGCTCATCGACTGGGACCAGCAGCGCCTGGACGTGCAGATCAAGTACACGCAGGTGATCGAGCAGTTCGCCGTCGAGGACCTCTCGCCGCCCGAGCTGCAGGCGCCGGAGGCGGCGCCGCAGCTGCCGCCGGCGCAGGGCGTGCTGCGCGTCTCGGGAATCACGCTGGCCGGCGAGGCAGGCACCAAGCTCATTGACGGCGTGTCCTTCGAGGTCGGTCTCGACCAGCACGTCGCGATCCTCGGCTCGCATGCGGCCGGCGCGGGCGAGCTGGCGCAGCTGCTCGCGCGGCTGGTCCCGCCCAGCAGCGGACGCATCGAGGTGGGCGGCGTCGACATCACCAAAGCGCCGGAGTCGGTGACCGGGCGCGCGCTCGCCTACGTCGGGCCCTCCGCCTACCTGTTCCCCTCCAGCGTGCGCGACAACCTGGTCTACGGCCTGAAGCACTACCCGCTGCGCGAGGCGAAGTACGAGGGCGAGAACCTCGAGGAGCACCGGTTCCAGGAGCGCGAGGGAAGGCGCACCGACAGCACGCCGCTGGATTTCAACGCCGACTGGACCGACTACGCCGCCGCCGGCGCGAGCGGTCCGGAGGACCTGGACGTGCGCATCGTGGAGATCCTTCGCATCGTCGAGCTCGAGGAGACGATTTTCGAGCTGGGGCTGCGCAGCGCGGTGGATGCCGCGCAGCACTCGGGCCTTGCCGACAGCGCGCTGCGCGCGCGGGCTGCGATGCGCGCGCGGCTCTCCGCCCCTGGCATGCAGGGCCTGGTCGAGCAATTCGACGCGGCCCGGTACAACCGCAACGCCACGCTGGCGGAGAACCTGCTCTTTGGCACGCCGATCGGCAGCAAGGTGTTCGACATCGAGAACCTGGCGAACAATGCCTACGTGCGCCGCGTGCTGCGCGAGCAGGGGCTCGCCGAGGACCTGCTGAAGATGGGCCACAAGCTCGCCGAGACGATGGTCGAGCTGTTCAGCGGGCTGCCGCCGGGCCACGAGTTCTTCGAGCGCTTCAGCTTCATCCGGCAGGATGACCTGCCCGAGGTGAAGGCGGTGCTCGGGCGCGTCGCCGACGCGGGGCTGGACGGCATCGAGGAGGCCGACCGCGACATGCTGCTCGCGCTGCCGTTCAAGATGATCCCGGCGCGCCACCGCTTGGGCCTCCTGGACGAGGCGTTCGAGGCGCGCATCCTCGCCGCGCGCCGGTATTTTGCCGCCAACCTGCCGCAGGAGATGCGGGGCGGCGTCGAATTCTTCGACGCCGACCGCTACAACGGCGCGGCGAGCCTGCAGGACAACATCCTCTTCGGCAAGGTCGCCACCGGCCAGGCGCAGGCCGTGACGCGCGTCGGCGCCATGCTTCACGACGTGCTGCAGGAGTTGCAGATGCGCCCGCAGGTGGTGTCCATCGGCCTGGGCTACCAGGTCGGGGTGGGCGGCGCCCGGCTCGCCACGGCGGACCGCCAGAAGCTCGCGATCGCGCGCGCCCTGCTCAAGCGCCCGGTGGTCCTGATCCTCGACCAGGCCGCGGCGGGACTGGACGCAGGGGCGCAGAACCGAATCGTGTCGAGCATCCTGGAATGCCGCAGGGGCCAATGCGTCGTCTGGGCGCTGCAGCGCAACGACCTTGCCGAGCGCTTCGGCCACGCCCTGGTGATCGAGCGCGGCCGCCTCGCCGAGCAGGGGCGCTTCGCCGACCTGAAGAGCAGCGGCGGCGCGCTGCAGAAGCTTCTGAGCGCCGGCTAGCCATGCGGCGCTTTCGAGATGGAGGGGAACCATGAGCCTTGAACAGGAATTCGAACTGATCCGCCGGGTGCCGATCTTCAGCACCACCGACCCTTCGATGCAGAAGCTGCTCGCCTTCAGCAGCGACCGGCTCACCTACGAGGAAGGCCAGCTCATGTTCAGCGCCGGCGA
>JAYRND010000340.1:0-3110 GCA_041904885.1 Burkholderiales bacterium
AGCGCGTCGAGGTCCCCCATGTAGTCCGGAAACCAGTAATTGTCCGAGCCCGACCAGGCCGACAGGCCGTAGCCGCGCCAATCCGGCGCGTAGACGTCCCAGTCGCCCTTGAGCGCGTCGACCAGGAACTGGAACGACGCCGACACGTCCATCCAGCCGTGCAGGAGGACCATCCGGCGCTTCGCGTCGCCTTTCCAGTGGCGCACGTGGTAGCGCAGACCGCGCAGGTCGTAGTAAAGCGATTCGCTGTTTTTCATCGAGGCGCTATGATACCGGCCGCCCATGCCGGTTTTTTCTCTCAAGGATCGCCACGTAGAACTGCGGGGCGCGCACCATTACATCGCCTGGGACGCGACGCTCGCGGGCTCGATCATCCTCGAGAACGAGGTCAATATCTGGTTCAACGTGGTGATCCGTGCCGACAATGACCAGGTGCACATCGGCGAGGCGACCAACATCCAGGATGGCTCCGTGCTGCATTGCGACCCGGGCTTTCCGCTGACCGTGGGAAAACGCGTCACAGTGGGGCACAAAGTCATGCTCCACGGCTGCACGGTGGGCGACGGCGCGCTCGTCGGCATCAACAGCGTGGTGCTGAACGGGGCAAAAATCGGCGCCGGCTCGCTGATCGGCGCGAATTCCCTGGTGCCTGAGGGGAAGGAAATCCCGCCGGGCGTGCTGGCGGTGGGATCGCCGGCGAAAGTCGTGCGCCCGCTCACCCCGGAGCAGATTGCCGGGATCCTGAGAATCTCGGAGAGCTATGTCGCTCGCGCGAAGCTGTTCCGGGAACACCTGAAGGAGCAGCCCCTGCCGCCCCCGCCCCGCTGAGCGGCCGCTCAGGACTTCTTCCGCTTGGCGTAGAGCTTCCAGAACTGCGCGACGCCCTCGATGGTCTTCCATGTCGGGCTCTGGAACACGGCGTCGTCATAGACTGCGGGCCAGGCAGGCGGCAGCGGCTCGATCTTCTGCCGGATCAGGTGCAGGTCCTTGAAGCCGTAGACGAAGTCATCTTCCACCGTGACCTGCTCTACCCGGTCGAAGTCGTGCGCGTACGCGGGCGCCTGCAAAAAGCCGTAAATGCCCTGCAGCGTTTCCTTCGGGCGCCGCGTCAGGTCCTCGATGTCGATGAAATGCATGCGGTCGAGCCAGCCGCGCGTCACCGCGTCTCGAATCGCGTTGTAGGCGCGCCCCACCGGCTGCGCGTCATCGATGAATACTTCGGCCCTCCCGAGCGCGGTCTTGAACTTGAGCGCCATGCCGGCCTCCTGCGACACCTGCCCCAGCGCCGAGGTCCTGCGGTACAGCTTCTCGAACGAGGCCACCACGTCGCGCAGGTCGCGCACGGTCACCAGCACCTTGACCCGGTCACGCCCGCCGACCAGTTCCGCGGCCATTTCGAGGAATTCCGCCCAGTAGCGGTTCTTGTCGATGCAGATGGGCCGCTCGACCTGGCCGAAATAGGCCTGCAGCATGGCGCGCAGCACCTCACCCTTGGTGCGCTCGCTCCGCGCCCGGTCCATCGCCTGGAAGGCGTCGTTGCGGTCCCAGCCGTTCTTCACCTGCACCAGCATGTCGCAGATGCCCGAGGTCGGCGTGACGTGGATCGCCGGGTTCTGCAGGAGGACGTTGGCGAGCAGCGTCGAGCCGCTGCGCGGCAGGCCGGCGAGGAAGTGGATCGTCTTGGGCTCGTTCATGGCTGAGGGCGGACGAATCTACCAGCGATAGCGAACGCCGGCCTGGAACGTGGCGTTGGTCTGGTTCTCGCGCGCCTCTACCGCAAGGTCGGTGAACAGCGCGAGGTTGCGCGCCGCATCACCCGAAAGCCCGAGGCCCAGCACCGCACCGTTGCGCTTCAGGTCCACGCCGTGCGTCTGGAACGCGCCCGGCGCACCCGTGAACTGCGCGCTGGAGAGCGCGCTGTCGGCGTCGGCGAACTCGTGGCTCCAGAGCGCGCGCGCCCTGAGCTCCAGGCCCTTGCCGCCGCTGTCGAAGCGGTACACGGCCCGTGCCCCGAGGTAGCTCTTCACCGACTTGCGCGCCTGCGCGTCGTACTCGAGGTTCAGCGCCCCCGCGCCGGTCTCGTGGTAGGACGGGTTCGCCACGCGGATGTAGCCCAGCGCCGCCACCGGCTCCAGGCGGAAGCCGTCCATCGGCAGCGCGTAGGCCGCCTCCAGGTGCGCGAAGCGCTGCTTGCTGTTGTAGTCGCTGTCCGCCTCGCGCTTGAGGCCGCCCACGACGATGTCGCGCTGGCCTTCATTGTCGTTGCGGCCCAGCCCGGCAATTGCATCTACGGCCAGCGGGCCGTCCGAATAGCGCGCGTATGCGGCAGCCGACCCGCCCTTGGTTCGGAGGCGTCCCTCACCTCCGTCGAGCTTTGCGTGCTGCGTGCCGAAATTCAGCGCCCCGCCGGCGCGCCAGTTCGGCCCCATCTCGGTATCCGCCCCGATCGAAATGCCTCCACCGTCCTGCCGATAGCCATTTGCGTTGCGGTCACCGTCCGTGTCGCCGCGGTTGCCGTAGACCAGCGCCCAGGCGCCGTCGCCGCGGGCCGCCAGGGGGTAGCTCCCGGCTCGCGACGCGCCTCCAGCCTGCGCGTACGCCGGGCCCGCATCCGAGATCACGGGGTTATTGGCGGCGAGGTACACACGGCCCGGCGCCAGCATGCCGCTGAGATCGCTCATGCCGGAGGCTCCGCCCAGGCGGCTCTGTAGCGCGCCAATCGCGCCGCCCGCCAAGCGGAACTGGATGCCGAAGCCGGCGGACTGGAAGCCGGCCGCGCCCAGGCTTTCAAAGGCGGCGCGCGCCTCGCTTGCCGATAGCCCCGCCAGCATGCCAAGGATGGATTGCATATCGGGCGTACCGCTACTCTCCGACAGGACCCCGTTCAACAGCGAACTCACACCGGACTGGTTCGGCGTCGCCGCAACGCTGCTAAGGGGCGCGATCTGCGTCAGCGTCAGAAACACGTTGTTGGGGTCGTAAGCGAGCAACGGGACAAGAAATGCCGAATTCGAGCTCGCGCTGCTGAATGTCCCCGTGACCCCGCCAGTTGCGCTGAGGATCGTATATGGAGTGGAAGGATAGGTGCCAGCGCCGGCGACCACCTGCAC
>JAYRND010000341.1:0-8890 GCA_041904885.1 Burkholderiales bacterium
GCTTTTTCATCTCGGCATCGAGGATCTGCTTGGCAAGCGGGCCGCAGCCGCCGCAACTGGTCGCCGCCTTGGTTGCCTTCTTGAGCGCGCCGAGCGATTGCGCGCCCGCCTCGATCGCCGCGCAGATCGACCCTTTCGTGACGCCGTTGCACGAGCACACCAGCGCCGCGTCGGGCAGCAACTCGACGCCCAATCCCGCCTTGGCACCGCGCGAGGCCGGCAGGATCAGCTCCTCCGGGTGCTCGGGCATCGGCATCGGATTGAGGGCCATCTGCAGGAGCGTCCCGTAGTCGGCGGCGTCGCCGACGAGGATCGCCCCAAGCAGTTGCCTGCGGTCCTCGGCGACCACCAATTTCTTGTAGACGCCCGCCGCCTCGTCGGTGAACACGTAGTTGAGCGCGCCGGGCGTCGCGCCGTGGGCGTCGCCAATCGAGCACACGTCCACACCCATCAGCTTGAGCTTGGTACTCATGTCGGCACCGAGGAACTGCAGCCGCGATTCGCCGAGCATGTGCCGCGCCGCGACCTCGGCCATCTGGTAGCCGGGGGCCACCAGGCCGAACGTGCGCCCTTCCCATAGCGCGCATTCACCGATCGCGTAGATGTCGGGATTGGCGGTCTGGCAATGCGAATCGATGCAGATGCCGCCGCGCTCGCCGACCGCGACGCCGGCGGCGCGCGCCAGCTCATCCCGCGGCCGGATGCCCGCCGAAAACACAACCAGATCCGTCTCCAGGCTGGTGCCGTCGGCGAACACGAGCTTGTTGCGCGCGACGTCGCCCTGGACGATTTCCTTCGTGCTTTTCGATACGTGCACCTTCGCGCCGAGCGCCTCGATCTTGCGGCGCAGCAGCCTGCCCGCGGAGTCGTCGAGCTGCAGGGCCATCAGCCGCGGCGCAAATTCGACAATATGGGTTTCGAGGCCGAGGTCCTTGAGAGCCTTGGCAGCTTCCAGCCCGAGCAAGCCGCCGCCGATCACCACGCCGGTCTTTGCGCCCGCCGCCCGCTTAGCGATCGTTTCGAGGTCTTCGATGGTGCGGTAGACGAAGCAGTCGCGCCGGTCACGTCCCGGCACCGGCGGGACGAAGGGGTGGGAGCCGGTAGCGAAGACGAGCTTGTCATAGGGCACCGCCTTGTAGCGTGCCGAGCGGACCAGCTTTCGCACCGGATCGACGGCGAGCACCGCGTCGTTCAGTCGCAGCGTGACGCCGTGCGCCTGGAAGAACTTCTCGGGTACGACACTCAGATCTTGCGCTCTCTTGCCCGAGAAGAAGCTCGTCAACTGCACGCGGTCGTAGGCTGGGCGCGGCTCCTCGCAGAACACCGTGATGTCGAGTTCAGTGCCGTTTGCCTTTCCGTGCGCGACCAGTTGCTCCAAGAAGCGCTGGCCGACCATGCCGTTGCCGATGACGACGACGCGCATCATGCCTACGCAGCCTGCTTGAGCTGCTTGCGGTACAGGAAATCCATGACCGTGGTGCGCACCTCCATGTAGCGCCGGCTGCCCGCGAGCTCGAGCCGCCCGCGGGGCCGCGCCAGATCCACTTCGACGACGCCGCCGATGCGCGCCGCCGGGCCGTTGGTCATCATCACGATGCGGTCAGAAAGCAGCACCGCCTCGTCCACATCGTGCGTGACCATGAGCACCGTGGCGTGCGTCTTCTCGACGATGCGCACCAGCTCGTCCTGCAGGTTGGCGCGCGTGAGCGCGTCCAGCGCGCCAAAAGGCTCGTCAAGGAGCAGCATCTTCGGCTCGATGGCGAGAGCGCGCGCGATTCCCACCCGCTGCTTCATGCCGCCGGAGATCTCGTGCGGGTACTTGGCTTCCGCTTGCGCGAGGCCCACCATGGCGAGCGCCTCGTGCGTGCGCGCCTTGAGCCTCTTCTTCGGCTCGGCGAAGACCCGCTCGACCGCAAGATAGACGTTGTCGAAGCAGGTCAGCCAGGGCAAAAGCGAGTGGTTCTGGAACACCACGCCACGGTCCGGGCCCGGCCCGCCGATTTCGCGCTCGGCGAGCAGCAGCCCGCCCTCAGTCGGGCGCAACAGGCCGGCCACGAGGTTGAGAAGGGTCGACTTGCCGCAGCCGGAGTGGCCGATCAGCGAAACGAATTCGCCCTTCCTGACCGTGAGGTCGATCTGCTCCAGCGCGACGAACTGCCCCTTCTTGGTTTCGAAGGTCATGCCGACGTTCTCGATCCGCAGGAATCTGTCCATGGCCCTCTCCTCAGGTGTAGCTGAATCGTTTGGCGAGCAGCACCAGCGCCTGCTCGAGCAGCAGGCCGACGACGCCGATGGTGAAGATGGCGATGATGATGTGCTCCACCTTCAGGTTGTTCCACTCGTCCCAGACCCAGAAGCCGATGCCAACTCCGCCGGTGAGCATCTCGGCGGCGACGATCACCAGCCACGCCACCCCGATCGACAGGCGCACGCCGGTGATCATGTAGGGGAGCACCGCCGGAAAGAGGATCGTGGTGAAGACCTTCCATTCGGAGAGATTCAGCACGCGCGCGACGTTGAGGTAGTCTTGGGGGATCTGGCGCACGCCGACCGCCGTGTTGACGATCATCGGCCACAGGCTGCAGACGAAGATCACGTAGATCGCCGCCGGGTTCGCTGCCTTGAACAGCAGCAGGCCGATCGGCAGCCAGGCGAGCGGCGACACGGGCTTGAGCAGGGCGATGATCGGCGCGGCCATGCCCGAGAGGAAGCGGAAGCGCCCGATCATGAACCCCAGCGGGATGCCGACCGCCGCGGCGAGCCCGAAGCCGATGCCGACGCGCTTCAGCGACGACAGCACGTTCCAGCCGATTCCCTGGTCGTTCGGTCCCTTGGAGTAGAACGGATCGGAGAAGATCGCCACGGCGGCCTTCCAGACCAGGCCCGGGCCCGGAATGCGCCCGCCCTGCCGCGCGACGATCTCCCACAGGGCGACGAACGCGATGAGACCGGCGAACATCGCGATGCCCTGCACGATCCACTCTGGCGCGCGCGCCCGCCGGTAGCCGGTTGCCGCTGGCGCGGTGCCCTTGGCGACGGCCGCGTCAGCGCGCTCGGCAAGCGTTGCAGCGGCGGGGTGCGGACCCGAAGCGGGGACTGCGGCGCGCAGCGGAATTGCGGCGGAGGGCGGGCGACCGATCGGCACGGGAACGGCGCTCATCTAGGCCACCTTCACCTTGAAGCCGCCGGCGTACTTCTTCGGGTCCTTGCCGTCCCAGACCACGCCGTCCATGAGCTTCGCCGTGCGCATCGCGTCCTTGGGCAGCGGTGTCTTGGTCAGGGCGGCGGCCTCCCTGTAGATGTCGATGCGGTTGACCTTCTTCGCCACCGCCAGGTAGTCCGGGTCTTCCTTGAGCAGGCCCCAGCGCCGATGCTGGGTCATGAACCACATGCCGTCGGAGAGGAACGGGAAGGTGACGTAGCCGTCGTTGTAGAACTTCATGCAATCCTTGTCGTCCCAGACCTTGCCGATGCCGTTGTCGTAGCGGCCCAGCATGCGGGCGACGATCACTTCCTTGTCCGTATTGACGTAGGACTTGTCGGATACAACTTCCGCTGTCTTCTGGCGATTGGAGAGGGAAGCGTCAATCCAGCGCCCAGCTTCGATGACGGCCGCGGTCATTGCGCGCGCGGTGTTGGGATTCTTCTGCACGAATTCCGCGGAGCAGCCTAGCGTCTTCTCCGGGTGGTCCTTCCACAGATCCTGCGTGGTATTGGCAGTGAAGCCAATCTTGTCCATGATCGCGCGGTAGTTCCAAGGCTCGCCGACGCAGAATCCGTCCATGTTGCCGATGCGCATGTTCGCGACCATCTGCGGCGGCGGCACGACGATCGCCTTCACGTCCTGAAACGGGTGGATTCCGTGCGTCGCAAGCCAGTAGTAGAGCCACATAGCGTGCGTGCCAGTGGGGAACGTCTGCGCAAACGTGTACTCGGCTTTTTCCTTTTTCATCAATTCAGAAAGAGAAGAACCATCCTTGACGCCCTTGTCGTAGAGCTTGCGTGAAAGCGAGATCGCTTGACCGTTGTGATTGAGTGCCATGAGCACGGCCATGTCCTTCTTCGGTCCGCCGATGCCCATCTGTACGCCGTAGATCAGGCCGTAGAGCACGTGCGCGGCGTCGAGCTCGCCGTTGACCAGCTTGTCGCGCACCGCGGCCCAGGAGGCTTCCTTGGACGGCACGATCTTGATGCCGTACTTCTTGTCGAAGTCCATCACCGATGCCATCACCACGGAGGAGCAGTCGGTGAGCGGAATGAAGCCGATCTTCACTTCCTTCTTCTCGGGGGCGTCCGAGCCCGCCGCCCAGGCGCCGGTGCGCACCGCAGTAGGCACGAGGCTCATGAGTCCCGCCGCCGTCGCCTGCTGGAGAAACCTGCGCCGCTTGCCAAAGACCGGTTCATTCATCTCGTTCTCCAAAAAGAAAGGCGCCCGCTGCGGGCCGATGCGCTGGCCCGCGACGAACGCCTTTGTTCCATCCGGGCGCGCCATTGCGCCCGGCTTTGCCTACTGCTTTGCAATGCCTGTGCCACAGAAAAACTGAACAAAAACAATGGCCGCAGATTCCTTCGGGCGCACTGATGCGGTGCACAATGCACCGCCAGCAGGCGCGCCCGCTCAGGCCTTGCCGAGCAGGTCGGCCGCGTCGATAAGCTGCTGCGCGGTCTCGCCGAGGCGCTGCTTCTTCTGCATCGCAAGCCGGCGCAGCGCGTGGTAGGCCTCGTCTTCCGCGAGGCCGCGCGAGCGCATGAGCAGGCCCTTGGCGCGCTCGACCAGCTTGCGCTCCGAGAGCCTGAGGTTCGCGTCGGCGAGTTCGGCCTTCAGCCTCTGGAACTCGTCGAAGCGCGCGCAGGCAACCTCAACGATGCTGTTGACGCGGCCTGCATCGAGGCCATCCACCACGTAGGCCGAGACGCCGGCGCGCACCGCATCTCGTATCGCCTCGCCGCCCGCATCAGAGGAGAACATCACGATCGGGCGCGGGCTCGTCTGGCTCACGACTACCACGTGCTCGAGCACGTCGCGCGTCGGCGAATCGGTGTCGATGACGATCACGTCGGGGCGCTGCGCGTCCACCGCGCGCAGCAGCTCCATTGGCGAGGCGATCGAATCGGTAACTTCGTGGCCGGCCGCGATCAGCGCCTCGCGCAGCAGCGCGGCGCGATCGTCGGACTCGTCGACGATCAGGATTCGCATGGCTTGGCGCCGCGCGCCTAGAGGACCGCTAGCAGCGTCATGAGCAGCAGGCCGAGCAAGACGACGCGCGTCACGTAGTCGATCCGGTCCTCGATGGGCAAATCGCGAAATGCCGTTAGCAGAAGCTTCATGCCCTTGAACTGCAGGAACCGTGCCAGATCGGTTGCCGCAGGCATGCACTATGCTTGGGCGCATGTCGGTGAATTTTTCTCAGAGATCGTTTCTCAGCCTTTCGCCGGGCGGCTTCCATCGCATCGCCTACGCCGACTGGGGCAAGCACGCGGCGGCGCAGGTTGTGGTCTGCGTCCACGGGTTGTCCCGCAATTGCCGCGATTTCGATTTCTTGGCGCGCGACCTGGCGCGCAGCTGCCGCGTCGTGTGTCCGGACGTGGCGGGCCGCGGCGACAGCGAATGGCTCGCGGACAAGAGCGAGTACAGTTTCTCCACCTACCTTTCCGATGCGGCCGCGCTCATCGCTCGCATCACTGCGCCTGCGCCGCCCGTGGCATTCGGCACGATCCGCGGGCCGCGTCGGTCCGCCGAAGGCCCGGCGCAGATCGATTGGGTCGGCACTTCGATGGGTGGCCTGATCGGCATGCTGCTCGCGGCCAAGCGCGGCTCGCCGATCCGGCGCCTCGTGCTGAACGATGTAGGGCCCTTCATTCCGTGGTCGGCGCTCTTCCGGCTGAAGGGCTATGTCGCTGGCGGCGGTGCGTTCGCCGGCATGGCCGAGGTCGAGGCCTACCTGCGCGACGCCTGCGCGCCATTCGGTCCGCTCACCGACGAGCAGTGGCGGCACCTCGCGGAGCACAGTGCTGCCAGGGGCGGGAACGGCCGCGATTCCTCCCTCTACCACCTGCGCTACGACCCCGCGATCGGCGATCCGCGGCGCGTGAGCGCGCCGGATCCGGAGTTCCCGCTGGGTCCGAATTTTCTCGCCGGCATTGACCTGTGGAAGATCTGGGCGGAGATCCGCTGCCCGACGCTGGTGCTGCGAGGGGCCGAATCGGACGTGCTCTCGCGCGAGACGCTCGCGCAGATGCGGGCGCTGCGGCCCGGCGTGGAGGTGCTGGAGCTGCCGGGAATCGGCCACGCCCCGGCGCTGATGAGCTACGATCAGATCGGCGCGGTGAGGGAATTCCTGCTGCGCTCGCCAGCGCCGCATTGACGTTTACGTAAACGTAAAGTAACCTTGCCGATTCCCGGGAAGAGGGGTCCATGACCGACCTGTCCGAATCGAAGAGCCTCGTCTACAAGGCGAAGCACAAGATCCGCTTCGTGACGGCCGCGAGCCTGTTCGACGGGCACGACGCCTCGATCAACATCATGCGCCGGATCCTCCAGGCGTCCGGCGCCGAGGTCATCCATCTGGGCCACAACCGTTCGGTGGACGACGTGGTCACCGCGGCGCTCGAGGAGGACGTGCAGGGCATCGCTGTTTCGTCCTACCAGGGCGGCCACCTCGAGTACTTCAAGTACATGGTCGACCAGCTGCGCAAGCGCGGCGGGGCGACGATTCAAGTCTTCGGCGGCGGCGGCGGCGTGATCGTCGCCGACGAGATTGCCGAGCTACAGGGCTACGGGGTGGCGCGCATCTACTCGCCAGAGGACGGCCAGCGGATGGGACTGCAGGGCATGATCAACGACATGCTCGCGCGCTGCGACTTCGACCCGTCGCAGCACGCGCCTAAGGACGCCACAGGCTTGCTCGCCGGGGATCGCAGAGCGCTCGCGCAGATTGTCACGGCCCTCGAATTGGGGGTTGGCGGCTCGACAGTACGAAAGGCAATTCAAGAAAAGGCGGACCAACATAAAGCGCCCGTCCTGGGAGTGACTGGAACAGGCGGCGCGGGCAAGAGCTCGCTCACCGACGAGCTGGTGCGGCGCTTCCGCATCGACCAGGGAGACCGGCTGAAGATCGCGGTGATCTCGGTCGACCCGACGCGGCGCAAGACGGGCGGCGCGCTGCTCGGCGACCGCATCCGCATGAACGCGATCCACGGCCCGAACGTCTTCATGCGCTCGCTCGCGACGCGCGAGTCGGGAGCCGAGATCGCGGCCTGCCTGCCCGATGTCATCGCGGCTGCGCGTGCGGCGCGCTTTGACCTCGTCATCGTCGAGACTTCGGGCATCGGTCAGGGCGACGCGGCAATCGTGCCGCTGGTGGACGCCTCGCTGTACGTGATGACGCCCGAATTCGGGGCCGCGAGCCAGCTCGAGAAGATCGACATGCTCGACTTCGCTGATTTCGTCGCCATCAACAAGTTCGACCGCAAAGGCGCAGAGGACGCGTTGCGCGACGTGCGCAAGCAGGTGCAAAGGAACCGCCAGAGCTTCGGCGCCTCGCCCGAGACGATGCCGGTGTACGGCACCATCGCCTCACGCTTCAACGACGACGGCGTCACCTCGCTCTACCACGGCATCACGGCGAAGCTCGCCGCAAAGGGCCTGCGCCTGGAGCCCGGGACGCTGCCCAGGCCGGCTTCGCCTGTGTCGTCGAACGTGAACGTCGTGGTGCCGCCCAAGCGTGCGCGCTACCTGGCCGAGATCGCCGAGGGCGTGCGTGCCTACCACGAGCACGCGCTTGTGCAGTCGCGCGCCGCGCGCGACCGCCAGAGCCTGCAGGCGGCGCGGCGCCTGAGCGGGCTCGCCGAGCTCGACGCACACATCGCCAAGGCGGAAACGAAGCTCGACGCGCACTCGAAGAAGCTGCTCGAGATGTGGCCCGACACCGTGAAGGCCTACGCGGGCGACGAGTACGTCGTGAGGATTCGTGGCCGCGAGCTGCGCACGCGCCTCACGACGAAGTCGCTCTCCGGCACCAAGGTGCGCAAGGTCGTGCTGCCGAGGTTCGAGGATGCGGGCGAGATCCTGCGCTGGCAGCTGCGCGAGAACGTGCCGGGCTCGTTTCCCTTCACCGCCGGGGTGTTCGCATTCAAGCGCGAGAACGAGGACCCGACGCGCATGTTCGCGGGCGAGGGCGACGCGTTCCGCACCAACCGGCGCTTCCACCTGCTCTCCAAGGACATGCCGGCGAAGCGGCTGTCCACCGCGTTCGACTCGGTGACGCTGTACGGCTTCGACCCGGACGAGCGGCCCGACATCTACGGAAAGGTCGGCAACTCGGGCGTCTCCATCGCGACGTTGGACGATATGAAGGTGCTGTATTCCGGGTTCGACCTGTGCGCGCCGAACAACTCGGTATCGATGACGATCAACGGCCCGGCGCCGACGATTCTGGCGATGTTCTTCAACACCGCGATCGACCAGCAAGTCGAGAAGTTCGCCGCCGACAATGGCCGGCGGCCGACCGACGACGAGCTGGAGAAGATCCGCTGCTGGACGCTGGCCACCGTGCGCGGCACGGTGCAGGCCGACATCCTCAAGGAGGACCAGGGCCAGAACACCTGCATCTTCTCGACCGAGTTCTCGCTCAAGGTGATGGGCGACATTCAGGACTACTTCATCCGCAACCAGGTGAAGAACTTCTACTCGGTATCGATCTCCGGATACCACATCGCCGAAGCCGGCGCGAACCCGATCAGCCAGCTCGCCTTCACGCTGGCCAACGGCTTCACCTTCGTCGAGTACTATCGCGCCCGCGGCATGGACGTGAACGCCTTCGCGCGCAATCTCTCGTTCTTCTTCAGCAATGGCATCGACGCCGAGTATTCGGTCATCGGGCGCGTGGCC
>JAYRND010000342.1:0-10225 GCA_041904885.1 Burkholderiales bacterium
CGTGTCGGTGCGCATTTCCTCTCAGGGCAGCGACGCGGTGATCACGGGCGACCTCATGCACCACCCGGTACAGTGCGGAGAGCCCGACATGGCGAACCGATTCGACGTCGACCCCGAGGCCGCGCGCGCCACGCGGCGCGCCTTCCTCGAGAAGTACAAGGACGGCAGGGTGCTCGTGCTAGGCACTCACTTCGCCACGCCCACCGGCGGCTATGTGAAGGGCGAGGGCAAGGCCTACCGGTTCATCCCCTGACATGGCGGGCGCCGAACCGGCTGCCCGCGTTTCCGTGCTCGCGCGCATCGGCAACGGCGTGCTGCTGCCGGTCGCGCTCTTCGTGGGCTGGCAGTACGTGCTCATCGCCTCCACGAGCGGCACCGGCAGCTGGGCGGGAATGACGGTGTTCTTCGCCTCGCTCGTCATCGTCCCGGCGCTGCTCGTGCTCAACCTCTGGGTGCTCGGCGTGCGCTGGCGCGGGCACTTCCGCTGCTTCTTCGCCGGGCTCGCGCTGCCGGCGGTGGTCGGCGCCTTCGAGGGCTGGCTGATGTTCGGCAAGCACACGGTTGCGACCGGCCGCGTCTTCGATCGCTTCCTGGAGAGCCCGTGGGCGATCCTAGCGCTGCTGGCGCTGTGCGTGCCGCTCATCGCCGTGGTCGTCCACCAGCTCGTGCGGCGCTGGCCTTCCCGCGCCGGCGGCTGAGCGGCTAGGCCTCTTCGACGACGACTTTCTTCTTGGGCTTGGGCTTCAGCAGCGCCAGTTCCTTCGACGCTTTCAGCGTCTCGCGCCGGCGCCGCGCGATGTCGGCCGCGCAGATCGCCGCGAGCTCCGGCTCGTCCAGGCGCTCGGCGTTGGCGAGGAGCTGGCGCACGTCGAGGATCTGCGGCAGCGCCGCCACGCGCTCCGCGGTCCACGTGGTCGCGCGCGACAGGATGGGGGGTGGAACATTCTTCGATGTTTTCATGGGGAATAAAAAAGCCCGCTTGCGCGGGCTTTCCTTGTGGCCTGGTCGGCGATTAGGCCGGCCGGACGTTGTTGGCGCTCGGGCCCTTGGGACCCTGACCGACCTCGAAGGTCACCTTGTCGCCTTCCTTGAGCGACTTGAAGCCGCTGCCCTGGATGGCGGAAAAGTGCACGAAGAGATCCTTGCTGCCGTCTTCCGGGGTGATGAAGCCGAACCCCTTGGCGTCGTTGAACCACTTTACGGTACCTGTACTCATTTTCGTTCCTTGCTTTGATGTGGGAAGAACAGTCCTTCCCGGACTGCGGGTGCTTCTGGAGGGAACTACCTGATGAGCACTACCGTAAGGTGGGGCGGACCAGCTACTTCACGACCTGAGAACCTGCGGAACGGATTATACACTCTTTGGCAGGTTCACGCGCAGCCACTCCTCGGGTGATTCAGCGGCGCGCGCGCTGGTGACCTGCTTCGCGACTTTTTCCTGGGCGTTGCGGATGGCGCGGTCGACAAAGTCGTGCGAGATCGCCTCGTCGTCCGTCATGCCCAGCTTGTCGAGCGTCCCGGCAAGGCCGGCGATGTTGAACATCCCGAGCAGCGCGGATTCCAGCGAATCGTGGAAGCGCAGCCGCACCGGCACGCCGAGGCCCTCGCACCACGCGGCGATGCGTTCGTCTTCGCTCGCGAGGAAGTGGTGCCCCGCGGCGAGGACCAGCAGCTCGGGGTCGTCGGAGGGCGCCGCGGGCTTCGGCGCGGGCAGGGCGCGCGTCAGCGCCACGGCGACGCCATCCACAGTGCCCAAGCCGGCGGCCGAGCCGAGGTGGATGCTGCCGAAAGAGTCGGCGTGCAGCCGCGCCGCCTTGCCCTGCTGCTCCAGCGCGCGGCAAATGTCGTCCAGGGGGCCGCGGAAATGCCCCACGACGAGCACCCGCTGCGCCGCCGCGGCTTCCGCCGCCAGGCGCTCGATCGCCCCGGCCCGCGTGCGCCAGATGCGCGCTGGTTCGCGCGTGTACCGGGATTTCCTGCCGAACAGGCCGAAGATCACTTCAGCGCCGCTTCCAGCAGCGCGAGCGCGCGGCGCGTGAACTCGCGCATGTTCGCTTCGCGGTCCGCGCTGCCCGTCTCGACCGTGATCACCTTCTCGACCGGCCCGCTCACCGCGATGCAGGCGTGGCCGGCGGCGTCGCCGTAACGGTTGCCCGTCGGCCCGCTCGCGCCCGTCTCGGCAAGGCCCCAGGTCGCGCGCAGGTTCGCGCGCACGCGCGCGGCCATCAGGCGCGCGAAGGGCTCGCTCGCCGAGCGGATGCCTTCCATCTCCTCCTTCGTGATGCCGAGGATGCCCGCGCGCGCCGCGGGCGTGTAGATGACGCCGCCGCCGCGGTAGTACGCCGAAGCGCCGGGCACCGCGACGAGCGCGGCGCTGATCAGCCCGCCGGCGGAGGACTCCGCGACCGCGATCGTTTCCTTGCGCGCCTTGAGGAGGGCGCCCACCGCGGCGCCGGCGTCGGCAAGGTCTCCCATGGATCAGTTCAGCTTGTAGCCGACGAGAACTTCTTCGCGGTTCGAGCGCACGCCCTGCGCGATCAGCCGGACATAGCGCTTCACTTCCGGCGCATACCACGCGGTCACGTGCGGCCCGTTCCTGCGCCCGTCGTGCGTCACCTCGACGCGCAGGGCGCGGAATTTCCCGGCCGGCACCTCGACCGTTTCCCAGCCCACCACGGCTGCCGTCATCGAGACGCGCGTGATTCCCTTGCCGTCGCGGGGCCGCTCCGCTTCGAAGGCGTGGCGGTACTGCTTGCCGACGGCCAGAGGAAACTGGAACAGGCCGCCCGAGGGGCGGAACGTCATCCCGTCGATGCCCGACACGGCATTCCAGTCGGGCGTCCAGATGGCGTCGATCTCCTTGCCGTCGCGCTTGCGCGTCGCGAAGCCGACGATCGACTTCTCGTCGACGAGCGTGATCTGGATCTCGAACTCGACCTCTCCCTGGTCCACCTGCCCGGTGGCGCGGTAGGTCCAGCGGTCGCCGACCTTGACCTCGGGCCTGGGCACCGGCTCGGCCGGCTGGGCCGCGGCGAGCAGCGGCGCGAGCAGCGAAACGAGGAGCAGGAGGCGGACCATGGCGCCCATGCTATCCGGTCAGGCGCCATCCATGGCGGCTATCATGCCGGAAGCACCATGCCCCGACTTTTGCGCCACACGATCGGCGTCGCCGCGCTCGCTCTCGTCGGGGGCCTCGCGCAGGCGCAAGCGCTGTTCGAGGCGCATTCGGCGGTGCCGGGCAGCGTGATGGACATCTCCATCCGCGAGACCGAGCGCCGGCCGCGTGCCTCGGTGCTCACGATCGAGATCCGCAACGTCGGCTCCTCGGTCGGCTCGTCGTTCTTCCTGCTGTGCAGCGTGCGCAAGCTCGCGCAGGCGCGCGGCGCCTCGAGCTACGTCGTGAAGCTCGAAGAGACCCCGCGGCGCGGGCAGATGCTGATCGGTTTCCTGCAAAGCGCCGCCGAGCCGCCCGGCAACACCGATCCCGCCTTCGCCGCCGCCCCCGCCGGCCGCGCGCAGGTCATCGAGCTCGAACGGTTCGCGCCGATCTGCGACGCGAAGCCGCCGGCGCGCTGACGGCCGGAAAACAGGGTCAGACTCGAATTCCGCAACGCCGAGCCGCGCATCCATGACCGACCTCTCCCAGCTCGACACCCCTTGCCTCGTCCTCGACAAAAGCAAGGTGGTCGCCAACGCCGAGCGCCTGATCTCGCGCCTCGCCGGCCTCGGCGTGCCGCTGCGCCTGCACGTGAAGACCGCCAAGTCGCTCGAAGTGGCCGAGCTCGTGCTCGGGCCGGGCTCGGAAAAGGGGCGGCCGCCGATCACCGTCTCCACCCTCAAGGAAGCCGAGCAGTTCTTCGACGGCGGCTACCGCGACATCCTCTACGCCGTCGGCTTCACCCCCGACAAGCAGGCGAGGGCGAGGAAGCTCATCGACCGCGGCGCGCGGCTCACCGTGATCACCGACAGCATCGAGACCGCGCGCGCCATCTCGGGCTTTCCCGTCCTCATCGAGATCGACACCGACGGCCATCGCGCGGGCCTGAAGCCCGACAGCGACGCCCTGATCCCGCTCGCGAACGCGCTGCGCGAATCCGGCAACACCGTGGCCGGCGTCATGACCCACGCCGGCGGCTCCTACGACGCCCGCAGCCAGGCCGCGATCCGCGCCATCGCCGAGCAGGAGCGGGCAGGCGCCGTCCGCGCCGCCACGCGCCTGCGCGAAGCCGGCTTCGACGCACCGATCGTCAGCGTCGGCTCCACCCCGACCGCCCACTTCGCCGAGCGCCTCGACGGCGTCACCGAAGTCCGCGCCGGCGTCTTCGTCTTCTTCGACCTCGTGATGGCCGGCATCGGCGTCTGCCGCCTCGAAGACATCGCGCTATCAGTGCTGACCACCGTCAACGGCCACCGCCCCGACAAAGGTTGGACGCTAATCGACGCCGGCTGGATGGCCCTCTCCCGCGACCGCGGCACCGCGAAGCAGTCAGTAGACCAGGGCTACGGCCTCGTCTGCGACCTCGACGGCCGCCCCTACCACGACCTCATCGTCGTTGAAACCAGCCAGGAGCATGGGGTCATCGCTCACCGCGCCGGCGGCAATGTGCCTGAGTTACCTGTCGGTGCTCGTCTACGAATTCTGCCCAATCACGCGTGCGCGACGGGCGCACAGCATGAGCAATACAACGTCGCAGAGGGCAGCCAAACAGTTCTTTGGCAGTGGCACCGATTCAGCGGCTGGTAGATGTGGCCGCCAGTAATATCCGCTCGTAGCTACGACTGCCAATATTTCCTTCCTTAGTGAGGGTGCGATGAAGTTCGGGGAATACGAATTGAATGCCCTAGGCGATGTCAATTTCATACTCGGGAAGAACGGCGTCGGGAAGAGCCAATTGTTGCGTGCATTGGATAGGTTTACTAGGGATCAGGGTCCAGAAATGCCCTCCAAGTACATCGTCCCCGAGAGAGCGGGACAGCTCATCTGGGCTCCTCATGTGGAGAATCAAGTTACCAGTGATGTGAATTTTCTCCGAAACTCGAGAATGCAGAATCAAGTCACTGAATTTCGTCAGCAAGTAATGGTGACGTATCGTCGACTTGAGCTTGCGATCCTCAGGAAATTTGAGATTTCTCAAAAGGTAGAGGACAAATTCGAGCCGGTCATTGAGCAAATCAACGGACTACTTGATTACGTTCAAATCGTCCGGACTTCAGCAGATTTCGACGTAAGAAGTAAAGTGAGTGGACAAGTTCTCGATCGAAATCAAATAAGCAGCGGAGAGTCGGAATTGATTTCGTTGGGAATCGAATGTCTCGAGTTTGCGTACTCGAGCGATCCGACAAAGGCTCGACTTCTAATCTTGGACGAACCCGATGTTCATCTTCATCCTGACTTGCAAACGCGTCTCGCCGAGTTCTTGGTAAATATTTCAGTGAAACACAAGATCCGGATCGTCCTTGCGTCCCACAGTACTGCTCTAATCGGCGCGTTTCAGCTTGCAAAGACAGATCTGCGCCTCGCATTTATGAGTCGAAGTCAAAAAATCATGACGTTTAGGCCTGTTGATGATCTGCTAAGAAGGGTGTTGCCTGTTTTTGGGGCTCATCCTCTTTCAAATATTTTTAATGAAGCTCCGCCAATGCTTGTGGAGGGTGAAGACGACGAACGAATTTGGCAACAGGCTGTGCGACGAACGAAAGGTGCGATACGCATTTATCCGTGCGAGGTCTCAGGGGTTGGCGCGATGGATGAGTACGAAAACCGCATGGATGAAATCATTGCGGCGGTGTATGACGATGGCGTCGCGTATTCGCTTCGCGACGGCGACGATAGCGCGACTGGAGACCCTGTCGATAAGGGGTCTGTAGTTCGATTGCGTTTGGCTTGCAGGGATCCGGAGAACTTGATCCTGACTGACGAGGTTTTGGCGAGTTTGGGAACTGGATGGAACATCCTGCAACAGTCAATCGAAAAATGGCTTTTGAGCAACCCGGCGCATGCTCATTTTGCGGCGATGCAAGGGTTCAAGGCGTCCGGTTATGACCGCCGCTATGGCGACGTCAAAGATATTCGCAACGATCTTATGGGTTTAATCGGGGCTTCACGGCCGTGGGAGGTCGCCGTTGGTGCTGCGATTGGAGATCTTGCGAACAAACCTCCGAACACTACCAATCCGAATTCGATGTGGGTTTACTTAGGAAGCAAAATTTGTAAGAGCCTAATTCCATAGATTACGTGGAAGCGCCAGGTCGGAACGATGCGGTGCTATTTCTTGGGAGACATCCAAGGGTCTCGCAATGCAACGGTTCGGTCGAACCTTTCGCCATCACTCACAAAATATCCGTGCCTCTCAAACTGCACCTGGTCCTTGCTAGCCTTTGCAAGGCTCAGCTCGAGCTGAGCGCGGATCTTTTTTAGAGAGCTGGGGTTCAGGTCGCCTTGGCCCTCGGGCTTGTCGGTCCTGAATAGGCGGTCGTAGATGCGGATCTCGGCCGCGTGGGCGTGCTTAACGCTTACCCAGTGGATGTTTCCCTTCACCTTTACGGCGTCAGCGCCGGGAGTGCCTGACTTAGTTTCGGATAGATACTTGGCGCGCACTGTGTCGGTGGCTTTGTCGTAGCCGATGCACTCTACGACGTAGGCGTAGCGGAGCCTTACCTTGTTGCCCGGAAATAGGCGGAAGTAGCCCTTGGGCGGGGGATCCTGGTAGTCGTCGCGCTCGATCCAGAGCTCGCGGGAGAAGGGGACGGGGCGCTTGCCCATTTCGGGCTTCTGGGGGTGGTTCGCGATCTCGAAGGTTTCTTCCTGGCCTTCGGGGTAGTTCTCGATGACCAGCTTGACCGGGTCGAGGACGGCCATGCGGCGGGGGGCGATTTCGTTGAGGTGCTCGCGCATGCAGTCTTCGAGCACCGAATAATCTATCCAGGAGTTTTCCTTCGCCACGCCGACGCGCTCGGCGAAGCGGCGGAAGCCCTCGGGGGTGTAGCCGCGGCGGCGGGCGCCGGCGAGGGTGGGCATGCGCGGGTCGTCCCAGCCGTCCACATGCCCTCCCTCGACGAGCTGGATCAGCAGCCGCTTGGAGAGCATGACGTGGGTGAGCTGCAGGCGCGCGAACTCGATCTGCTGGGGAAGGGGGCGCTCGAGGAGCTTGCCGTCGGCGAGCTTGTTGAGCAGCCAGTCGTAGAACGGGCGCTGGTCCTCGAATTCGAGGGTGCAGATGGAGTGGGTGATCTTCTCCACCGCGTCCTCGATCGGGTGCGCGTACGTATACATCGGGTAGAGGCACCACTTGTCGCCGGTGCGGTGGTGCGTGGCCTTCTTGATGCGGTAGATCGCCGGGTCGCGCATGTTGATGTTGGTCGACTTCATGTCGATCTTCGCGCGCAGAACGTGGGCGCCGTCGGCGTGCTTGCCGTCGCGCATTTCGCGCAGGAGTTTCAGGTTCTCGGCAGGAGTTCGAGTTCGAAAAGGCGAATTCACTCCCGGTTGCGTGAAGGAGCCGCGGTTGTGCTTCATCTCCTCCGCGCTCTGGCTGTCCACATAGGCGTTGCCGGACTCGACCAGGTACTCGGCGCACTGGTACATGAAGTCGAAGTAGTCGGAGGCGTAGAGCGGCGGCTGCGCCTGCTCGCCGACCAGCCATTTCACCGAATCGACGATCGAGTCGACGTACTCCTGCTCTTCCTTTTCCGGGTTGGTGTCGTCGAAGCGCAGGTTGCAGGCGCCGCCGTACTCCCTGGCGAGGCCGTAGTTGAGCAGGATGGACTTCGCGTGGCCGAGGTGCAGGTAGCCGTTCGGCTCGGGCGGGAAGCGGGTGCGGATCTTGACGTGCTTGCCGGAGGCGAGGTCGGCCTCGATCACCTGCTTGATGAAGTTCGAGGTGGAACCGGGGTGCTGCGGCTTGTTCATGGCGCCATTCTATCTGCGGCCGACGGATAATCGGCTCCGGAGAGCCCATGGGCCAGAGTTTTTCCGAGAGGCGCGACGCGGAAGGGCGCACGACGATCGAGCTGCAGGACGAGCCGCCGAAGCTGCTGCTCGTGTGCTGCCTCCTCAGCCTCGCGCCGTTCCTCGTCTACGGCTGGGCGGCGCTGTATTTCACGCTCGCCATGCTGTTCGTGTTCGGCTCGCTCTCCACGTGGTTCACGATCGCGCGCCGGCGCATGCGGGTGACGGTGGACGCGACCGCGCGCACGCTGGCAGTGGAGTCGGGGCCGAAGCTGCGGGTAGTGGCCCTCGACGAGCTCCAGTCCGCCCGCGTCGCCGGCGGAGAGGGCCGGCCCGGCAACCAGCGGGTGGAGCTGGTGTTGCGCTCCGGCGACGTCCTGCCCCTCTACGTGGGCCTCGGCGGCTTTCGCGCGGACGATTGCGAGAAGCTCGCCCAGCGGATCAACGCCGCGCTACACTGATTTTCAGCGGTTCACCAGGGAGGGTTCGCACATGACGCTCCAACGCATGGCCGCGCTCGCGGCGTTCTGCCTGGCACTTCCTTTCAGCAGCGCGCTCGCGCATGACGACGACGCCAAGGACGGCGCCATCGCCGGCCTCGGTGCGGTGAAGTTCGACAATTCCTGCAGCCGCGCCGTGCAGGCCAAGCTGCAGCGGGGCGTGGCGATGCTGCATTCGTTCTGGTATTCGGCGGGCCTCGCCACCTTCGAGGAGGTGGCGCTCGCCGACCGCAACTGCGTGATCGCCGCCTGGGGCTACGCATCCATCCTGATGTCGAACCCGCTGGCGGGCCTCGGCGCCTCGCCCGCGGACGCAGAGCGCGCGCAGGCGGCGATCGCCAAGGGCCGCGCCATGAACGCGAAGTCGCAGCGCGATCGCGACTACCTCGAGGCGGTGGCGGCGTATTACGAGAACTTCTCCAGCCGCACCGAGCGCGAGCGCCAGGTGGCGCGCGCGAAGGCCTACGAGGCGCTGGCCGCGAAGTATCCGAAGGACGACGAGGCGCAGATCTTCTACGCGCTTTACCTCGCCGGCACGCAGCTGCAGTCGGACCAGACCTACGCGGCCTACCTCAAGGCGGCCGCCATCCTGGAGGGGCAGTTCCGGCGCCACCCGCAGCATCCGGGCGTCGCCCACTACCTGATCCACAGCTACGACGCGCCGCCGATCGCGCAGAAGGGCGTGGACGCCGCGCGCCGCTACGCGAAGATCGCGCCCGACGCCCCGCACGCGCTGCACATGCCCTCGCACATCTTCACGCGCGTGGGCGCCTGGGAGGATTCGGCGGCAACCAACCGGCGCTCGGCCGACGTGGCGGCGAAGGGCGGCGAGGCGGACGAGGCGCTGCACGCCATGGACTACATGACCTACGCGTACCTGCAGCTCGGGCGCGACAGCGACGCGCGCAAGGTGCTCGCCGAGTCGGCGCAGGTGACGGGCATGAACCCGGCGCGCTTCACCGGGCCGTACGCGCTCGCGGCGATGCCGGCGCGCTACGCGCTGGAGCGCGGCGCCTGGCGCGAGGCCGCGCAGCTGGTGCCCGTGCAGAGCAAGTACCCCTTCGCCGAGGCGATCACCTACGGCGCGCGCGCGCTCGGCGCAGCGCGCAGCGGGAATCCGGCCGCCGCGAAGGCGGACCTCGCCGCGCTGGAGAAGCGCGTCGAGGCGCTGAAGGCGGCGAAGAACACCTACTGGAGCACCGAGGTGGAGGTGATGCGCCTCTCCGGCGAAGCCTGGGTAGCGTGGGCCGAAGGCAGGGGCGAGGAGGCGGTCGCGCTCATGCGCAAGGCGGCCGACATCGAGGACCTGAACGAAAAGCACATCGTCACGCCCGGCCGGGTCCTGCCCGCGCGCGAACTGCTGGGCGACCTTCTGGTCGAGCTCAAGCGGCCCGCCGAGGCACTCAAGGAGTACGAGCTGTCGCAGCAACGCGAGCCGAACCGGTTCCGGGGGCTGTACGGGGCGGCCATGGCGGCGCGCCTGGCTGGCGACGAGGCCAGGGCAAAGGGGTATCTGAAGCAGCTCTCCGCCCAGCTGGCAGCGGCCGATCGTGGCGGAGTGGACTTAAAGTATTGATATGTAAAGTTTTTTCATTTGTTGTCCACCGTTTCCGGGGTGGCGCGTTATCGGACATGCAGGAAAAACCAACCAACCCAGGAGACGTTCAGTGAAGAAGATCATCGCAGTCGCCGTTGCCCTCGCGTTCAGCACCGGCGCGTTTGCCCAAGCCCCGAAAGCCGCCGAGCCCGCGCAGGCCCCGGCGCCTGCCGCGACCCC
>JAYRND010000044.1:0-2650 GCA_041904885.1 Burkholderiales bacterium
CGCGCTGCCGGTCGCTTGCGGCACGATGCACCGGACCGGCCGGGCCGGATACTGCGCGGCGGCGCCGGAGGCAAGGGCGGCGACCAGCAGCCCGGCCGCCCCCCGCCGCACGTCAGCCCTTCAGGCAGGAGCTCATGAACGCCTTGCGCTCGTCGCCCTTCACCTGCTTCGCGGCCGCCTGCTTGTTGCAGTCCGCCATCTTCTGCTGCTGCGGCGTCTGCTTGGAAGCGGCCGCGGGCTCCTCGCCCTTGAGGCAGGAACTCATGAAGCCCTTGCGTGCGTCGCCCTCCAGCTTCTTGTCGCCTGCCTTCTGGTTGCAGGCCTTCATGCGCTCCTGCTGGGCCTTCTGCTTTTCGCTCGGCTCCTTCTTGGCCACGGGGGCCTTCTTGTCGTCGGACTTGCCCTTGTCCTGCGCCAGCACCGGGCCGGCAAGGAAAGCGCAGCACAGCAATGCGATCAGTTTCTTCATGTTCCTCTCCCCTTATGGTTGACCCACGGAAACGCCTATTTCATCGCGCCGAAAACCTTCTTGATGATATCGCTGCCTGCGCCGAGCGGATTCTGCCGGATTTTCTTCTCTTCCTCGCCGACCATGTAGAAAAGGCCGTCGAGCGACTTCTGCGTCACGTATTCGTCGAGGCTGGCATTCTCCTTCTTCACCAGGCCGAACTGCGCGCCTTTCTGCGCGTACTCGTTGTAGGTCTGGGCGAGCTGCACCTTCGAGGTCGCCTCCTTCACGATCGGCAGGAACTTCTCCCGCAGCTGGGCGCTCGTGGTGCGCTTGAAGTACTCGGTGCCGGCGGTTTGCCCGCCGGTGAGGATGCCCTTCGCGTCCTTCAGGCTCATCTTCTTGATCGAGTCGACGAAGAGCGCCTTCGCTTCGGGCACGGCCTGCTCGGCGGCGCGGTTCATCGAGACGATCAGTTCGTCGGCGTACTTGCCCATGCCGACGCTGCGCATGAGCTTCTCGTATTTCTTGAGCGTCGCGGGCAGCGGGATCCTCACGTCCTTGTTGCCGAGAAAGCCGTCGGTCTTGCCAAGCAAGTCCACCGCGCTACCCGCCCCCTTCTCGAGCGCGGCCTTGAGGCCGGATGCCGCCTCCTGGTTGGTGACCGATTCCAGTCCGGCGCGCGCCGGAGCCGTGCAGCAAACCAGCAGCGCCAGAACGAGCCAAGTCAGACGAGCGTTCATCGTTTCCTCCGCAGAGTTCGGCATGCAAGCTTATCCCGAAAATCTGTCGCCGCAAGGCGACGGGATTCCGTTTCTCCGCTCGGCCGCGCGCGCGCCAAGTCATTGATGTTGCCGGCTATGCGCACTTGGCATGGCAGTTGCAGAGATTCTCCCGTCTTTCCACGAAAGGAGAAGTCCATGAGGTTCAGTCTTGCCCGTACACGCGCCGGCGCCGCCGCCATCGCAGTCGCCGGAGCCATTGCGGCGCCGACCGCGCATGCGTCCGATACCGCAGAGCCCGCGAGTATCGACACCTCCCGATTCGATCAGCTGGACCGGAACCGCGACGGCGTAATCACGCAAGACGAGGTGCGGCACATTCGGGACTACGCACGCCCATTCCTCGAGGCGGACCAGAACAAGGACGGCAAGCTCGACCGCGACGAGTTCATCAAAGCGGAATCGATCTACGACCGGATCCGGCTGGGGAAATTCTTCGAGGACAGCGTCCTCACCGCCAAGGTCAAGGCCGCGCTGCTCAAGGTGCCGGAGCTGAAATCGCTCGCCATCAGCGTGGAAACGGAGCGCGGCGAAGTGCTGCTCTCGGGATTCGTCCGGGACGAAAGCCAACGCCTGCAGGCCATGAAGGCGGCCAACTCCGTCGAAGGAGTCGCGTCGGTGAAGAACGCGATGCTGGTGCGCTAGCCTCGAGGCGCCGCAAGGCGCGCCTGCCGGTCGGCGTGGTAGGAGGAGCGCACCAGCGGCCCGATCGCCGCGTTCCGGAAGCCCATCGCCTTCGCCTCCCTCTCGAACATCGCGAAGACGTCCGGATGCACGTAGCGCTCGACCGGCAGGTGGTGCGGCGAGGGCGCGAGGTACTGGCCGATGGTCAGCAGGTCCACGCCGTGGGCGCGCAGGTCGCGCATCACGGCGAGGATCTCGTCGTCCGTCTCGCCGAGCCCCACCATCAGCCCGGATTTGGCCGGAACTCCTGGATTGTTTTCCTTGAACAGATCAAACAAGCGCAGAGAATGCGCGTAATCGCCGCCGGGGCGGGCGCGCTTGTAGAGCCGCGGAACGGTCTCCAGGTTGTGGTTCATAACGTCCGGCGGCGCCGCCTGCAGCATCTGCAGCGCGCCCTCCATCCGCCCGCGGAAGTCGGGCACCAGCACTTCGACCGTCGTGCGCGGCGAGCGCTCGCGCACGGCGCGGATGCAGTCGACGAAATGCTGCGCGCCGCCATCCTTCAGGTCGTCGCGGTCCACGCTGGTGATGACGACGTAGCCCAGCCCCAGGCGCGCGACGGTATCGGCCAGCTGACGAGGCTCCTCGGGGTCCGGGGCGAGCGGCCTGCCGTGCGCGACGTCGCAGAACGGGCAGCGCCTCGTGCAGATGTCGCCCAGGATCATGAACGTGGCCGTGCCGTTGCCGAAGCATTCGGCGATGTTCGGGCAGCTGGCCTCCTCGCAGACCGTGTGCA
>JAYRND010000343.1:0-5875 GCA_041904885.1 Burkholderiales bacterium
GATGGCCTCGATGGCCAAGTGCCAGGCGAGCGACATGGCGATGAAGGTGGTGACCGACGCGGTGCAGATCTTCGGCGGCGCCGGCTACATGAAGGACGTCGGCGTCGAGCGCTACATGCGCGACGCGAAGATCAACCAGATCTTCGAGGGCACCAATCAGATCCAGCGCATCGTCGTCTCGCGACACCTGCTCGGGCTGCATTGATGCGCGAGTTCCGCCCCGTCGCCACGCGCCGCGCCTTCGAGGAGATCGCCTCCCAGATCCGCGGCCGGCTTGCGCGCCAGGCGCTACGCGCCGGCGACCGGCTCCCGCCCGAGCGCGAGCTCGCCAGCCAGTTCCACGTCAGCCGCAACACATTGCGTGAGGCGCTCAGGTCGCTCGAGATCTCCGGGCTGCTCGAACTGCGCAAGGGGGCGACCGGCGGGGCCTTCATCAGGGAAGGCGGCGGCGACGCCGCGGTCGCGGGACTCGCGGACCTCTACCACCTCGGCGCGATCAAGCCGCAGCACCTGACCGAGGCGCGCATTGTCATCGGGACTGAGGTGGCGCGGCTCGCCTGCGCGCGCCGCACCAAGGAAGACCTCGCCGCGCTGGAGGCGAACGTGGCGGCCGCCGAGGAAGCGACGCGGCGCGGCGACGTAGTGCAGCGTGCGCACATCAACTACGAGTTCCACCGGTTGCTTGCGCGAGCTGCGCGCAATCCGGTGCTGACCGTGATCACGGACGCGTTGATGGAGATGACACGCCACTTCGTGGAGAGCGTGGGCTACATGCCGAACCGCTACGTGATGCCTTCGCGCCGGCGGCTGCTAGCGTACCTGCATGCCAAGGACGGGGAGGCGGCGGCAGCGGAAATGGAGGGGATGCTGAGGAGACTGCAACGCTTTCACCTGGCCGCCTACGGGAGGCGGAAGTGAGCCAGGGCGCGCTCGCCGGGATTCGAGTGCTCGATTTCAGCGCCATGATCGCGGGGCCCTATTGCACCCGCCTGATGGCGGACTCGGGCGCCGAGGTGATCAAGGTCGAGCCGCCCGAGGGCGACTACATGCGCAGCCGCGCGCCGATGCGCGGCGGCCGGAGCGTCTACTTCGGCGTGCTCAACGCGGGCAAGCAAAGCGTCGCGCTCGATCTGAAGCGCCCCGAAGGCGCGCAGCTTGCGCGGCGGCTGGCGGCGGCGAGCGACGTGATCGTGGAGAACTTCCGGCCCGGCGTGATGCGGCGCTTCGGCTTCGACTACGGGTCGCTGGCGGCGGAGAATCCCGGGCTGGTCTACTGCTCGATCTCGGGCTACGGGCAGGCCGGCGCCTACGCGGACCTGCCCGCCTATGCGCCGATCGTGCACGCGGCGAGCGGCTTCGACACCGCAGCAATGAACTACCAGCGCGCCAGCCGCCCGCCGAACAGCGCTATTTTCGTTGCCGATTACCTGACCGGCGTGCACGCCTTCGCCGCGGCCTGCGCGGCGCTTGTCCGGCGCGGGCGCGGAGGCAGGGGCGAGTACATCGACTGCGCGCTGATGGACTCGATGCTGGGCATGCTGGCCTACGAGGTCGCCGAGGCGCAGGAACCGGTTCCCCGCCCGCGGCTGCTCTTCCAGGCCACCCGGGCCCGCGACGGCTTCCTGATCGTGGCGCCGGTCTCGCAGGGAAACTTCGAGGACATGGTGCACGCGATGGGTCGGGACGATCTGAAGGCCGACGCGCGCTTCGCGACCGTCGGCGGGCGCAGCGACAACTGGGATGCGCTGATGGCCGAGGTCGATGGCTGGGCGGCCGGCCGGACGGTCGCCGAGTGCGAGGCGGCGATGGCGAAGGGCGGCGTGCCCTGCGCGCGCTACCAGAGCGTCGCCGAGGCGATGAACTCGCCGTATGCCGCGGCGCGCGGGCTGTTCGCGACGGTGAAGGACGGCGCGCACGAAATCCGTGTCACCAATCCACCGTACAAGATGGCGGGCGCGGCCGCGGGAGGGAGCGTCGCCGGCCTCGGCGAACATGGGCCCGCCGTGCTCGAGCGTGTGCTTGGTCTCTCGCCGGAAGAGATTGCGCGACTGATCGAGGAGAAGGTCCTGTGTCAGACGAGCTAGAGATCTTCGAGAAAGTGCTGGCGAAGCGCTACAGCTGCCGTGGCTTCCTGTCCCGGCCCGTGGAGCGGGCGACGATCGAGCGCCTGCTCGAGGTCGCGCAGCGCACGCCCTCCTGGTGCAACGCACAGCCCTGGCAGGTGCACATCACGAGCGGCGCGGCGACCGAACGCTTTCGCGCCGCGCTGCTCGCCTACGCCGCGTCGCACCAGGTGGAGCCCGACTACCCGTTCCCGCGCGAATACCGCGGCGTGTACCTCGAGCGGCGGCGCGAATGCGGCTTTCAGCTCTACGAGGCAGTCGGCGTCACGCGCGGGGACCGCGCCGCGTCGGCGAAGCAGGCAATGGAGAACTTCCGCCTGTTCGGCGCCCCGCACGCGATGGTGATCACCACCGACGAGGCACTGGGCGTCTACGGGGTGCTCGATTGCGGCGCCTGGGTGAACAATTTCATGCTGGCCGCCGCTGCCGCCGGAGTCGCCTGTATCGCGCAGGCCGCGCTTGCAGCGCATCCGAAGCTGCTGCGCGAGTTCTTCGGCTTCAACGCCGATCGCCGCGTTGTCTGCGGCATGTCGTTCGGCTACGAAGACGCGCAGCACCCGGCCAACAGATTCAGGACCCGTAGGGCCAACAAGGAGGACGTTGCAGCATGGATCGATTCGTAACGAGCATCATTGCAATCTGCGCGGCGCTTGCGGCGCCGCTCGCAAGCGCGCAGGCCTTTCCATCCAAGCCGATCCGCATCGTCGTTCCGTATCCCGCGGGGGGTACCACGGACATCATGGCGCGGGCGCTGCAGGAGCCGATGCAGAAGACGCTCGGCCAGCCGGTGATTGTCGACAACAAGGCGGGGGCCGGCGGCGCGATCGGCGCGCGCGAGGTCGCGCGTGCCGCACCCGACGGCTACACGCTGCTCTTCTCCAACAACGGGCCGAGCAGCACCGTGCCGATCCTGCAGAAGGACGCCGGCTACGACTCGCTCAAGGATTTCACTCCCGTCTCGCTGGTGTCCACCGCGCCGCTCTTCGTCGTCGTCAATGGCGCGGTGCCGGCCGCCACGGTGCGCCAGTTGATCGACTACGCGAAGGCGCAACCCAACCCCGTCGAGTATGCGACCGCCGGCATCGGCTCGCTCGGACACCTGTCGAGCGAGCTTTTCGCGCGTGCCGCGGGCATCCGCATGACGCATGTGCCCTACAAGGGGCAGGCGCCGACTACCAATGCGGTGCTGACCGGCGAGGTCAAGGTGCTGATCACGACCTCATCGGCCGCGATGAACAGCCACATCACCGCGGGCAAGCTGAAGCTGCTGGCGATCTCCTCGGCCGAGCCCTCCCCGCTCGCGCCGCCAGGCACGCCGCTCGTGAACCAGACCCTGCCCGGCTACGTGGTCGACATCTGGTTCGGGATCCTGGGTCCGGCGGCAATGCCCGCCGACGTCGTGGCGCGCCTGAACGACGCGATCGGCAAGGCCCTCGCGCAGCCTGACCTGCAGTCGCGCTTTACCGGCTTCGGTGTCGTGGCCACCGCGAGCACCCCCAAGCGCCTCGCCGACCTGATCGCCGAAGAAGTGCCGCGCTGGGCGCAGGTGGTGCGCGAGGCGGGGATCCGGGCCGAATAGCAAGCCTGCATCGCGTGCGCCTGGATGACGCGCTGGTCTCGCCGGCGGTGCACGCCGACGAAGCGCGCATCCACGAGATTTACGCGGATTTGCGCCGGCGGACCGGCCTTGCCTGGGTGGAGCCTGAGGGCTACCGGCCGTTCTGGGCCGTCGCGCGACATGCGGAGGTGATGGCGATCTCGCGGGCGAACGATCGGTTCATCAATGGCCGGCGCCTCAACCTGATGCCCTCGGCGCACGAGGAGGCGGTAAAGCGCGCCACCGGCCGCTTCGGCCGCATGTATCGCACGATTGCCCACATGGACGACCCCGACCATGCCGAGTACCGGCGCGTGACGCGCGACTGGTTCATGGGCGGCGCCGTGCGAAGGCTGGAGCCGCAACTCGCGGCCCTCGCCGCCGAGCACGTGGATCGCCTCGCGGCGGCGGGCGGAAGGATCGACTTCGCGCGCGAGGTGGCGCACTGGTATCCGCTGCGCGTCATCATGGCGATCCTCGGCGTGCCACGGGAGGACCAGGCCCTGATGCTGCGCCTCACCCAGACGTTCTTCGGTGCCGAGGATCCCGAGCTCGGCCGCGGCATGGAGAAGCCGGAGGACCGGTTCGCCGCGCTCGAGCAGTTCTTCGACTACTTTACGCGCATGGCAAAGGATCGTCGCCGCCGGCCGCGCGACGACCTGGCGACGGTGATCGCCCAGGGCCGGGCTTACGGCGCGCCGCTCGGTGACCTGGAGACAGTGTCCTATTTCGCGGTGATCGGCACCGCAGGGCACGACACGACCGCCGCCGCTTCCGCAGGCGGAGTGCTCGCGTTCGCCGAGCATCCGGAGGAGTGGCGGCGCCTGCGGGGCGAGCCGGCGCTTGTCGATACGGCGGTAGAGGAGGTCCTGCGCTGGGTGTCCCCGGTCAAGCACTTCGCGCGCACCGCGGTCACCGGGGCAGAGGTCGCAGGTACGGCGATCGCCGCCGGTCAGAGCGTCGCGCTTTTCTATTCCTCGGCGAATCGCGACGAAGCCGTATTCGACGCGCCATTCCGCTTCGATATCTCGCGCCGGCCCAACCACCATCTTGCATTCGGCTTCGGCGGGCACATGTGCCTCGGCATGTTCCTCGCGCGGCTGGAACTGAGGGCGCTCTTCCGCGAACTGCTGGCGCGAGTAGAGGCGATCGAGCCGGATGGCCCGGCGAGCCGAGTCGAGGCCAACCTCGTCGGCGGCTTCAAGTCGCTGCCGGTGCGCTGCCGACTGGCTTAGGAGCTAGGAGCGAGCCAGGAAGTCCGCGAGCGCGCGGGTGAAAGCCTCCGGCTGCTCGAGGTTGGCGAGGTGCGCGGCCTGCGGCAGCGTCACCAGCTTGGAGCCGGGCGCGTTCTCGTGGATCTCCCGGGCCATGGAAGGCGGCGTGCCCGGGTCGTCGGCGCCGACGATCACCAGGATCGGGCATTTGATTTCCCTCAGCCGCGCGGTCAGGTTGATCTTCGGGATCGCGTGGCAGCAGCCGATGTAACCGGCGGGCGGCGTCGCCAGGATCAGCTTGCGAACGCCGTCCACTACCTCCGGCTTGTTCTTGCGAAACGCCTCGGTGAACCAGCGCTCCAGCGTCGGCTGCGCGAGCGGCGCCATCCCCTGCGCCTCCACGGTCTTGATCCGGTCGGCCCAGACAGGCGCCGCTTCCGCGGGATAGCGGGAGGTGGTATCCGCGAGCGTCAGCGTGCGGAACACGCCCGGATACTTGAGTGCGAAGGTCTGGCCGATCATGCCGCCCATGGAAAGGCCGCAATAATGTGTCGTTGCTATTTTTAATTCTTTAAGAAGAAAAAATAGATCATCTGCAAGCAGATCCAGCGTGTACGCGCCTTTTGTCGCCTCGGAGCCACCGTGGCCGCGCGTGTCGTAGGCGAGGATCCGATATTTTTCCTTGAGCGCGGCAATCTGGGGATCCCACATGCGCACGCTGCAGGCGAGCGAGTGGCTGAGCACCAGCCAGGGTGCGCCCTCTTTGCCGTGGGTCTCGTAGTTGACTTCGATGCCGTTAACGCGCGTCTTCATGATTTCGCCACCACCAGGGGAATGGTCATTTCGTCCTCGCTCGTGCCGCCGTGATTGCCGATGTGCAGGTGCCTCGGCTCGCCGGCGACCCAGTCTTTTACCGTGGCGCGGCCCCGCATGACAAGGGC
>JAYRND010000344.1:0-1902 GCA_041904885.1 Burkholderiales bacterium
AAGGGGCTCAAGGAAAAGGCGCCGGCGAAGGGCTACAAGAAGACGCAGTTCGGGGTGCCCCTCGCCGGCTGCCCGCTGGAAGAGAAGATTTCCGAGTTCCACATGGCGAAGTCACGCGGACAGCCGATGGCCGCCCTGGCCATCATCTGCGTGGACAACCCGATGGTGGCGGCCACCGGGCACCGCATCTGCAACGACTGCATGAAGGCCTGCATCTACCAGAAGCAGACGCCGGTGGACATCCCGCAGGCCGAGACCCGGACCCTCAAGGACGTCCTCGAGCTGCCCTGGGGCTTCGAGATTTACTCGCTGCTCACGCGCTGGAACCCGCTGAACCTGTCCCGCCCGTTGCCTCTGGCCGAGACGGGCCGCAAGGTGCTGGTGGTCGGACTCGGGCCCGCGGGTTTCACCGTGGCGCACCACCTGCTGAATGACGGCCACGCCGTGGTGGGAATCGACGGCTTGAAGATCGAGCCGCTGGGCCTGGATTTCACGCCGATCAGGAATATCGAGGAAATCCGCGAACCCCTCGGCGAGCGCGTCATGGCCGGCTTCGGCGGCGTCGCGGAGTACGGCATCACGGTCCGCTGGGACAAGAACTTCCTCAAGCTCGTCCGCCTCCTGCTCGAGCGCCGCGAGGCCTTCGCCATGTACGGCGGCGTGCGCTTCGGTGGCACGGTGACGCTGGAGGACGCCATGGCGATGGGCTTCGACCACGTCGCGCTGTGCGTCGGCGCGGGCAAGCCGACCGTGCTCGATATTCCGAACGGCCTGGCGCGCGGCGTGCGAGCCGCATCGGATTTCCTGATGGCGCTGCAGCTCACGGGCGCGGCCAAGGAAGACTCGCTCGCCAACATGCAGCTGCGCCTGCCGGTGGTGGTGATTGGCGGCGGCCTGACCGCGATCGACACGGCCACCGAGTCGCTCGCCTACTACGTGGTGCAGGTGCGCAAGTTCCTTGCACGCTACGAGCAGCTGGCCGCCGAAGTCGGCGAGGACGCCGTCCGCGCCGGCTGGGACGACCTGGAGCGGGAGGTCGCGGAGGAATTCCTTGCGCACGCACGCGCCCTGCGCGCCGCGCCGCCGGAGCGCCACATCCAGCTGCTGCGCCACTGGGGCGGCGTCACCATCGCCTACCGACGCCGCCTCGTGGACAGCCCCTCCTACACCCTGAACCACGAGGAGGTCGAGAAGGCGCTGGAGGAAGGCATCTGGTTCGCCGAGGGCCTGACGCCGGTGGCCGTGGACGTGGACAACTACGGCTCGGTCAAGGGCATCCGCATGAAAGGCGCCGGAGGAAGCAATTCGGCCGAGCACTGGCTGCCCGCGCACACGGTGTTCGTCGCCGCAGGCACGCAGCCCAACACCGTGCTCGCGCGCGAGGACGCGCCCCACTTCCGCCTCGACGGCAAGTACTTCGCGGCCTGTGACGAGGGCGGCAATCCGGTCAAGCCGCAGCACGCGACCTCCAAGCCCGAGGTTCCCAACGTGCTGCTCGCGAAGCAGCCCGACGGGCGCTTCGTCAGCTATTTCGGCGACGTGCACCCGTCGTACTTCGGCAACGTGGTGAAGGCGATGGGGAGCGCGAAGCAAGGCTATCCCGTCGTTTCTCGCGTTCTTGCTGGAAGGCGGCCTGAGAGCGAAATTCCCCGCAAACAGTTCTTCCATCGACTCTCTGACCAGCTTGGCGCCACGGTCCACAAGGTGGAGCGCCTGACGCCGACCATCGTCGAGGTAGTGGTTCGCGCACCGCTCGCGGCGCAGAAATTCCAGCCGGGCCAGTTCTACCGCCTGCAGAATTTCGAGACGCTGGCGCCGAAAGTGGACCGCACGCGCATGCAGATGGAAGGGCTGGCGATGACCGGCGCGTGGGTGGACCGAGCGAAGGGGCTCGTCTCCATC
>JAYRND010000345.1:0-9129 GCA_041904885.1 Burkholderiales bacterium
AGGCTCGCCACCCCGATCGCCGCGCGCGAGGGATAGGGCTTGCCGACGTACTGCGCCATGATCTCGTTTACCCGCGCGAAATGCCCGAGGTCGGTGAGGTACACGGTCATGCGCACCGCGCGGTCCAGGCCCAGGCCGGCGGCCTGCGCGATCGCCGCGAGGTTGCGGAACACGCGATGGATCTGCGCCTCGATGCCGTCGACCAGCTGCATGGTCTCCGGATCGAAGCCGATCTGCCCGGAGACGTATACCGTGTCGCCCGCGCGCACCGCCTGCGAGTAGGTGCCGATCGCGGCGGGCGCCTCGCCAGAGTGGATGGGGGTCTTCATGGAAGGAGTATCTTAGCCCAATGACCTCGCCCGCCATCGAGCGCCTGGAGAAGCTGCTGGGCACGCCGCGCGACGGCGCGCTGCTGCGGTTTTCGCTGGGGCTGGAATACGCAAAGGCGGCGGATCCCGCCAAGGCCGTCGAGCACTTGCGCGCTGCGCTCGCGAAGGACCCGGGCTACTCGGCCGCCTGGCGCGCGCTCGGCAAGTCGCTGGAAGCGGCGGGGCGCGCCGAAGAGGCGCTCGCCGCCTACCGGGACGGCATCGCCGCAGCGCAGGCGAAGGGCGACAAGCAGGCGGAAAAGGAAATGACGGTGTTCGCGCGCCGACTCAGCCGAGCAGGCAGCGGCCGTGATCGATGACCACGGCGCCGTCGCGCTGCGGGACGCGGCAGCGGAAGGACACGGTATCGCCATCGATCCATAACTGAGTCTCGATGGTTTCGCCCGGATAGACCGGTTTGGAGAAACGCACGTCCAGCGCGCGAATCTTCGCGTGGTCGTAGCGCGCAACCCGCTTCAGGATCGCGCGGCAGGCGATGCCATAGGTACAAAGCCCGTGCAGGATGGGCGCGGGAAAACCCACGCGCCGCGCGAGCTCGGGATCGGCATGCAGCGGATTGCGATCGCCGTTGAGCCGGTACAGGAGCGCCTGGTCGGCACGGGTCTCGAACGGTTCGGTGAGGTCGGGGGCGCGGCCCGGAATGGGATGCGGCTCGGGCCCCTGGCCCGCCGGGCCGCCGAAACCGCCGTCGCCGCGCGCGAAGGTGCAGGAAAGGAGCGTATAGAGCTTTTCGCCGCCGGCCAGCCGCACGTCGGTCTCTGTGTAGATGAGCGCCCCCTTGCCGGCGCCCTTGTCGTAGGCCGCGACCACGCGCGCATCGGCGACCAGATCGGCGCTGGCGGGCAGCGGGCGGTGCAGGGTGAGCCGCTGCTCGCCGTGCACGACTTTCGTGTAGTCGTAGCCGCAATCCTTCAGCAGCGGGATGCGCGTCAGCACCGTCGCGAGCGACGGCACAGCCTTCAGGGCGGGCGCCTCGAAAACATAGGGCAACTCGTCCGCGTCGAGCGGATCGCGCCCCATGCCGATCGATACCGCATACAGCATGGTCTCGCGATCGCCGTAGCTGAAGCGATCGCCGGCGCGCTTCAGTCCCATCAGGCGCTGGTAGTCGATCAATCGAGCTCCAGCCCGTCCATGCCGGAGTTCTTGCGCACTTTGGGAATCATGGCGCGGATTTGCCGCCCGGCCTCTGCCGGGTCCGCCACCTGCGCGACCTCGGCGCCGCGGCGCCAGCCCTCGCAGACCGCGAGGCGCCCGGCGCCCGCCTGGATCACCCGGCCGGTGATGTCCTGCGCCTCCATGCTGGCGAGGTACACGACCGCCGGCGCCACCCATTTCGGGTCGCGCGTGGCGCGCTGCTCCTTGGTGAGCGTGCGCAGGCCCTCGGTCATGCGGGTCTGCGCGCTGGGCGAGATCGCGTTGACCGTGACGCCGATGCGCTTCAGCTCGCGCGCGGCGATGACGGTGAACGCGGCGATGCCCGCCTTCGCCGCGCCGTAGTTGGTTTGGCCTACGTTGCCGTAGATGCCCGAAGTCGAGGTGGTGTTGATGATGCATCCGGCCACCGGCGCCGCCGTCCTGCGGAACTCCTCGCGCCACCAGGCCGCGGCGTGCCGCGCGGGCGCAAAGGTGCCCTTGAGGTGCACGCGGATCACCGCATCCCACTCGTCCTCGCTCATGTTGACGAGCATGCGGTCGCGCAGGATGCCGGCGTTGTTCACCAGCACGTCCAGGCGCCCGTAGGCCCGGACCGCCTGGTCGATCATGCGCTTGGCGCCGTCCCAGCTGGAAACGTCGTCGGCGTTGACCTGCGCTTCGCCCCCCGCGGCGCGGATGTCCGCGACTGTCGCCGCGGCGTGCGAATCGTCGCGCCCGCTGCCGTCGGTGGCCGCGCCCACGTCGTTGACCAGGACCTTGGCGCCGTGCGCGGCAAGCAGGAGCGCGTGCTCCCTGCCCAGCCCCCGGCCTGCGCCCGTGACGATCGCTACCCGCCCTTCGCACAATCGAGCCATGCGCCCGTGCTCCCGCGTTTTGCGGCGAGAACGCCGCCGGCGATCCGGTGTACTGGTGGAGACGAGGAGGATCGAACTCCCGACCTTCGCATTGCGAACGCGACGCTCTCCCAGCTGAGCTACGTCCCCACGGAAGGCGCGGATTTTACAGGAGGAATCGCCCTTCGCACAGGGGTTCGGCTATCATCGTCCGCATGCAGATCACGACGCCGTTCGGATTCAGGGAGATCGTTCCGCTCAACCGCGACAAGAAGGTGCGCCTGCTACGGCCGGGAGAGATGCCCGCGTTCGCGAGCGGCTCGAACGCCATTCCCATCAGCTATTCGGAATTCGCGCTGATCGCCCGCGAGTACCCGATCGTGTTCACGGCGGCCGAGGGCTCCCAGAGCTACGGGCCGGTTGCTGTGCTGGGCATGGCCGCTGGGGAGAACCTGTACGACAACGGCGGCAGCTGGGCCGGGGGCATCTACGTTCCGGCGTATGCCCGGCGCTTTCCCTTCTGCATGTCGAAGGTGACGATCAACGATGTCGAGCAGAAGCAGCGGCTGATCTGCGTGGAGAAGTCGCACCTCGACGATGCCGCGGGCGAGGCGCTGTTCGACGCGAAGGGCGCGCCGCTGGAAAAATGGAACGAGATCGAGCGCCTGCTCACCGAGTACGAGGCGGATCTGGAGCGCAGCCGCGAGATGTGCGGCATCCTCGCCGACTACGGCCTGTTCGAGCCGTTTACGCTGCAGGCCAAGCTCAACAAGGGCGGCGGTCCGCTCGCGATGCAGGGCATGCACCGCGTCGCCGAGGCGAAGATCGAGCACCTGAATGCGAGCCAGCTCAAGAACCTGGTGAAAAAAGGCATCCTGTCGCGCGTCTATGCTCACCTGCTGTCGCTGGAGAACTTCGGCAAGCTGCTCGATCGCAAGGCCGCCCGCGCCGCCTGAGCGGCCGCGCGGACCTGCGCGGGCTCAGCGCTCGCGCCCCGCTTCGGCGGCGACCTTCTGCACCGGCGAGAGCAAGTATTCCACGACCGAGCGCTCGGCAAGCCTGATCTCGGCGGTGAGCTGCATGCCGGGCAGGAGCGCATGGCGCACTTCGCCCAGGCGCAGCTCCTGCGCAAGCGGCTCGAGCTGCACGCGGTAGGCATACGCGCCGCTGCGCGTCCCGTCGGCGCCACCTCCGGCCCGGGCCGCTTCCGCGCCGCGCTCGGTGGAATCCGCCGAGACGCGCGCCACCCGCGCCTCGATCATGCCGTAGCGCTGGAACGGAAAGCTCGCGATCTTCAGCTTCGCGCTCTGGCCGCTGGCGACGAACCCGGCGTCCTGGTTGGCGAGCCAGACCTCGGCCACCAGCGCTTCGCCATCGGGCACCAGCGTCATCAGCACCGTGCCCGGCGCGAGCACCGCGCCGGCTGTCTGCGTCGCGAGGTCCTTGACCACGCCGTCGGCGGGGGAGCGCAGCTCCGCCTGGCGCTGGCGATGGCTGAGCTTCTCCAGCTCCTGCACCAGGCGCGCGAGCTGCGCCTCGGCTTCGACGCGCTCGCTCTGCAGCTGCGCCCGGTAGCCGGCGGTGATCTGCGCGATGCGCCGCTCGGCCTGCTCGATGGCAGCGCGCGCGCCTTCTACGCGGTGCTCCTGCGCGCGCAGGTCCTGTTCCGCCTCCAGCCGCTCGCGGCTGCGCTGCGCCACCATCAGCTTGCCAGCATAGCCCTCGCGAGCAAGGCGCTCGAAGGCGCGCTCCTGCTCGGCCAGCACCGGCAGGGCGCCGGCGAGCTTGGCCTGCGTCTCGATGGCGGCCTGCATTTCCCGGCGCGCGCGCGCGATGACCGTGCGCTGCTCGGCGAGGTTCGCTTCCTGCGCTTGCGCGCGCGCCTCGCGCTGCGCTTCGACCTGCGCGTAGAGCTGGGGCGGATCCTCCGCAAGCACGGCCAGGCGGGTGCCGGCGAGCTCCGCGTCGATGCGCCGCAGCTGCAGGCGGCGCGCCGCGATCTCGTTTGCCGCCGTCGCCGAATCTGCCTCCGCAGAGCGCATGTCCATGCGCGCGAGCAACTGGCCGGCGCGCACCCGTTCGCCTTCCTTCACCAGCAGCTCGCGCATGACGCCGCCTTCGGCCGGCTGGACGATGCGCAGCTGCGACCGCGGCACGAGCCGCCCTTCGGCGACCGCGACGACGTCCAGCTTGCCGAACCCCGCCCACAGCCCCAACGCGGCGAGCAGCGCCAGCACCGTCCACAGCACCATGCGCGGCAGCGGCGATGGCGCTTCCTCCTGCAGGCGCAGAATCGCCGGCAGGAACTCCAGGCCGCGCGAGGCGGGCGGGGCCGCGAGCGCACCGGTGCCGCCGCGCACGGGCAGGCTCACGTGGCGCACCTGTGCTGCCGCAGGTCCAGGCGCTGCACGCCGGGCCTGCGCGGCTCGATGCGCGCCACCGCGTCCGCGGCCAGGCCCTCGGGCAGGTGATGGGCGATGAACAGCACCGTGGCGCTGCCGCGCAGCCGGCTGACGGTGCGCGCGAACGCTTCCGCGGTGTCCTGGTCCAGGCTCGCGGTCGCCTCGTCGAAGATGAGGATCCGCGGGCGGCGCAGCAGGGCGCGCGCGATGGCGATGCGCTGCTTCTGCCCGCCCGAAAGCCCGACCCCGTTCTCGCCGACCTGCGTCCGGTAGCCCTGCGGCAGGCTCTCGATGAATTCGTGGATCTCCGCTTCGCGGCAGGCCTCGACGACTTCGGCCGTGCCCGCATGCGGTTGGCCCGCGACGAGGTTCTCGAACAGCGTGCCGGCAAACAGGCGCGTCTCCTGCGGCACCACGCCGAAATTGAGGCGCAGCTCGTTGGCGGCCAGCTGCCGTGTGTCGCGCCCGTCGATGCGCACGGCGCCGGCCTCGGGCGCGAGAAAGCCGGTCAGCAGCCTGCCGAGCGTGCTCTTGCCGCAGCCGGAGGGTCCGGTGAGCGCGACGCAGGCGCCCGCCTCGATGGTCAGGCTGAAATTCTCGAACACGCGCGGCTGGCCCTCGCCGTAGCCGAAAGTGATTCCGTCGAATTCGACGCGGCCCACCGTCTCCTGACGTCGCGCGGGATTCATGGCGTAGATCTCGGCCGGCGCATCGAGCAGGTCGCCCAGGCGCTGCACGGCGATCGCCGCCTGCTGGAACTCCTGCCACAGCCCCGCCAGCCGCAGCGCGGGCGCGGCGAGTCGGCTCGCGAACATCTGGAACGCGACCAGCATGCCGATGGTGAACCCTTCCTGCGTCATGACCAGCCACGCGCCCACGCCGAGGACCGCGACCGAGAGCGTCTGCTCCAGCGCCCCGGCAAACACGCCATAGGCGTTCGACAGCCGCCGCGTCGCGAAGCTCGCGCGCAGGTACTCCGCAAGGTTGCGGCCGAAGCGCGCCGCCACCTGCGGCTCCATCTGCAGCGCCTTGACCGTTTCCATGGCGGCGACGTGCTCGGTCACGAACGCCTGGTTGCGCGCCCCGAGCAGGAACTGCTCGTTGATCCGCCGGCGCAGCAACGGCGTCACCGCCAGGCTCGCCGCCGCCAGCACGGCGATCAGCCCGACCGCGATCAGCGTGAGCGGCACGCTGTACCAGAGCATCGCCGCAAGGAACACGAGCAGGAAGGGCACGTCGAGCAGCAGGCTCGCCGCGGCTCCGGTGATGAACTCCCGAATCGTCTCGACTCCCTGCAGGCGCGCCACCAGAGTGCCGGTCGGCCGGCTCTCGAAATAGCGCGGGGGCAGGCGCAGCAGGTGCTCGAAAGCGCGCATGCCGAGGACCGCGTCGATGCGGTTGCCGGTATGCAGCAGCAGGTACTGGCGCACGTAGCTGAGCGCAGCGCCGAAGACGACGAACAGGGCGAGCGCGGAGAGGATGACGATCAAAGTGCTCGACGAATGGTGGGTGATCACCTTGTCGATCACCACCTGCGTGCACAGCGGCACCGCCAGCGCGATCAGCTGCAGCGCGAGCGAAGCGACCAGCACCTCGCGCCAGACCGCCTTGTGGCGCAGCAGCTCCGGAACGAACCAGCGCAGGCCGAACGGCCGCTGGTTCAGGCCGGCGGCGGCGGCGCCGGATTCCTCGCGCGCCTCGACCACCAGCATTTCCGCAGCGTAGCGCTGCGCGTAATCGCGCAGCTTCGTTTCACGTGGCTTGGCGTCGCGCTCGGCGACCAGCGCCGAGCTGCCGTCCGCGGAGAGAACCATCGCCAGGCGCGCGCCGCCGCCCTCCTCGCGGATGGCGATCGCGGGCAGCAGAGCATGGCGGAGGTCGCGCGCCGGAACCTCGCGCCGGGAGACCCGCAGGCCGAGCGATTGCGCGGCGTGCATGAGCGACGCCATCGTGGTCGGCGGCGGGCATTGCTGCAGCGTGAGGCGCGGGTCGAACGGCACGTTCTGCATGCCGCACAGGCTGGCGAGCGCCCAGAGCAGGTCGGCTGCATCGATCGGCGTGTCCGGCTGCCAGGACAAACGTTCCCCCTCCCCCCAAAAAAGGATGCGCCCGCAGTGGGGGGGCGTCAATGCGGGGTCTTATCCCTCAGTCCGAAGTGTTGGTCTATGCTCTATCCCTGACGATCTTTGACCGGGAGCGCCGATGAAGACACTGCTAGCGGCAATCACCGCTGCCCTGCTGGCGGGCTGCGGAGTGGAAACCGCCACGACGGCCGCCACCGTCGCCGAGGCGAAGCGCCGCGAGATGGAGCAGGCGAAGAAGAGCATGGAGATGGCCAAGCAGAAGATCGAGGCTGCCACCGAGCAGATGCAGAAAAGCGCAGAGCGCGCAGCCGACGCCGGGAAGGACTAGGGCAGAAGCCGGCTCATCCCCGGATCGGAGTCGCCGGAGCCAGCGCTCCGGCAGCCACGGCCAGAACGTCCGCGATGACCTGCTCGCCGATGACCCAGTCGTCGCGCTCCAGCTTGTCGCTGCGCCGGACGAAGATCGGCACGTAGCGCAGGCCCCGCTGCTCGGCGAGGATCTTGAAGCAGGGCATCGCCGGCACGCTCGGGTGGATGTCCACCACCGTGGCGCCCATCGGGCCCCAGACGATGTTGGTCAGCGCCGCGCCAAGCTCCGCGACCCCCACCCCGGCCGGGGCGAGCAGGTCCTGCTGCTCGGCGACCGTCATTCCGTCCAGGCGCCAGATCTCGAAACCGATCTGCTTGAGGCGCGCCGTCAGCTCCGGCTCGTTGAGCATTCTCCTGCGCGTCGCATCCTTCCGGGACAGGTAGATCTTTCGCGTCCCCGGGCGCGCGGAGACCCTGGCGCCGAGCTCGCTCCAGAGCGCTTCGCACATCCAGGCCGGCACGTTGACGGCGTCGCCTTTGGTCCGATACGGCAGCACGAGGTCGACGTGCCGCTCCTTCATCTCGGAGTGGTAGCGCCGCTTCTCCCTGGGGATGCGCAGCATTTCCAGGATTTCCTCCTGCCACTGCCGGCGGTGGCCGTGGACGACCACCGCGTCGAAATCGCGCACGCTGTAGCCCATCTGCCTGAGGAACCACCAGTCGCCCACCGCTTCGGTCACGAAGTGGTAGTAGCTGACCTGCGAGCTGCCGAGCAGCGCCACCTTCTCCGGCGGCCCCTCCTTGCGCCTGGCGAACAGCAGGTCCAGGTGCTTCAGGGTGCTGCGCAGGTTCCAGCGCTTCTTGAAGGGGAAGAACAGCGGTCGCCCGGAGCTGTCGACGATGTTGACGATCGCCTGCAGGCTGCGGTGTGCCCGGTCGTTCCTGCCCGTATGGCCGATGAGGCCCGCGCCGCCGATCGTCACCACGCCCGGGCGCGCGACGGCCCGGTGCTCGCCCCTGGGCTCCTGGCGCCAGTCGTGGACGTGGTCCCGCCGGTTGATCTGCGAGCCCGAGACATAGCGCGCGAGCCGCGCCGGCGCCTCCTGGAAATGCGCGTCGCGGCTTTCGAGCAGCGAGGCTTCGATGCCCCACAGCGCCGCGCGCCCAGCGGATTTCAACGGCCTCGCCATTCTTCTTTCGTTTTTCCGATTGTAAGTCCGAGCCGCTCGCGGCCACAGCGCGCCCGCGATGGTGGGCCGGGTTGGAATCGAACCAACGACCAAGGGATTATGAGTCCCCTGCTCTGACCAGCTGAGCTACCGGCCCGCCGTACGACAGCAAGTCTAACGCCTCAAAACAGAAAGGGCCGCTCGGTGGCGGCCCTTTCCTTCCCTCCTCCTTCTCCCAGCCCCTCCGGGCTACATCCTTATCCTTCCTGGTCGAGGAAGCTCTTCAGCCGCTCCGAGCGCGATGGATGCCGCAGTTTCCGCAGCGCCTTGGCCTCGATCTGGCGTATGCGCTCGCGCGTCACGTCGAACTGCTTGCCGACTTCCTCGAGCGTGTGGTCGGTGCTCATCTCGATGCCGAAGCGCATGCGCAGCACCTTGGCCTCGCGCGGGGTCAGCGTATCGAGCACTTCCTTGGTGACATCGCGCAGGGACGCGTAGGTGGCCGCGTCCGAGGGCGCCATGGTCGACTGGTCCTCGATGAAATCGCCCAGGTGCGAGTCGTCGTCGTCGCCGATCGGCGTCTCCATGGAGATCGGCTCCTTGGAGATCTTGAGGATCTTGCGGATCTTCTCCTCTGGCATCTCCATCTTTTGCGCGAGCGTGGCCGGATCGGGTTCGGCGCCGGTCTCCTGCAGGATCTGGCGCGAGATGCGGTTCATCTTGTTGATGGTCTCGATCATGTGCACCGGGATGCGGATGGTGCGCGCCTGGTCGGCGATCGAGCG
>JAYRND010000346.1:0-3508 GCA_041904885.1 Burkholderiales bacterium
GGTAGCAGGTGACCTTGCCGGGACCGTCGGCCCAGTAGGCGTGCGGATCGATGTGGCGCTTTGGGTCGGCCGCAATGCGCAGCTCGTAGTGGACGTGCTCGCGCGAGGCGTGGCACGGAGTGTGGCGAAGCGGGATCGTGGTGCCAAGCGGGTCGCCCGGGTTGAGCCGCTGGCCTGCCTTGAGCCGCGGATGCGCCTCCACGTGCGCGTAGCGCACGAACACCGGTCCCTCGCCGCCCGCGTCACTCGCGGAAAAATCCGTCTTCACGGTAATGCCGTGGCCGGAGCACTCGTCGAAGTTCCGGCGCACGAAGGTGCCGTGGGTCGCCGAGATCACCTCGGTGCCGGCGACGCCGCCGAAATCGATGCCGTCGTGCACCGGCCGCTTCTTGCCTACGCAATTGATCCTGGACTGGTAATCGGAGCACAGGTCCTGGGCAGCGGCTGGCGCCGCGGCGAGCAGCAGGGCGAGAGCGACCCTAGGCGGGACTCTTCTCAAGCAGCTCCTGGCCCGCTTCCAGGCGTACGTAGGCGTCCTTCTCGTTGAACGCCACGCAGGCCGGGTCGCCGCCTTCGGCGACGGTCTTCAGCTGCTGCTCGAGGAAACGGCGAAGGCGGGCGATGCCGGCGTCGCTGCCCGAGAGGTGCTCGTCGGAGTGCAGGGTGATCGGCCCCTGGCCGGTCTGCGCCTCGTAGTCGCCGGGATACCGGCGGTGCTCGTCTTCGGTCAGGTCCCACCAGAACTTGCCCGCCATCTTGGAGCGGAAGCGCGAGAGCTCTCCCTTCTCCGTCACGCGGCCGGCCACGTAGATGCGGAAGTTCGTGTCGTCGATCGGCCGCACCCAGCCGATCGACTCGACCTTGCCGTATTTCGCCACGCGCGGGTTGGGCACCACGCGCAGCGTCGGCATCACCACCTCGGTGACGCGCCGGTGCAGCTTGCCGCCCTCGGCGGGGCGCAGCGATTCGACCTTGACGCCGCGCGGCGTGACGTCGAACTTCACCCTCGGCATCGCGCCCATCTGGGCGATGAACTGGGCGCCGGAGAAGGAGCCGTGCAGGACCGGCACGTGGAACGGGTCGACCACGTTCTCCCAGTGCTGCAGCCAGTTGCAGGGAATGAGCGGCGGGCCGCCGCCGCCGATGGAAGAGTCGTCGGTCTCGAGGAACTCGCCCGGCGCGAGCTCCTCCAGGCAGTCGTAGCGCGGCAGCACGGGCTTTTTCGCCGGTGGGCCGAGGTAGGCGAACACCAACCCGTAGCGTTCCTCGACCGGGTACCAGGGCTGTCGAACCTTGTCGCGGTGCTTCGCGCCGCCGGCTTCCTCGCAGGGCTGCTCGAGGCAGCGCCCTTCCACGTCCCACAGCCAGCCGTGGTAGCAGCAGCGGATGCCGCGCTCCTCGACCTTGCCGTAGTAGAGCGTGGTGCCGCGGTGCGCGCAGCGCGGGTGGACGAGGCCGGGTCTCCCGGAGCCATCGCGGAATGCGATCAGCTCCTCGCCCAGGATTTTCAGTGGTAAAGGCCTTTCATTCAAATCAGAAGCAAGCCCGATGGGGTGCCAATACCTTCTCAGCAGCTCGCCCATCGGCGTGCCGGCGCCGACTTCGGTCAGCTCCTTGCGGTAGCTGCCGGGCTTCTTCCCGTATGCGGTTCCGGTGTCCATGTCAGGCGAAGACGGCTTCCACGGCGTCGCGGTCGAAGCGGTACTCGTGGTTGCACATCTCGTTCTTGATCACCACCTCGCCCTGCTCGGCGAGGATGGATTCGACCTCGTCCCGCCCCAGCCCGCGCAGCACGCGCTCGACGTTCTGGACGTTGAACGGGCAGTGGTATTCCACCGCGTCCAGGCGGAACACGCGCAGCAGTTCCTCGGGAAACAGCTTGACCAGCAGGCCGTAGGGCTGCGCGTCCACCGTTTCCTCCAGCCGCAGCGTCGCGGCGAGCTGCGTGACGCGGTTCCAGCCGTCCGCGTCGCGCGCGTCGGCGCCGGGCAGCTTTTCCAGCAGCAGGCCGCAGACCGCGCCCTCGCTCGCGTGCAGGCACAGGAACGAGGTGAGCTGCTCGGATTGCGCGAGGTAGCGCTCGAAGCTCGCGGCCAGCGACTCGCCCTCCAGCGGCACGATGCTCTGGTAGATCTGGCCGCTCCTGCCGTCCTCCAGCGTGACGGCAAGCTTGCCGTCGCCCAGGAGGCTGCCCGGCTGCTCCTCGTGCTTCGCCATGCCGCGAAGCTTGAGCCCGGACGCGCAGTCCGCCACCAGCAGCTTCAGCGGCCCGCTGCCCTGCACCTGCAGGGTGACGCGGCCCCCGCCTTTCTCCGTCGGCTTCTGGTTGGCCCCGAGGAGCGCGGCGAGCGCGGTGGCCTGACCGAGCAGCTCGGCGACGCGCGCCGGATAGCCGCGGCCCTCGGTCATCCTGCGCCACGCGCCCGTCAGGCAGACGAGCCGTCCGCGGACGTCGAGGTTCTCGAACAGGAAGCGCTGGACGTAATCGGTCTGCACGGCGGCCGTTACTCGATCTTCGCCCCCGAGGCCTTGATAAGGAATTCCCACTTCGGCAGGTCGGCGCGCACGTTGGCGGCGAACTCCTCGGGCGTGTTGCCGACCGGCGTCTGCCCCTGCGCGATCATCTTCTCGCGCACCTCGGGCAGGCCGATGACCGCCTTCAGCTCGCGCTGCAGGCGGTCGATGATCGGGCGTGGCGTGCCCGCTGGCGCATACGCGCCCACCCAGATCGCGAGGTCCACGTTCGGCACGCCCTGCTCCGTAAAGGTGGCGAGCTCGGGCATCGAGGCAGAGCGCTGCGGGCCGGTCATGGCGATGGCGCGGAGGGCGCCCGCCGCGATGCGAGGCTTGGCGCTGGTCGGGCTGGCGAAGCTGGTGTCGAGGGCGCCGTTCTGCACGTCGGTGATCGCCGGCACGTCGCCCTTGTAGGGCACGTGCTCCAGGTTCAATCCCAGGTCGCGCTTGAGGATCTGCCCCGCGAGGTGGCCCCAGGAGGCGACGCCCCAGGAACCGTAGGTGACGCGGTCCCTGGTCCTCGCCCAGCCGATGAAGCCCTTCAGGTCCCCGTAGGGAGCGTTGCCCGGCCCCACGAAGAGCACCGTGCCGTAGGAGAGCTGGGTGATCGGCGCGAGGTCCTTGTCCGGGTCGTAGGGCAGCTTGGTGAACAGGATGCGATTGTTCACGGTCGTGGACATCGTGGTGACCATGAAGGTGTAGCCGTCGGGCGCGGAGCGCACCAGCTGCTGCGTGCCGCTGATCGTGTTCGCCCCGGCGATCGCCTCGACGACGATGTTCTGGCCGAGCCGCTTGGCAAGGGGTTCGGCGATGGTGCGGCTGTAGATGTCGATCGCGCCGCCCGGGTTGAAGGGCGTGATCAGGCGTACGGGCCGGTTCGGGTACTCCGATTGCGCGCTCGCCGCACAGCAAAGGGCCAGCAAGCAGAACAAAACCGGAAGGCGAATCATGCAGGTCCCTTGCTAGAATTTAACTCTAGTCCCGACCCATTCTA
>JAYRND010000347.1:0-8430 GCA_041904885.1 Burkholderiales bacterium
GACGATGACGAGGGTCACGCCGAGCACCCACAGGCTCTGCGGCAGGATGGTCGCGCCCGCGAGCTCGATCGGCTGGTCGCCCGAGAAGGGCGCGAGCGCGTGCAGGTTCTTGTCCCAGACCAGCGTGGCGAGGCCGCGCAGCAGAATCGAGGCGCCGATGGTGATGATGATCAGCGTGACCACCGACGCCCCGCGCGCGGGCTCGACGGCGAATTTCTCCAGCGCGAGGCCGGCCGCCGCCGCGGCGAGCACGGCTGCGGGGACCGCCAGCCACAGCGGCAGGCCGGCGCCGGCCAGCGACACGCTCAGCATCCCGCCGATCATCACGAACTCGCCCTGCGCGAAGTTGATGACGTGGCTCGCGTTGTAGATGATCGCGAAGCCGAGCGCGACCAGCGCGTAGATCGCGCCCGCGGTCAGGCCGCCGAGCAGGAACTGGGCGAGCTGCGCGCTCATCGGCCCCCTCGCCGCGCGCGCCGCCCCGGCGCTACTGCACCGGGACCCAGGTGCCCTTCTTCACCTCCAGCATGCGGAAATTGGTGAGGTCGAGGCCCATGTGGTCGGCGGCGGACATGTTGACCACGCCGCCCGTGCCGACGAAGCCCTTGGTGGCCTCGATGGCGTCGCGCACCTTCGCCTTGTCGGTGGTGCCCGCGCGCTTGATCGCGTCCGCGGCGATCATCAGCCCGTCGTGCGCGTGCCCGCCGAAGGTGGAGATGTCCTGCTTGAAGCGCGACTCGTACTCCTTCTTGTACGCGACCGAGACGTTGCGCTGCACGTCGCCCGCAGGCAGCTGCTCCGCGGCCAGCACGGCGGCCGCGGGCAGGCGCACGCCCTCGGCGGCGTCGCCCGCCAGCTTGATGAACTCCTTGGAGGCCACGCCGTGCGACTGGTAGAGCGGCACGCTCATGCCGAGCTGCCGGAAGTTCTTGGTGACGATCGCCGGTCCGGCGCCGAAGCCCGCGTTCAGCACCGCCTGCACACCGGCGGTGTTCTTGATCTTGGTGAGCTGCGCGGTCACGTCGGTGTCGCCCGCGCCGTAGGCCTCGTCGGCGGCTACCTGGATGCGGTAGGTCGGCGCCACCTTCAGGCACTCGGCGCGCATCGACTTGTCGAAGCCGCCCGCCCCCGAGATGAGTCCGATCTTCTCGATCTTGCGGCTGCGCATGTCGAGGAAGATCCGCTCGCAGGCCATGCGATCGGTATGCGGCGTCTTGAACACCCACTTCTTCACCGGGTCGATGATCACGATCGCGCCGGCGAGCGAGATGAACGGCACGCCGGCCGCCTCGACCAGCGGCACCACGGCCATGGTCTCGCCGGTGGTCGAGCCGCCGACGATGACATCCACCTTGTCCTGCTCGATCAGGCGCTTGGCGAATGTGCGCGCCTTCTCCGCGTCGCCCGCCGAGTCGTAGGAGACCAGTTGCAGCTTGCGGCCGAGCAGCCCGCCCGCCGCGTTCAGCTTCTCCACGTACAGCTCCAGCGTCTTCTGCTCGGGATCGCCGAGGAAGGCCGCGGGCCCGGTCACCGCGAGAAAGGCGCCGATCCGGATCGGCTGCTGGGCGAGCGCCCCGCCGGCGACAAGCAGCAGGGCGGCGAGTGCCGCGAAAAGTCTCAAGCGCATGGCCATCCTCCAGTCGTATTAGTATTCAAGTACCGAATTACCCGATGACCTTAGACCGGCGCAGGATGGCGGCCTTGATCTGGCTCAAGAAAGGGCCCCGGCGGTGAGCGGCGGGCTGCGCGTGCGCGCCGCCCGGCCGCGCGACCTCGCCCAGGTGGTCGCCATCGACGCCGAGATCACGCGCCTGCCCAAGGCCCGCTACTGGGCCGGGATCTTCCGCCGCTACGGCAACGGGCGCAGGCAGAAGCGCTTCTTCCTGGTTGCGGACTCCGGCCGGCGGGTCGAGGGCTTCGTCATCGGCGAGGTGCGCGACTGGGAATTCGGCTCGCCGCCCTGCGGCTGGGTGTTCGCCATCAGCGTGCGCCCCGGGGCGCGCCAGGCCGGCACCGGCAGCCGGCTGCTGGCGGCGATCTGCGAGGGCTTCCGGCGGCTGCGCGTGGACACCGTTCGCACCATGCTCGCGCGCGACAACCAGCTGATCCTCTCGTTCTTCCGCAGCCAGGGGATGATGGCGGCGCCGTACATCCCGCTCGAGCTGCGGCTGTCCGGGCCGGGCGCGGGGCCGCCGTGAGGCTGCAGAAGAACACCCTGTTCGCGCTGTACAGCGTGCTCGAGTCCGCCGCCGATCCGGGCCGTCAGTTCTCCGCGGGCGAAATCGCGCAGAAGTACGGCATCTCGCCGCACCACCTGGCCAAGGTGCTGCGCACGCTGGGCCGCGCGGGGCTGGTCGAATCGGTGCGCGGCGTGGGCGGCGGCTACCGCTTCTGCGGCAACGCGAAACGGCTCACGCTGATGGACGTGGTGCAGCTGTTCGAGAGCGTGGCGACCCCGGCGGCGCGCGGCGCCCGCCGGCCGGGCGTAGAGCGCGGCGTCGCGACGGTCCTCGCCGAGATCGACGACATGGCCAGGGCGACGCTGCAGTCCATCAGCATCGCCACGATGGTCAAGCTGATCCGGCGGCAGCAGAATCCCTAGCGGCGACGCGCAGCCTACTTCCAGGACGCCGGCGCGCCGGCGTTGACCACCTTGATCACCTTGTCGGTGATGTCGATGCGCGGGCTCGCGTACGAGGCCTCCTGGAACACGATGTCGAGGTTCTCCTGCTCCGCCACCCTGCGGATCGCGCGGTTCGCCTGCTCCAGCACCTGCCCCATCGCGTCGTTGCGGCGCAAGGCGAGCTCCTCGGCATACTCCTGCTTCTTGCGCTCGAAGTCGCGGTTCAGGGTCGCGTGCTCGCGCTGCCTGCTCGAGCGCTCGGCATCGCTCAGCGGCGGGGTCGTCCGGTTGAGCACTTCCTCCAGCTTCTTCAGCTGCGCCACCAGCGCGCGCATTTCCTGGTCGCGCTTCTCGATCTCGGCCTTGAGGCGCTTCTGCGCCTGCTGCGCGGGCGCCGCCTCGCGCATGACGCGCTCGGTGTTGACGAAGCCGATGCGCGCCCCGCCCTGCGCCGGAGTTGCGGCCGGCGGCTGCTGCGCGGCGGCCTGCATTGCCGCGGCGGCAATGACGACCGCGGCGACAAGCGCCGGGCGATGCGGATTGACCATCCTGCGCGAAGATTCCGGCATTTGCAGACCGGCAACTATACGCGATGTCGCGCGGCGCGGCTCAGATCAGCCTGCCGAGGATGAAGCCGACGACGATGCCGATGATGAGCGCGATCGTCAGTCCCCGGTAGGTGAGCACGTCCTTGGAGTAGCCGCGCTTGATCGCGACGAACGCCACCAGGTAGCCGACGCCGTTCAGCACCCAGATGAAGCCGACCGAAAGCACCTTGACGATCAGCGGCCCGATCACCGGCACCAGCGCGACCAGTCCGAGCATCCAGGCGAAGGCGTTGCTGAGCAGGCCGACGACGAGCACGCTGCCCGCGATGACGGCCGGCTCGATATGCGCCTCGTAGCCCCACCAGGCGAGGCCGATCATGGCGGCCCAGACCGGCACCATCACCTTCCAGTTTCGCCACCAGGGCTGCGGCTCGTTCAATTCGAGATCAGCTCCGGGCCGATCTCGGCGATCGAGCGCGCCCCGCACAGCTGCATGGTGCGCACCAGCTCGTCGGCAAGGATGTCGAGCGCGCGCTGCGCGCCGGCCTCGCCGGCCGCGCACACGCCGTAGAACGTCGCGCGGCCGACCATCACCGCCTCGGCGCCGCGCGCGAGCGCCTTGAGGATGTCGCCGCCGCGGCGCACGCCGCCGTCCATGAGCACGCTCGCCTTGCCGCCGATCGCGCCGACCACGCCGGGCAGCGCGTCGAAGGAAGCGATTTCGCTGTCGAGCTGGCGGCCGCCGTGGTTGGAGACGATGACGCCGTCGCAGCCCGCCGCCACGGCGCGCTCCGCGTCCGCGGGGTGCACCACGCCCTTCAGCAGCAGCTTGCCGGGCCAGGCGTCGCGCACGCGCCGCACGATGTCCCAGTCGAGCGAGGGATCCTGGTCGCGCCCGACCGAGGAAACGAGGTTCCTCGTGTCCGCGCCGCGCAGCGCCATGCCGGCGAGGTTTTCCAGCTGCGGCACGCCGCGCAGCAGCATGTCCAGCGCCCAGGCGGGTCGGGTGGCGAAGTCGACCACGTTCTTCGGCGTGAAGCGGAAGGGAATGCCGAAATCGTTGCGGAAGTCGCGCTCGCGCTTGCCGCCCACCGGCAGGTCGACCGTGACCATCAGCGTGTCGTAGCCGGCCTTGCGCGCGCGCTCGATCAGGCCGAAGGTGTACTCGCGGTCGCGGAAGAAGTACGCCTGGAACCAGAGCCGCCCCGGCGCCTGCGCGGCGATCTGCTCGATGCTCGCGGTCGCCGAGGTCGAGAGCGAGTACGGGATGCCCGCGCCCGCCGCGACGCGCGCGACCGCGACGTCTCCGCCGCGCCAGCCGAAGCCGACCGCGCCCGTGGGCGCGATGGCGATGGGCAGCCGGGAGGGCTTGCCCAGGATAGTCGTCTCGGTGCTGACCTTCGCCACGCCGGTCAGGACGCGCCGAGTGAGGCGAACCCGCTCGAAGGCCGCGCGGTTCTCCCGCAGCGTCGCCTCGCTTTCCGCGCCGCCGTCGATGAAGTCGAACACGGCGCGCGGCAACCGGCGTTTCGCCAGTTTTCGCAGTTCTTCGATCGAGAACGCCTTCATAATCCTCCCCGCCGTGCATTGTAACCAGCGCCCGCGTTTCGCTCTCCGTGCCGCTGCCCCATAGCCTGCGGGCATTCCGCCACCGCGACTATCGCCTGTACTTCGTCGGCCAGGGCGTGTCGCAGACCGGCACCTGGCTGCAGCTGATCGCCACCAGCTGGCTGGTCTACCACCTGTCGGGATCGGCGTTCATGCTCGGACTGGCGGCCTTCACGCTGCACATCCCGCTGCTCGTGCTCGGCCCCTTCGCCGGCGTCTGGGTGGACCGCCGCAAGAAGCGCAGCGTGCTGCTGATGACGCAGAGCGCGGCGCTCGCGCAGTCGCTGGTCATGCTCGCGCTGCTCGCCTCGGGCCACCTGCAGGCCTGGCACCTGGTGGCGGCCAACCTCGTTCTCGGCGTGATCAACGCCATCGACTCCCCGGCGCGCCAGTCGCAGCTCGTGGAGCTGGTGGGCAGCCGGGAGGACCTGCCGAACGCGATCGCCTTCAGCTCCGTGCTGATGAACGGCGCGCGCTTCATCGGCCCGATGATCGGCGGCGCAGTGATCGCGGCGTTCGGCGAGATCTGGGGCTTCGGGCTGAACAGCATCATGCGCTTCGCGGTGATCGCGGCGCTGCTGGCGATCCGCGCCAAGCCCCGCCCCGTGGAAAAAAGCGCGAGCGGCTGGGGCGCGCAGCTCGCGGCGGGGTTCCGCTACGCCTACGGCTTCCTGCCCACGCGCAGCGCGCTGCTGCTCGTCTCCGCGGTAAGCCTAGCGGTGCAGCCCTACCAGTCGCTCGCGCCCTACTTCGCCCGCGACGTGCTGCACGGCGATTCGCGCACGCTCGGCTGGCTGATCGGCGCCGGGGGCTTCGGCGCGGTGTCGGGCATGGTTTACCTCGCCATGAAGCCCTCGGTGCGCGGGCTGCTGAGCCTGATGCCCTTCACCGCCGCAACCGCGGGCGCGGCGCTGATCGCCTTCTCGTTCGCCTCGTCTCTTTGGCTTGCGCTGCCGATGCTGGTGCTGGTGGGCATGGGGGCGATGCTCTCGGCCGCGGCCACCAACACCGTCCTGCAGACCATCGTCGAGGACACCATGCGGGCGCGCGTGGTCTCCATCTATATGATGTCCTTCCTGGGCGTGACACCGGTGGGCGCCCTGCTCGCCGGGATGCTTGCAGAGCAGATCGGGCCGCCCATCACCCTTCGCCTGGGCGGGGTCCTTGCGCTCGTCGCCGCGCTCGCCTACTGGATGCAACTCGAGAAAATCCGCAAGGCGATCCGCCCGGTATACGAAAAACTCGGTATCGTTCCGCGTTCCGACGAATAAGAAGGGGAGTACGAATCCATGGCGACCTTCCTGGTGGCGCACGGCGCCTGGTCCGCGGGCTGGGCCTGGAAGAAGATGCGGCCGCTGCTGCGCAGCCGCGGGCACGAGCTGTTCACGCCGACCCACACCGGACTTGGCGAGCGCGCGCACCTCGCGAATCCCGACATCGACCTAGAGACGCACATCGCCGACATCGTCGGCGTGCTCGAGGCCGAGGACCTGCGCGACGTCATCCTGATCGGCCACAGCTACGGCGGCATGGTCGCCACCGGCGTCGCCGACCGCGCCCGGGACCGCATCCGCAAGCTCGTCTACGTGGACGCTTTTGCGCCGCGGAACGGCGACAGCGTGTTCTCGCTCACCCCGGAGCGACGCAAAACCATGGCGGCAGCCGCCGGCGATGGCTGGAAACTTCCGCCCAGCATCATGCCGGCCGACACGTCGGAAGCCGACCAGGCCTGGGCCGTGCCGCGCCGCAAGCCCCAGCCCATCAAGACCTTCGAGCAGCCGCTGCGCCTCCTGCACGGCGAGCTCACGCTGCCGCGCCACTACATCTACTGCCTGCGCTGCCGCCCCGACGACGGCTTCCGCCCGTACTACGAGCGCGCAAAGAAGGAAGGCTGGGGCCACGACGAGATCGACGCCAGCCACAACCCGCACATTACTGCCCCCGAGGCGCTCGCCGCGCTCCTCTTCAAAATCGCCGCATGAGCCAGATGACCGGCGCCGAGGCGATGGTGCGCATGCTGCAGCTGCACGGCGTGAAGCACATCTTCGGCCTGTGCGGCGACACCAGCCTGCCGTTCTACGACGCGCTCGCGCGCCTCGACCACGGGATCCAGCACGTCCTGACCCGCGACGAGCGTTCCGCTGCCTATATGGCGGACGGCTACGCGCGGGTCAGCGGGCGGGTCGGCGTGTGCGAGGGACCGTCGGGCGGGGGCGCGACCTACCTGCTGCCTGGCATCGTGGAAGCCAACGAGAGCTCCATCCCGGTGCTTGGGATCACCACCGACATCGCCACCACTTCCCGCGGACGCTACGCGCTCACGGAGCTCGATCAGGAGGCGCTCTACCGGCCGGTCACCAAGCGCACGGAGGTGATCGACCGCGCCGACAAGCTGCCCGAGGCGGTGCGCCGCGCCTTTCGCGCCATGACCGCCGGCCGGCCGGGCGCCGCGCACCTGGGATTGCCCTTCGACGTACAGAACGGCCAAGTGCCGGAAGCGAGCGTCTGGGCCGAGGAAGCGCTGGGCCGCTATCCTTCGCGCCGCGAGGCGCCGGACGCCGAGGCCGTGGAGCAGGCCGCCAACGCGCTTCGTTCGGCAAAGCTGCCGATCTTCGTATGCGGCGGCGGCGTCGTCATCGCAGGCGCCGAAGCCGAGCTCGCTGCGCTCGCGGAACTGCTCGGCGCCCCGGTGGCTACCACCGTCAGCGGCCAGGGCAGCCTCGCCGAGGACCACCCGCTCTGCCTGGGCGTGGTCGGCTCGAACGGCGGCACGCTGCCGACGCGGGAAGCGCTCATGAAGGCCGACCTGGTGGTGTTCGTGGGCTGCCGCGCCGGGTCGGTGACCACCGAGCGCTGGCGCCACCCCGCACCGGGTACGCGGGTAATCCACCTCGACGCCGATCCGATGGTTCCGGGCACCAACTACCAGACCGATGTCGCGCTGGTGGGCGACGCAAAGCTAGGACTGAAGGCGATGCTTGACGAACTCAAGTTCGTCGAGCGGAGAAATGGCGCCGAAGTCGTGAAGGCGGCAAAAGAGAAGAAATTCGGGGAATTCCGTGCCCTCGCCGTCAAGGACGATGTCCCCATCCTCCCCGAGCGGGTCGTCGCCACGCTGCACGAGGTCCTGCCGCGCGACGCCACCGTGGTCTGCGACCCCGGCACCCCCTGCCCTTATTTCTCGGCGTACTACGAGTTCCTCCAGCCCGGGCGGCATTTCATCTCCAACCGGGCGCACGGCGCGCTCGGCTACTCGATGGCGGCCGCTGTCGGGGCCCATTTTGGCCGGCCTGGGACGAAGACCGTGTCCGTGATGGGGGACGGCAGCTTCGGCTTCACGGCAGGAGAGCTCGAGACCATCGTGCGGCTGAAAGCGCCGCTGCTGATGGTGGTGATCTCGAATTCGAGCTACGGCTGGATCAAGGCCGGCCAGAAGTCGGGCTTCGGCAAGCGCTATTTCTCGGTGGATTTCTCCCGCACCGACCATGCCCGGGTCGCCGAAGCCTTCGGGGTGAAAGCCTGGAGGGTCGAAAAGCCGGAAAACCTCAAGTCCGCGCTCGCTGCCGCCGCCGAGCACGGCGGCCCGGCGCTGGTGGACATCCTCGCGCAGCCGCTCGAGGAAGCGCGCGCGCCGGTCAGCGAGTGGGTGGC
>JAYRND010000045.1:0-8515 GCA_041904885.1 Burkholderiales bacterium
CAACATCACCACCGACCATTTCGCGGGCGTGGCGCGGGACGAGATCGTCGATTCCTTCGTCTGGTGCGAGCTGATCCGGCAGTGGTCGACCTTCCACCCCGAGTTCACCTACCTGCCGCGCAAGTTCAAGATCGCGGTCAATGGCGCCGCTACCGACCGCGCGGCGACCTATGTTCACGATATCGGGCTTCATGCCATCAGGAATTCCCAGAACGAAATCGGCTTCAAGGTCATTGTCGGCGGCGGGCTGGGCCGCGCGCCGGCGATCGGCCACGTGATCCGCGAGTTCCTGCCCTGGCACCACCTGCTTACCTACCTGGACGCCATCCTGCGCATCTACAACCGCCATGGCCGGCGCGACAACATCCACAAGGCGCGCATCAAGGTCCTGGTGAAGGACCGCGGCGTCGAGGCATTCCGCGAGGAAGTGGAAGCGGAGTGGTCGCAGCTCAAGGACGGTCCGGCGACGGTTACCGAGGCGGAGATCCGGCGCATCGAGTCGCGCTTCACGCGACCGGCCTACGAGCGCCTGCAGGACATCGCCTACCCGCAGGTGAAGACGCCGTTCGGCGCCTGGCTGAGGCGCAACGTGCATCCGCACCGGCAGCCGGGATACGCGGCGGTCACCGTCTCGCTGAAGAAGACCGGCGTTCCTCCGGGCGACGTGACTTCCGAGCAGATGGAGCGGATCGCGGACCTCGCCGACCACTATTCGTTCGGCGAGCTGCGCGTGACGCACGAGCAGAACCTCGTCTTCGCCGACGTGAAGCAGGCCGAACTGCATGGCCTGTGGCAGGAGCTGCGGGCGCTGGGCCTCGCCACGCCGAACATCGGCCTGCTCACCAACGTCATCTCCTGCCCGGGCGGCGATTACTGCGCGCTCGCGAACGCGAAGTCGATCCCGGTTGCTGCGGCCATCCAGGAGCGTTTCGACAACCTCGACTACCTGCACGACATCGGCGAGCTGGACTTGAACATCTCGGGCTGCATCAACGCCTGCGGACACCACCACGTCGGCCACATCGGCATTCTCGGCGTCGACAAGAACGGGGAGGAGTGGTACCAGATCGAGATCGGCGGCAACCAGGCTCCCGCCGCGCTTGGCAAGATCATCGGCCCTTCGTTCGCGCGCGCGGACGTCCCTATCGTGGTCGAGCGCCTGATCCAAACCTATCTCGCGCTCCGCGACAGCGAAACCGAGCGCTTCGTCGACGTGGTCCACCGGGCCGGCGTCGAACCTTTCAAGAAACACGTCTATGCCAACCTTGATCAAGAACCGGCAGATCGTCGACGAGCCCTCGCCGCCGCCTGACCTGCTGGTCCTGGAGCCCACCGACGATCCGCGAGCGATCGCCGGCATGCTGCCCGGGCTGAAGGTGGTCGCCGTCAATTTTCCCAAGTACGGCGACGGCCGCGGCTATTCGATCGGGCGCCTGCTGCGCGAGCGCTACGGCTACAAGGGCGAGCTGCGTGCGGTCGGCGTCGTCGCCCGCGACCACCTGCAGCTGCTCGCGCAGTGCGGCTTCGATTCGTTCCAGCTGCGCGACGGCGAAGACGCCGCCGAGGCGCTGAAGGGCTTCGACGACTTCAGCGAGTCATACCAGCTGCGCTAGTCCTTGCGCAGCTGCGACAGCCAGTGCTCCATCTGGCGCCCGGCCGCCTCGCGGCCGCCCAGGCCGAATGCGAGCGCGAACGCCACCGCCACCGAACCGAAGGTCAGGGCGAACGCCAGGTTGACGATGTCATCGGCGATGCCCATCGCACGCAGGCCCATCGCGATCACCAGGCCGATGATCGCCAGGCGCGCGAGCCGCGCCACGCCCGTGCGCTCGCTCGCGCGGCTGATCGCGTCGTAGGCGAGGTTGGCGAGCCAGAAGCCGATCACCAGGATCGCGGCGCCAAGCAGCACGTCGCCGCCGAACCTGATGAACGTGGCGACGAGGTCGCGCACCTGGGTGAAACTCAGCCGGTTCGCGGCTTCGACCGTGGCGAACAGCATGGCGAAGAAGAGCACCAGGCCACGCACTATGCCCGAGGGCTTGAGCGCTCCGGCGAAGGCGCCGCCAATACCCAGCTTTTCGGGGACGGTGTCCAACCCCATGCCGGCGAGCAGGCGCGAGAGCACGTCGGCGGCGAACTTCGCGACGTACCAGGTCACCACCAGGATCAGCGCCGCGGCGACGAGGTTCGGCACCGCCGCGAGCAGCCGCTCCAGCATCTCGGTGGCGGGCCGCGAGATCGCATCGACCCTGAGGGCGTCCAGCGCGGCAATCAGCGTCGGCACGAAGACCAGGATGAACACGATGGTTCCCGCGAGGCGCGACAGCTTCACGGTGTCGGCGAGGCCGATCCGGCTCCCCAGGCCGTCCGCGCCCGCGGCCGCGAGCAGGTTGGTGACGAGGCCGCGCAGCACCTTGGCCACCAGCCAGCCGACGAAGCCGATGATGGCGGCGCCGAACACGTTCGGCACCATGTCGAGCAGCCGCGTGAGCATGGACTGCACCGGCTCGAGCAGCCCGCGCAGGTCGTAGGCGGCGAGGATGCTCGGCATGAACAGCAGGATCACCAGCCAGAAGAGCACGTTGGCGACCGTCCGGCTCATCGGCTCCATGCCGGCTTCCTTCGACAGCTTGTCGTCGAGCGTGGTCGCCGCGAGCGCGCGGTTGACGATCGCCCGCAGCACGGTGGCGACCAGCCAGGCGAGCAGTACGAGGATCGTGCCCGCCACCAGGCGCGGCGCGTACCCCACGATCTGCGCCACGAGCTGCGCGAACGGGTTCGAGATGCGGTCGAGGTGCAGCGAGTCGAACACCGCGACGATCGTCACGAGGATGATGAGCCAGAACACGCCCACGGCGATTCCCGATTCGACGCCCACCTTCTGGCCGGTGCTTTCCTCGATGCGCCGGTCCACGCTCAGCAGGCCGAGCAGGCGCCGGGTGCCCGCGCGCAGGATCACCGCCGCGATCCAGCCGATCGCAATGATGCCGAGGGCGCCGAAGATGCTGGGCAGCTGGCCGCCGAGCGTGGTTTGCAGTGACGTTGCCAGTACGGAGAAGTCCATGAGTCCCTCCCGTCAGACGTTGAGCTGCTAGCGCTGCTTCGTTCCCAGCCAGACCGCGTAGCACGCGAGAGCCGCGAACCAGGCGAGCGACCACTCGGCGATGGATAGGCCGAGGAACCTCCAGTGTACCTCCGCGCACTGGCCCGAGCCCATGAACAGCTTCTGCAGCATGCGGTTGAACGGCAGGTTCTCGAGCATGTAGAACAGGTCCGGACCGCAGGAAGGCACCTTGTCCGGCGGCAGGTGCTGCAGCCAGACGTGGCGCGCGGCGACGCCGAATCCGCCGAGTGCGGCGAGGAACCCCGCGGCGCAGTAGATCCTCGCTCCGGTTTTCTGCGGAAAGTGCACTGCAGCAACCAGGAATACCGCCAATACCATGTAGAAAAAGCCCCGCTGCACCATGCACAGCGGGCAGGGGTCCTGGCCCTGGAAATACTGCAGGTAGTAGCCGAAGGCAAGCAGTCCCGCGCAGGCGAGGGCCGGGGCGGCAAGGAATAGTCGTCGATTCATGGGGATTTCAGACGCGGCAGATCGGACGGAGCCTCGATTTCCAGGCGCAGCAGTTGCGCGGCGACGTTCTTGCCCAGGTTGTCCATCCTGAGGCTGCGTGCCGCGCCGCCCTGCAGGGCGGCATTCAACACGATCTTCAGCGCGAGGATGTTGTCGAGCGGCCAGAGCTCGACCGCGCCGATGCCCATGCCGGAAAAGTGCGCGGCGATGCGCTCTCTGGTGATTTCGCGCTTGAGCACGGCGTACGTCTCCGCGTCGAAGGCGAACAGGCCGATGTCGGCACGGTCGGCCTTGTCTCCCGAGCGCGCGTGCGCGATTTTCCAGAGTGGGACGCGCATCAGACGCTCTCGACTTCTATCTTCACGTTCTTCTCCACCAGCTCCCGGGAAACCAGCGTAGGCCAGATTCCGAGCAGTTCCTTGGCCGGCTGCACGCCCTTCATGCTGCCCACGTACGGCGGGCCGGAAAGCCCGAGCCAGGGAAACAGGCGGCCGAAGGCATCGGCGACCTTGCGGTCCTTCGTACGGATCGTCATGCGAAGGAAACATTCATTCAGCTGGTCGCGATAGGTCGGGTCCGCGTTGGCGCCGAGCAGCGAGTTGTAGCCGATGTATTCGACGTTGCTGTCTTCGATCGCCCAGCCGCGCTCCTTGACCAGCGCGCCGATGATTTCCGCGCTCTTCTCGCACTTGGCGTAGGCCTCGGGCCAGGCGAAGCCGATCATGCCGGTGCCCATCCAGCCGTCCTGGTAGCCAGCGACGATCTTGAGCGTCTTCGGCCGCGCCGCGCCGGAGGCGCCGCTCACTCTCACCCGATCGCCGCCTTCGTCCGTGAACTTCAGCGTACCCATGTCGAGCACCACGTCGGGCGAATAGTAGGCGTGCGGGTTGTGCACCTCGTAGAGCAGCTGCTGGCGGATGGTGTCGAAGGAGACCCGGCCGCCCGTGCCCGGCGGCTTGGTGAAGAGGGCGCTGCCGTCCGCGGACACTTCGGCGATCGGATAGCCGAGGTGCGCGTAATCGGGCACCCGCGCCCATTCGCCCGCGGAGCCGAAGTTGCCGCCCGAGCCCTGCCCGGAGCACTCCAGCAGGTGCCCCAGCGTCAGTCCGGCCGCCATGCGGTCCCAGTCGTCCCAGCGCCAGCCGAACTCGTGCGTGAGCGGCCCGAGCGTGAGCGCCGCGTCCGCGACCCGGCCGGTGAGCACGATGTCGGCTCCCTGCGACAGCGCCTGCGCGATCGGCTGCGCGCCCAGGTAGGCGCTCGCGAACAGCATCCTGTCGCGCACTGCGCCGATATCGGCGCCCGTGTCCATGTGCGCGAGCGCCTCGCCCGCCGCGCGCAGCTCGTCGATGCGCTCCAGCACCGAGTCGCCAGTGACGGTCGCGATCTTCGCCTTCCAGCCCTTCTCTCTAAAGGATCGGAAAATGGCTTCGCGGGCCCCTTGGGGGTTCAATCCCCCTGCATTCAGAACAAACCGCACCTTGTTCTTCGCCGCGAGCGGCCAGAGCTCGGTGAGCATCGGCACGCCGTCGCGCGCGTAGCCCGCCGAAGGGTCCTTCTGCCGGTCCTTTTGCAGAATCGCGAGCGTGAGCTCCGAGAGATGATCGGACGCGATGTACTGCACGCCGCCGCGTTCGATGGACGCGCGCACCGGGCGCCACGAATCTCCGTAGAAGCCCAGGCCAGCGCCCACGCGAATTGTTTTCATCGCGGGCTAGTCTAGCTAAAATCCCGCGCGGGAGGAGCGTTGGTCGATCTGCTTCAGTTGCTGGTGGCGGGCGTGTCGCTCGGCTGCGTGTACGCGTTGGTCGCGCTCGGCTTTGTCCTGATCTACAAGGCGACCGAGACCGTGAATTTCGCGCAGGGCGACCTGATGATGCTGGGCGGCTTCTTCGCGCTCACCGCGAGCGTGATGATGGGCTGGCCCTACTGGGCGACGATCCTGTTCGCCGTCCTGGTGATGGCGGCGGTCGGCATGCTGCTCGAGCGCCTGGTGCTGCGGCCCGTGCTCGGCCAGCCCGCGTTCACCGTGGTGATGATCACGATCGGCATCGGCTACGTCGTGCGCGGCCTGGTCACGATGGTGCCGGGCTGGGGCACCGAGACCTACCAGATCCCGACGCCGTTCTCCGAGGACGTCTGGCGGGTCGGCGGCGTCGTGCTGCCGCTCCAGCAGCTGATGGTGATCGCAATGACAGCGGCGCTGTGCGCGGGCCTGTACGCGTTCTTCCGCTTCTCCACGCTCGGCGTGGCCATGCAGGCGACCTCGCAGAACCAGCTGGCCGCCTATTACATGGGCATCCCGGTGCGGCGCGTGAACATGATGATCTGGGGACTGTCGGCCGGCGTCGCCGCGTTCGCGGGGATCCTGCTCGCGCCGGTGACCTTCGTGCACTCGAACATGGGTTTCATCGGCCTCAAGGCCTTTCCCGCGGCGGTGGTGGGCGGCTTCGGCAGCGTGCCCGGGTCCATTGTCGGCGGCCTGACCATCGGCGTAGTCGAGGCGCTTGCGGGCTTTTACCTGCCGGAAGGCTTCAAGGACGTCGCCGCCTACGTGGTGGTACTCCTGGTCCTGCTGGTGCGGCCCTCCGGGATTTTCGGCGAGACGGCGAAAAAGAAGGTCTGAGCAGAGCCGCAGGCGATCCTCTCATGCGCTTCCTTTTCAAAACCGACTACGAGCAGGACCTGCGCCTCTTCAAGCACGGCGGCCAGGTGTTCTGGTACGGCGTTCTCGGCGTCCTGCTGATCGCTGCGCCGTGGTGGGCGGGCGAGTACGTGCTGTCGCAGCTGCACTTCATCTGCATCTACTCCATCGTCGGCTTCGGCCTGATGATCCTCACCGGCTTCACGGGGCAGGTGTCGCTCGGCCACGCCGCGTTCCTCGCCGTCGGCGCCTATACCGAGGCCCTCATGCAGGCCGCGGGGGTGCCCTTCGCCATCTCGATCAGCTGCGCGGCGCTGTTTTCGGCGGTGGTGGGCATCATCGTGGGCCTGCCCGCCCTGCGCCTGAAGGGCATCTACCTCACCATCGCCACGCTCGCGTTCAACGTGATCGTCGAGGAGATCATCACGCGCTGGACCAAGCTCACCGGCGGCAACGAGGGCAAGCACCTGAAGCCCGTGGATCTGTTCGGCTGGAAGCTGGAGTCGGACGCCGAGTTCTACTACCTCTGCCTCGCGCTCACGGTCCTGAGCTGCCTCGCCTGCGTGAACCTTCTGCGCTCGCCGACCGGGCGCGCCTTTGTCGCCATCCGCGACTCCGAGATCTCCGCCTCGTGCATGGGCGTGAACCTCGCCAAGTACAAGACCATGTCGTTCGCCATCTCGGCGGCGCTCACCGGCGTCGGCGGCGCGCTGTACGCGCACAAGCTCGCGTTCATCTCACCCGAGCAGTTCACGCTGTTCCAGTCGATCGAGCTGATCACGATCGTGATCCTGGGCGGCATCGGCTTCCTGCACGGGGCGGTGCTGGGCGCCGCCTTCATCATCGTGCTGCCGCAGGCGATCGCGATCGCCAAGGGCTGGCTCCCCGAAGGGCTCGCCCCCTCGGGCCTGCAGGCGGTGGTGTTCGGCATGGTGCTGATCCTGTTCATCATCTTCGAGCCGCTGGGGCTGTACGGCCGCTGGCTCAAGATCCGCACCTACTTCGAGCTTTTCCCCTTCTACCGCCGCGGCATGTTCAAGCGCCAGAAGTCGTACATGAAATCGGAGCGGCTGCGCTAATGCGAGCGTGCATTCCTCTATGAGCTTCTTCAAGGTCGAGAACCTGGGGATCCGCTTCGGCGGCGTGGTGGCCGTGGACGACGTGAGCTTCGAGGTGAAGCGCGGCGAGGTGTTCACCATCATCGGCCCGAACGGCGCGGGCAAGACGACGATCTTCAACCTCGTCGGACTGATTTATCCCGCCACAAGCGGACAAATAATCTTTGAAAATAAAACAATAAACAATTATGCGCCTCACCGCGTCGCCAGCCTCGGCATTGCGCGCACCTTCCAGAACATCGAGCTGTTCGAGCACGCCACGGTCCTGCAGAACCTGCTCATCGGCCGGCACCGGCACCGCTCGACCTCGCTCTGGCAGGAGCTGCTGTTCGCGCCGGCCGTGCGGCGCGCCGAGCTGGGCGCGCGCGAGGCGGTGGAGAAGGTGATCGATTTCCTCGAGCTCGCCAAATACCGCGACAGCCTCGTTGCCGGCTTGCCCTACGGCGTGCGCAAGGTCGTCGAGCTCGGGCGCGCGCTCGCCACCGAGCCGCGCCTGCTGCTGCTCGATGAGCCCTCCTCGGGCCTGAACCCCGAGGAGACCGACGACATGGCGTTCTGGATCCAGGACATCAAGAATCACCTCGGCATCACGGTGCTGATGGTCGAGCACGACATGAACCTCGTCTCGCGCGTCTCCGACCGCGTGCTCGCGCTGAACATGGGCCGGGTGCTCGCCGAGGGCACGCCCGCCGAGGTACAGTCCAATCCGGACGTGATTGAGGCGTACCTGGGGAAGGCGGCATGAGTGACGCCTTCCTCGAGCTGGCGAACGTCGAGGCCAGCTACGGGCCGGTGCAGGCGCTGCGCGGCGTGAGCCTGAAGGTCGAGCGGGGCAAGATCGTGACCGTGCTGGGCGCCAACGGCGCCGGCAAGTCCACCATCCTCAAGACGATCTCCGGGATCATCGACCCCTCCAAGGGCCAGATCCGCTTCGAGGGCGAGGAGATCCAGGGCCGCGACCCGGACTGGATCGTGCGCCGGGGCATCGGCCATGCGCCGGAAGGGCGCGAAGTGTTCCCGCTCCTGACCGTGCACGAAAACCTGCGCATGGGCGCCTACACGCGGCGCGACCCGCAGGGGGTGGCGCGGGACCTGGAGATGGTCTACGGCTACTTCCCGATCCTCAGGGAGCGTGCCGGGCAGGAAGCCGGCCTGCTCTCGGGCGGCCAGCAGCAGATG
>JAYRND010000348.1:0-2701 GCA_041904885.1 Burkholderiales bacterium
CACGCCTACGGCCTGCCGCCGTTCCTCGCCGAGGCCCGCGAACGCAACTGGGCGGCCCCGCGCATCGTCGGGCACGTGAACGTGCTGCCGCGCATGCGCCGGTACGTGGACACCGCCGGCTACAACTCGATCATCAACAGCCGTCAGTTCAGCGCCGACACGCAATGGCCCACCGAGTTCCAGGCGCCCACCGATACCTTCGTCGACCGTGCTGCCATCGAAGTCGGCGGCACCCGGCTCGAGCTGCACCATGCCAGGGGCGAAACGGATGACCATGCCTGGGCCTGGCTGCCGCAGACGAAGACCTTGTGCACGGGGGACCTTTTCATCTGGGCGGCGCCCAACGCGGGCAACCCGCAAAAGGTGCAGCGCTACGCCGTCGATTGGGCGGCAGCGCTGCGCGCGATGGCGGCGCTCGCGCCCGAGCTGCTGCTGCCGGGCCATGGCCTGCCCATCGCCGGCGCGGCACGCGTGCGCGAGGCGCTCCTCGACACGGCCAGCTATCTCGAGTCGCTCGTGCGCCAGACCCTCGAGCGCCTGAACGCGGGCCAGACCATCTACCAGATCGTGCACGAGGTGCGCGCGCCCGCAGAGCTCGAAGCCAAGCCCTACCTCAGGCCGGTCTACGACGAGCCCGAATTCATCGTGCGCAACCTGGTGCGGTGCTTCGGCGGCTGGTACAGCGGCGTGCCGAGCGAGCTGAAGCCCGCGCCGCGGGGTGAGCTTGCGCGCGAGATCGCCGCCCTGGGCGGCGTCGACCGGCTGCTGGCACGCGGCAAGGAGCTGCTTGCCGCAGGGAATTCGCGGCTTGCCGCGCATCTTGCCGATTGGGCGGTGGAAGCGGCGCCCGGGGACCGCGCGGCGCATGCCCTGCGCGCGGCGGTCTACAAGCACCTCATGGAATCGTCGTCCTCCACCATGTCCAAGGGCATCTATGGCGCCGCCGCCCGCGAATCCTCCGCGAGCGCGGACACGAAAGGGACCAAGCCATGAAGAATTTCGACACGATCGCCGCACCCGCCGTGCGGGTCGCCGAGAACCTGGAGCCGGCGTTCGCGCATCCGGAGCAGTCGGCGGCGGCGGCGCGGAAGATCGCCGAATTCGTCGCGCGCCGCGGCAAGCGCCCCAACATCCTCGTGTTCCTGATGGACGACGTGGGCTGGGGCGATTTCGGCTGCTACGGCGGCGGCGTCGCGGTGGGCGCGCCCACGCCCAATTTCGACCGGCTCGCGCGCGGCGGGCTGCAGCTCACCTCCTGCTATTCGGAACCGACCTGCTCGCCCTCGCGCGCGACGCTGCTCACCGGGCGCGTGCCGCACCGGCACGGATTGCACCGCCCGCCGATGTACGGCGAGCCGGGCGGCCTGCAGGGCGAGGCGACGCTGCCGCAGCTGCTCGCGCAGGCGGGCTACGCGACGCAGGCGGTCGGCAAGTGGCACATCGGCGAGAACACGGCCTCGCAGCCGCAGAACGTGGGCTTCGACGACTTCTACGGCTTTCTTTCGGTGTCGGACATGTACACCGAGTGGCGCGACCCGCATTTCTTCCCGGAGATCGTGTACTCCGAGGCGCGCACCGAGTGGGTGAAGAACATGCCCTTCAACCGCTGCTTCGTGCACGCGAAGAGGGGCGGGACGCCGGAAAACGTGGAGGAGGTGACGATCCCGGCGCTGTCGCTGCTCGACGAGAAGTGGTGCCGCTACTCGGAGGCCTTCATCAAGGCGCGCCCGAAGTCGAAGCAGCCCTGGTTCCTGTATCACTGCACGCGCGGCGCGCATTTCGACAACTACCCGCACGAGAAGTATCTTGCCTCGTCGCCCGCGAAGCACCCGTACAAGGACACGCTGATCGAGCTGGACGCGATCATCCAGCGCCTCCTCGACGCGCTGCGCGAGAGCGGGCAGCTGGAGGACACGCTGGTGTTCGTGTCCTCCGACAACGGCCCGCACATGGAGACCTGGCCGGACGCCGCCTATACGCCGTTCCGCTGCGCCAAGGGCTCGACCTGGGAAGGCGGGGTGCGGGTGCCGGGGATCCTTTCCTGGCCGGGCATGATCGAAGCCGGGCAGCAGTCGGACGGCCTGTTCAATTTCAGCGACCTGCTGCCGACCGCGCTGGCGCTGGCGGGCGCATCTGCGTCCCTGCCCGCCGACCGCTACATCGACGGCGTGGACCAGAGCGCGTTCCTGCTCGCACCTGGCGGCCTGTCGCACCGCAAGTACCACTACTACTGGCTGATGCAGAACTTCTCCGCGTTGCGCTGCGGCGAGTACAAGATGGTGCTGCGCTCGACCAGCGACGAGGACGGCGGCGCCTGGGGGCCGGGCGGATTCACGGGAATCCTGCAGCAGCACACGTACCCGGCCCTCTACAACCTGTACCTCGACCCCAAGGAAACGCACAACTACCTGACGCGCAAGCTTGCGTACATGGAGGCGTTCCAGCTGGGGATCCGCCAGCACCTGGCCACGTTCAAGCGCTTCCCTCCCAAGACGGTGATGGGGCTTGGCGCCGCCGATTCGCGCGCGCGGTAGGCACGCTCCGCCGGTCGTTTGAAACGGGCCGCCGGGGGCTGCCCCGGGCGGGGGACCCGCAGTACACTTTCAGCTTCCTCTGGAGGAATCCCCATGGACCTCAACTATTCCCAGGAAGAGTCCGCTTTCCGCGACGAAGTCCGCGGCTGGCTCAAGGCAAACCTGCC
>JAYRND010000349.1:0-4821 GCA_041904885.1 Burkholderiales bacterium
AGGCCGAACGGGCTGATCGACTGGTCGTCGAACTGGTCCTTGAGGATCGCGAAGCCGGCGGGGTTGGGCGCGTTGGCGATGACCGTCAGGCCGCCACCGGCGACGGACCCTGCGACCAGCGCGTACTTGTATTCGTCGGAGACGCCGTCCACAAGCGAGCCGAGGTAGGTGAGCGCGGCGTTGTCGGTGATGGCAGTAAGCGCGGCGGCGCCGTAGAAGAGGGCCGACTCGTCCAACCCCGCGATTGCGTCCTGCAGCCACCAGCGTTGCTGCGCGCCGAGCACCACCAGGCCGGCCAGGAAGAAAGCGACCATGAGCCCCTCGCGGAGGATCAGGCGGTCGTGGTGGCGGCGGTAGGCCTCCGCGAAGCCGAGGAACAGCAGGAACATACCCATGAAAGCTTCCGGGTGGTGGTTGGTCGCCACCACCGCCGCGAGAATGGCGACGTTCAGCGCCACGAATCCCGCCGGCACGCGATTTTCCGCACCGCGGGCGCGGTGTTCGGCGTGCCTGGCCAGCTCGCGCCGGAAGACCAGCGTCAGCGCGAGCGCATTGACGAGCACGGCGAGCGCGGCCTTCGCACCGAAGGCGGAAAGCATGTACGCGGTAGTCCATTCCCACTTCGCGGCCACCATAAGCACCGGCGGCGCAGCGAAATTGGTGAGCGTGCCGCCAATGGACACGTTGACGAAAAGCACTCCCAGCGTCGCATACTTGAGGCGCCGGGAAGCCGCCGTCGCGAAGATGCACTCGCGCAGCATCAGCGCCGCGAGCGTCATGGCGGCGGGCTCGGTAATCAGCGAGCCCAGCAGCGGTACCAGCGACAGGCTCAGGAAGTAGCGGGCGACCGCGGGCTGCGCGGGCAGGAAGCGCGCGACCGATTGCACCCCGTCGGACGCCAGCTGCATCACCGGCCGGCTGGCAGCGATTACCATGACCACGAAGACGAACATCGGCTCGACGAAGCGCCGCTCCTCAAGGTAGGTGGTGGTTGCGCCCCAGCCGTAGGCCAGCGCCATGAACACCACGAGCACGAATGCCCAGAAGCCGAAGACCGTCTCCACCTCGCCCAGCAGGTGCCAGAGGCCGGCATGCGCAGTCCGCGTATGTGCGAGGTGCTCAAAGTAGCGCGTGGAAAACGTATGGAGGACGGCCAGCGCGAAGAGGCCGGCGCCGACGATCTCGAGGGTCGCGGGGGTCAGGGTCATGACGCGACTGTAGGCAGGCCGGCGCGCCCGCGTAAGGCGCAAGAGCGCGTACGTAGAACCTCCTACTTGCCTCGCGACCGGGCGCGCAGCATGATGCCGCGAAGCGGATGAAATTCCTCAGATATCTGCGCGATGCGGCGGTGTTCGCGCCCTGTTACATCGCGCTTGACTGGGCCAGCTACATCGATCCGGTCGGGCCGTTCAACATCACCCCCTGGAATCCCCAGCCCGCACTGGCGATCGTGTGGATGATGCTCGGCGGCCTCGTCCACGCGCCGGCGGTACTGGCTGCGATCCTGCTCGCGGACATCGTCGTCCGGCAGGTGCCCGGGGGCTATGCGGTAGCGGTGGCTACTGCGGTCGTGCTCGTGGGGGGATACACGGCCATTGCCGCGGTGCTGAGGTCGCTGCTGAGCGATACCGGGCTGCGCTCTACACGGCAGCTGACCATTTTCGCGATCGTCGTCGTCGCAGGCTCGGGCCTGGTCGGCGCGGCATTCGTCTGGGCGCTGGGCGCCGCGAGCTCGATGGCAAATCTCGCGTTCGGGCAGGCCTGGTTCCGGTTCTGGATCGGTGACGCGGTGGGCATCCTGATCACGGCGCCTCTCCTGTTTGCCGCGGCCGACCCGGCGCGCAGGTCCGCAATCCTGGCGCTGACTCGCCGGCCCGAGGCGCTGCTTCAGGCGGTCGTCCTCGCGGCGACCGTCTGGCTTATTTTCGGCGGACTCGGCGGCGACCCCTCGCGCCAGTTCTATCTCCTGTTCCTGCCGCTGATCTGGATCGCCGTCCGGTTCGGCATGAACGGCGCCATCCTCGCTACCGGGATCGTGCAGATGGGCATTGCCGTGGGCGCGCATAGCGCTGCGGGTGCCACCCTTCCGGTTTTCGAGCTTCAGGCACTGCTCGTTTCTCTTACACTTACGGGCCTGTACCTGGGAGTCATGGTCGACCAACGGCAGCACGCGGAGCAGGGATTCAGGCAGACGCTGCGGCTGGCTGCGGCGGGCGAGATGGCGGGGGCAATCGCGCACGAGGTGAATCAGCCGCTGACCGCGGTCGCCAACTACGGCAATTCCGCACAGCTGCTTCTCGAGCGCGGGCGGGTGGCGGAAGCGGGCGAGGTCCTGGCGAAGATTCTTGCGGAAGCGGGCCGGGCGGCAGAAGTCGTTCGCCGGCTTCGCGACTTCTTCCGGTCGGGCACAACGCGACTGGAGACGGTCGCCGTCGACGGGTTGCTGGCGACAACTCGCCGCATCGCAGAAAGCACGATCGGCGCTCACCGGATCTCGTTCGAGGTGCGGAGCCCTCCCGCCATGCCGTCGCTCTATGTGGACCGGCTCCAGGTGGAAGTGATTCTGCGCAACCTGATTGCCAACGCGGTGGATTCGGTGGTGGGCGCCGGAGTCGCCGATCCGAGGATCGACGTCGTCGCGGATCGACTGGGCGGTGGCCGCGTCCGGATCGCGGTCATCGACAACGGACCCGGGGTCAACGCGGCGGCTCGCACGAGGCTGTTCGAGCCGTTCATCTCCGGCAAGCCGACGGGCATGGGGCTCGGCCTTGCAGTCAGTCGCGCCATCGCCGAAGCGCACGGAGGAGCGCTGGAAGCGCCCGAGAAGGCGCACGGCCAATTCGACCTGATACTGCCATGCGTCCCGAGCGCCTGACGGTTTACGTCATAGATGACGATGCGTCCGTCCGCGACTCGCTGGCGCTCATGCTCGGCCTGGACGGATATCGGACCTCTGTGTTTGCCGATGCGGAGGCGTTTCTCGCTGCATGGCGGGAAGACTGGGCCGGCTGCGTCATCGCCGACGTCCGCCTGCCCGGTCGCAGCGGTGTCGAGTTGCAGGACAGCCTGCGCAGCCGGGGTATCGCCCTGCCCTTCGTCATTATCACGGCGCACGGGGACGTCGCGACCGCCCGCGCGGCGTTCCGGTCGCAGGCGGTGGATTTCCTCGAGAAGCCTTTCGAAAAGGCGCAGTTGCGCGCAGCGATCGAGACCGCGTTCGCGCTGGAGGAGCGGCGGATCCGGAAAGGCGAGTCTTTGCGCGGCGATCTTGAGAAGCTCGGCCGCCTGACCGCGCGCGAGCGCGAGGTTCTGGAAAAGGCCGCCCAGGGACTGCATTCCAAGGAAATTGCCCTGGCGCTAGGGATCAGCCCCCGCACCGTCGAAGTACACCGGACCAGGATCATGGAGAAGCTCGGCGTGCGCAACGTTGCCGAGCTCGTCCGCTTCGCGCTTGCCGCAATGCGGCCCAGCGAGGATTGAAGGCTAGGCCTTCAGCGCGGTCAGCACCTCGTCGAGCATCTTCTTCGCGTCGCCGAACAGCATGCGGTTGTTTTCCTTGTAGAAGAGCGGGTTGTCGACGCCCGCGTAGCCGGAGGCCATGCTGCGCTTCATGACGATCGAGGTCTTTGCTTTCCAGACCTCCAGCACCGGCATGCCGGCGATCGGGCTTGTGGGATCGTCCTGCGCCGCCGGGTTCACGATGTCGTTGGCGCCGATGACCATCGCCACGTCGGTGTCCGGGAAGTCGCCGTTCAACTCGTCCATCTCCAGCACGATGTCGTAGGGCACTTTCGCCTCGGCCAGCAGCACGTTCATGTGGCCCGGCATTCGGCCGGCGACAGGATGGATGCCGAAGCGCACGTTCACGCCCTTCTCGCGCAGGTGCTTGGTGATCTCGTACACGGTGTGCTGCGCCTGCGCCACCGCCATGCCGTAGCCGGGCACGATGATCACGTTCTTCGCGTCGCGCAGCAGTTCGGCGGTTTCCGGCGCCGTGACCGGCGCCACCTCGCCCGCGGGCTGGGTTCCGCCCTTGGCCGCCGGCGCGCCTTCGCCGGTGCCAAATCCGCCGGCAATGACGGCGATGAAGTGCCGGTTCATCGCCCGGCACATGATGTACGAGAGGATCGCGCCGGAGGAGCCCACCAGCGCGCCGGTGACGATGAGCAGGTCGTTCGAGAGCATGAACCCGGTCGCCGCCGCCGCCCAGCCCGAGTAGCTGTTCAGCATCGACACCACCACCGGCATGTCCGCGCCGCCGATCGCCATCACCATGTGGATGCCGAAGAGGAGCGAAATCACCGTCATGACGATGAGCGGCGTCATGCCCGCCTCGATCGAGGGCGCGAGCACGAATTCGCGCCCGTACCAGATCACCACCAGCAGGCCGATCAGGTTGATCCAGTGCCGCGCGGGCAGCAGCATCGGCTTGCCGCCGATCTTGCCCGAGAGCTTGCCGAAGGCGATCACCGAGCCGGAGAAAGTCACCGCGCCGATGAGGATGCCCACGTAGATCTCGATCTCGTGGATCGCCTTTTCCGCGCCCGTGAAGGTAATCGAGGTGTCGATGTAGCTCGCGAAGCCCACCAGGCAGGCCGCGAGGCCCACCAGGCTGTGCATCAGCGCGACGAGCTCGGGCATCTGCGTCATCTGCACGACGCGTGCGGCGTAGAGGCCCACAGCCCCGCCCACGACCATCGCCGCGATGATCCACGGGATGCCGGCTGCCGAGACGCGCGGGCCAAGGACCGTGGCGAGGACCGCGATCGTCATGCCGACGATGCCGTAGAGGTTGCCGCGCCGCGAGGTCTCCGGATTGGA
>JAYRND010000350.1:0-2458 GCA_041904885.1 Burkholderiales bacterium
CGGCAGACGCTGCGCATGACGGGCGCCAGGCAGTCCACCGCCTGGCGGGTGGTCAGGATCTGCCGCGGGTTCGCCATCTCCGCGAGCCGCGCGGCGAGGTTCACGGTATCGCCGAAGATGTCCTGGTTTTCCTGGATCACCGGGCCGACGGTAAGACCGACCCTCAGGGCCAGTCCGTCGCGCCGCGCGCTGAAGAAAACCTGCATCGCGCTCGCCGCCTGCATCGCGGAATCCACGTCGGCGAAGCTCGCGATGAACTGGCCGCCGACGGTCTTCACCACGGTACCGCCGAATTTTTCCGCCGCAGCCCGCTGGCCGGCAAGGCACTCGCTGACGGCTTCGGCCGCCAGCGTCTGCCCGATCGACTTGAGGAGCGCGTCGCTGCCGCTGATGTAGGCGATCAGGACTGCGAGCGGCACGGCATGCGTGTTCACTAGGTCACCGCTCCGCTTCGCGGCCTCAGTAGCCCTGCCGCGGGCGGCTCTCACCCGGCCAGGGCGAGAACGGCGGCCAGCGGCCGACCAGGTTCTCGAGCATCTCCAGCTCGGCGTCGGTGTGGTTGATCACCGGCGCGGTCATCAGCATCTGCGGCGCGCCCGTGCCCAGGATGTAGCGCGGATGCTCGTGGTGCGTGGTGCGCACCGTTTCGCGCGCGCCCGGGTCGGCGCTCGCCGCCAAATCCGCCTCGCCGTAGCAGACACAGGCATAAGTGCGCGCTTCCTCCGCCTCGATGTATACCGCGGTGCCGCGGATGCCGATGGTCGAGGTCGGCGTGCGGATCGTTTTCGGCTCGCCCGGGGTGAACACGGACAGCACCGCGCCGCTCAGCACGCGCAGTCCCGTGGTGAGCAGCGCGCCCGCCGTACCCTGGACCTCGATGCGCGTGTTGGCGCGCACGAGGAACGCGTCCTTGCCGGTCACGAACAGCACCTCGCTGCCGGCGCCCGTGATGATGACGTCGCCCGCTTTCACGTCCATTCCCTCGATGGCGGGCGCGCCGTTGACGCGCACATCGCCGCGCAGCCGGTGGATGCCCTTGGCCAGCGAGCCGGCGGCCAGGGCGCCGCGAAGCACGGCGAATTGCGCCGCGATCTGCAGCGCCAGCGCCGCCGCGCCCGCGCGCAGCCAGGCGCGCCGCCCACGCGGCCTCGGCCGCGTCCTGCTAGGCCGCATCCAGAGCCTCGTCGATCTCCGCCTTTTCCGCAGCGGTAGGCCAGGAGGTATCGAACGTCCACCCGTACTGCGCCTCGAAGCGATGGCGCAGCGCCTGCAGGAAGGCTTCGCCCCAGGCCGCGAAGTCCACGACCACCACCGCGCAGGCGCCGACCGCCGAAGCGCCCACGCCGCTGATCGGCTGTCCGCTCAGGCAGATCCGGTCGGCGTCGAAATAGGCGGTCACTCCCCGGTGGCGATAAGCCGCCACCAGGGGCGCGAGCAGCCATGCGCGCCAGCGCGAGCTGCGGCCCGGCAGGTACTTGAGCGGAGCGACGACCGCGATCGCGTGCCGTTCGTCGCCGCAGCGCGCCCAGAGCGCGGCGGGCGCGGAATCCGGCCCCTGCGCGCGCGCGAAGCCGGCGCAGGCGGCGTGCAGGGCCGGAATGCCGTTGGCGGGCAGGCGGATCCAGCGTGCGGCGACGGTCATGCCGCAAGCCTAGCAGAAAAGCTATTTCTTCCTGCCGCCCGGGCGCTCCAGCGCCGCTTCCAGCGCGCGGCAGAGCGTCTTCAGCACCTTGATGCGCGCGTGGTATTTGTTGTTCGCCTCGACCAGCGTCCAGGGCGCGAGCGAGGTCGAGGTGCGATCGACCATGTCGCAGACCGCGACCTCGTAGGCGTCCCACTTCTTGCGGTTGCGCCAGTCCTCGTCGGTGATCTTGAAGCGCTTGAAGGCGATCTTCTCGCGCAGCTTGAAGCGGCGGAACTGCTCGGCCTTGCTGATCGCCAGCCAGAATTTGACCACCACGCAGCCATGGCGCAGCAGCGCGCCCTCGAAGTCGTTGATCTCGGTGTAGGCCCGCATCCAGTCGGCCTCGCCGCAGAAGCCCTCCACCCGCTCGACCAGCACCCTGCCGTACCACGAGCGGTCGAAGAACGTGAAGCGCCCGGCCCTCGGCAGGTGGCGCCAGAACCTCCACAAATAGGGCTGCGCGCGCTCCTCTTCGGTGGGCGCCGCCACAGAAATGTTGGTGTAGGAGCGCGCGTCCAGCGCGCCGGTGACGCGGCGCAGCGCGCCGCCCTTGCCCGCCGCGTCGTTGCCTTCGAACACCGCGACCACCGAAAAGTCCTTGAAGCGCGGGTGGCGCGAGGCCACGTTGAGGCGGCCCTGCCACTTCTCGAGCTGCTTCGCGTACTCGGCCTTGGTGAGCGGCTGGTCGAGCTCGAGCGCGCGCAGCACGTTCAGGTGATCGGCCGGCGCGGGCAGCGGCGGCGTCTTGTCCGGCAGGCGCTTGACCGGCTTCTC
>JAYRND010000351.1:0-18229 GCA_041904885.1 Burkholderiales bacterium
CCTCGGTGGTGCGGGTCTTGTGCGCGAACCCCCAGGGGTTGTGCGCATGGAAGAACACCACCGCGGTGTCCCTGGGCAGGCGCGGGCGCCCGCGCAGCCAGGCGCGCTGCGCCGCCGAGCCCGGGTAGCCCTCGATGCCGTGCGTGCCGCTGCCGAGGACGAAGATGCGCGAGGCATTGCCCGGGCCGAGCACCGAGACGTCCAGGCAGAGAGCCTCGCCGCCCGGCCCGCGCTCGCCCGGATGCTGGTAGCTCGCGAGCTTGGCGCCAGCGCGGCGCGCTGCATCGATGAATTTTTTGCGCGCCTCGGCATAGGAATCCGAGAATGCGGCGAGTTCAGCCATCGATTCCCTGCCAGCGCTTGAGCTTCCCGGAGGCGATGCCGAACAGGTCCAGTACGCGGCCCACCGTGTGCGCCACCACTTCGTCGATGGTCTTCGGCAGGGCATACAGCGCGGGCACCGGCGGAAACACGATCCCGCCCATTTCGGTGACCGCGACCATATTCCTCAGGTGCGCGAGGTTGAGCGGCGTCTCGCGCACGAGCAGCACCAGGCGGCGGCGCTCCTTCAGCGCCACGTCGGCCGCGCGGGCGACAAGGTCGTCCGCGTGCGCGTGCGCCGCGGCCGACAGCGTCTTCATCGAGCAGGGCGCGATGACCATGCCTTCGGCAAGGAAGGAGCCGCTCGCGATTGGCGCGGCGATATCGCGCGGTCGGTAGGCGGCAGATGCGAGCCGCTCCACGTCCTGGCGCTTCATGCGCAGCTCGTGCCAGCAGGTGAGCGCGCCTGCGTCCGAGAGCACCAGGTGGCTTTCCCATCCGGGCGCAGCTCTCAGCTCGCGCAGCAGCGCGACCCCGTAGGCCGCTCCGCTTGCGCCGGTGATCGCCACCACCAGTCGCCGCTTTTGCGGTGACGCTTTCGTCCGCCGTGATGCCATCGGGCAGAGCGTACCCGATTAGAATAGGGCGATGGTGCGGCGTGGGTTCATGCGTCAGGCGGTATTCGGCCTGGCATTGGTCACCTTGCTCGGGGCGATGCAATCGGCCGAGGCGCAGAGACGCCGCATGCCCTCGCGCACCGAGCCGATCCCCGACACCGAAACTGGCGCAAAAGCGGGATCCGCCGGCAGCGCCGAAGAGACTCCGCGCCTGATCATCTACGGGCCGCCCACTCCGCCCCTGGGAGCGCCGCCTGCGCCGGAGGCCAAGCCTGCCCCCGCGCCGGAACAGGCGCCTGCGCCAGTCGCAACGCCCGCACCGGCCCCGCCACCTCCGGTTGCGGCGCCAGCTCCACCGCCGGCAGTTGCCGCTCCCGCCCCGCCACCGCCACCGGTCGCCGCACCGGCGCCTGCCGTGGAGCCGACGCCGCCACCGCTCGCCAAACCCGTCGCGCCCCCGCCAGAACCCGTCGCGATTCCCATCCCCGCGCCGGCGCCGCCTCCTCCCGCGCCGGTTGCTGCGCCTGTGCCACCGCCGGCTCCGGTTGCCGCACCCGCTCCAGCGTCACCACCACAGCCGGTGGCCGCACCGGTCCGCGCTCCCCCACCCGTAGCGGCGCCCGCGCCACCTCCACCGCCTGCGCCGGTCGCCACCCCGGTTCCCGTTCCCGCGCCGCCGCCATCAGTTGCTGCGCCCATCCCTCCACCCGCACCGCCACCTCCGGTTGCTGCGCCTATCTCCCCACCCGCGCCGCCGCCGCAACCCATCGCTGCTCCTGCGCCACCGCGGCCAGCCCCGGCTGCCGCGCCAGCACCGGCGCCGGCCGCCAAGCCCGCGCCCGAGCGGCGCGAGGTCGCCGCGGCCGCCCCCGCCGCGCCCGGACCAGCCAAGCTGGATGCGAAGATGGTCGAGCAGATCTTCTCCTGCCTCGCGCCGGGGCTACCGTCGGACTGGAAGCGCACCTGGGTCGTGGTCAGCAATGTGGCGGGCGCGACGACGGCGAAGTTCTACTTTTCCGTCACGCTGCGGGAAGAGGACGCGGAAGAGCTCGTGCCCTGCAACGCGCAGGAGATCACGCGCCGCATCACCAGCCTGTCCGCGGCGCTTCCTGCGGACCAGCAAGGCTGGAAATCCGCCCGCCTGTCGATCGACAACGAGGGCGCCTTCGCCCTCAACTACGACTTCGCGAAGTAGTCAGGGCCTGCGCAGGAAATCGAAGTCGCAGCCGTGCTCCGCCTGGAGCACGTGGTCCATGTAGAGCTTGGCGTAGCCCCGGGCGGGCGTGGCGACGGGCGGCTTCCAGGCTTTCTTCCGTTCCACCAGTTCGTTTTCGGGAACGAGCAGATCGATCTGCCGGTTCCTTACGGACAGCCGGATGCGGTCGCCGTTGCGCACCAGCGCGAGCGGCCCGCCGGCCGCCGCTTCGGGCGATACGTGCAGCACGATGGTGCCGTAGGCGGTGCCGCTCATGCGCGCGTCCGAGATCCGCACCATGTCCTTGAGTCCCGCCCGCGCGAGCTTCTGCGGGATCGGCAAATAGCCGGCCTCGGGCATTGCGTAGCCGGATTTCGGCCCGGCGTTCTGCAGCACCATGAAGTCCTCGGGCGCGATGTCGAGCGCCGGGTCGTCCACGCGCGCGGCCAGGTCGTCGAGCGAGGTAAACACCACCGCGCGGCCTTCGCGCTCGAACAGGTTGGCGTCCGCGGCCGAGCGCTTGAGGATCGCGCCATTGGGCGCGAGCGAGCCGAACAGCGCGACCAGGCCGCCCTCTTTCGAAAGCGGCTCGGCGAGCGTCTTCACCACGGCGCGGTCCACCCAGGCGCCTTCCTCGTGCGCGAGGCGCTCGCCCAGCGTCTCGCCCGTGACGGTCATCGCGTCGAGCTTCAGCAGCGGCTTCAGCTCGCGCAGCACCGCACCGATGCCGCCAGCGGCGTAGAGATCCGACATGTAGTGCTGGCCCGTGGGCTTGAGATCCACGAGCACCGGCGTGGAGTCCGATATCACGTTGAGGCGCTTGAGATCGATCTTCACCCCCACGCGGCCCGCGATCGCCGTCAGGTGAACGATGGCATTGGTCGAGCCGCCGATCGCGAGCAGCACGCGCAGCGCGTTCTCGACCGAATTTTCCGTGATGATCTGCGACGGCCGGATCGGGTTCTTCACGAGCTCCACCGCGCGCCGGCCGCTCGCCTCCGCAGCGCGCAGGCGGTCTGCGTGCACCGCGGGAATCGCGGCGCTGCCGGGCAAGGCCATGCCGAGCGCCTCCGCGATCGAGGCCATGGTGGAAGCCGTGCCCATCACCGCACAGCTGCCCGCCGTTGTCGCGAGATTGCCTTCAATGGTTTCTATTTCAGAAGAACTTACTTTTCCAGACCGATGCAGGGCCCAGAATCGCCTGCAATCCGTGCAGGCGCCCAGGCGCTCGCCGTGAAAGGACGTCGGCATCATCGGCCCGCCGATGAGCTGAACCGCCGGCACGTCCGCGCTCGCCGCGCCCATCAGCTGCGCGGGCACGGTCTTGTCGCAGGCGCCAATCAGCACCACCGCGTCCATCGGCTGCGCGCGGATCATCTCTTCCACGTCGATCGACATGAGGTTGCGGAACATCATGGAGGTTGGGCTCAGGAAGACCTCGCCCAGCGACACCGTCGGAAAATCGATGGGCAAGCCGCCCGCGGCGATCACGCCGCGCTTCACCGCTTCGACGAGCTCGGGGAAGTGCCGGTGGCAGTTGTTGAAGCCGCTCTTCGAATCGGCGATGCCCACCACCGGGCGCGCCAGCATCTCCCCGGAGTAGCCCATGCTCTTGGCGAACGAGCGGCGCAGGTAGAGCGAGAAGGCCGGATCGCCGTAGTTGGTGAGTCCCCGGGAAAGCCCGCGGTTCTTGTCGTCTGCCATGAGGCAAGTCCTTGATTGGGAGGGATGGGCAGCTTCCCATCCTTCTTCCATTTTTGCTTGTGGTTGCGTTCCCACCCGCCCGGCCGTACTGTCCGCCGAGGAGGTAGGGTTGCATGGAAGCGCTCGCGGAGCAAGGCGGCAACCTGCTCGACAGCATCTCGGCGTTCTGCCGCTCCAACGGCATCGCCGAATCCACCTTCGGCCGGCGCGCGGTCAACGACGGCAAATTCGTCGCGCGGCTGCGCGACGGCGCGCGCATCACCCCCGAAACGCTGGAGCGCGTGAGCGGCTTCCTCGCCCGCCACGGTGGAAGCGCGCCTGCATCTCCACCGGAACTGCGCCCGCTGATCCGCGTCGCCCCTCGTCCTGCGGAGGGCGCTCCGCCAAGCGCTACTCCGTCGTCCTTGCGGGATGGCGCTCCTTCACGAAATTTTCGGTTTTTCGACAACCGGCAGAAGTATCTCCTCTTCGTCAACACCTGCGGCGAGAAGGAAGTCGTCGCGCGGCGCGTCGGCATGGAGCTCGCGCACATCCACCCGCGCCCGCCCGCGGTGCGCGTGTTCGACGCCGGCATGGGCGACGGCACGGTGCTCACGCGCGTGATGCGCGAAATGCACCGGCGCTTCCCGACGCGGCCGTTCTACTTCGTCGGCAAGGAAATCAGCCTGGAGGACGTGCGGCTGTCGCTCGAGAAGATGCCGGACCGCTTCTTCGAGCATCCGGCTACGGTGATGGTGGTGACCAACATGTATTACACGGAGGCGCCCTGGCTCGCGCCCAGGGCGGTCAGCGCCGCGACCTCGCTGGCTTGGCACGAGGTCCGCCTCACCGGCACCACCGCGCACGAGTTCAGCGAGCAGATCGCCGCGCTCGAGCCGTTCCTCGCGAGGAACTGGCAGGCGCGCCACAGCGCGAAGACCGGCAATCCGGTATACGAGCGGCCGGTCGCGCTCGTGCTCTACCGCGAGGACTTCCGCTTCCTGCTCGACGAAGTGATCCCCGCGCAGGGCAAGGCGCGCGCGGACTACGACCTCGTGATCGCATCGCAGCCCTACCGCGCGCGCGTGCCGGTCGAGTTCAAAGCGGCCAAGGTGATCGGCCCGCTGGCGCGCGCCCTCGGGCCCGGCGGCAGGCTGCTGGGAATCCATTCCTGCGGCCGCGACCCGGGCCTGGAGATCGTGCGCAAGCTCTGGCCCGAGGAGAATCCGTTCGCGACGGGCCGCCACGACCTGCTGCGCGCGGTGCGCGCCGAGCTCGGCAAGGAGGCGCGCCACTACAACTTCAACGCGTACTCGGACGCCCGCGCGGTGTTCCGCTACGACATGCACACGCTGCCGACCGAGATCGCCGACAGCATCGGCACCTCGACGCTGTTCGCGGCCTGGAACGCGGCCGTCTACGTCGCGCAGATCGACGACGAGCGCCTGGCGCGCGTGGTGGGCGAGCGCAGGTATCTCGACGCCACGCGCGAAGTCCTGCAGCGGCATGGCGGCCTCTGGTTCCTGGATGAATCCTATGTCGTCTCCCGAAAGCGCGGCTGATCCCTTCGCGCCGGGCAGCGCCGCCCAGGTCGCCGCGGAGCTGGTCTCCGGCGGCTCGCTGGAAATCGGCGCGCACCGGCCGCAGGACGCAGGCGCGATCGCCGCACTGCTGCCCGCGGGCACGCCTGTCTACGTCAACCACCTGCCCCGGCACCGGCTGCTCGACACCGTCCCGACTCTCGCCGCCGTGCGCGCAGCCGGCCTGGAGCCCGTGCCGCACATCGCCGCGCGCCGCATCCGGGACCGGGCAGAGCTGCAGGCGTTCCTCGAGCGCGCGGCGGGCGAAGCCGGCGTGCGCAAGGCGCTGATCCTCGGCGGCGACGAGCCGGAAGCCGCTGGCCCCTACGCGGACGGCGCCGCGTTGCTGCGCGAAGAGCTGCTCGCCCGCTGCGGCCTGCGCGAGGTCGGCCTGCCCGGCTATCCGGAGGGCCACCCGCGCATTCCGGGAGCCGTGCTGGAGCGCGCATTCGCGGAGAAGCTCGCGCTTGCCGCGCGGCACGGAATGGGCGCCTACGTGGTCACGCAGTTTTCCTTCGCCCCCTCGCGCGTCGTCGATTACTGCGCGCGGATGGCGCGCCAATCGCCCGAGGTCCCCGTCTATGTAGGCCTCGCCGGCCCGACCAACCCGGTCGCGCTGCTGCGCTTCGCGCAGCGCTGCGGCGTGAGCGCCTCCCTGCGCGCCCTGCGCACGCAGGGCATGGACGCAGTGCGCCTCGTGACGCACACCGATCCGGCCGACCAGGTCGCGGCCGTGGCGCGCTATTGCGCGATGCATGCCGCGTGCAACGTGGTCGGCGTCCACCTGTTCACGTTCGGCGGAGTCGCGGCCTCGGCCGAGTGGATGAACCGCTACATCGCTTCCCGCGCCGGACGCCGCTGACATTGTCCCGGGCCCAATCCGGCCCTTTTTGCTTTAGATCAAAGGCCGCGCGCTAGCCAGGCTTAGGCTGCCTCGGACAAGGGGCAGACCATGGCCAACTTTGAGATCGTGGCGCGCGAGGATTTTTCCGACGTCACCTATTTGCTCGAGGTACGCCACCCGCTGATGGCGAAGGCGGCGCGGCCGGGCCAGTTCGTGATCGTGATGTCGCACGAGCACGGCGAGCGCATCCCCCTGACGCTCGCGGACTACGACCGCGACAAGGGCACCATCACGCTGGTCATCCAGGCGGTCGGCAAGACCACCCGGGAGATGCAGCAGACCTGCAAGGTCGGCACCTCGCTGTACGGGGTCGCGGGGCCGATGGGCATCCCGAGCCATATTGCCAAGGTGAAGAAGGTGGCCTGCGTCGGCGGCGGGCTCGGCGTCGCGCCGGTGTTCCCGCACGCCCGCGCGTTCAAGGAAAACGGCGCCTACGTCATCGGCATCATCGGCTTCCGCAACCGCGAGCTGATGTTCTGGGAAGACAAGTTCCGCGCGGTCTGCGACCAGTTCATCGTCTGCACGGACGACGGCTCGGCGGGCATCAAGGGCAATGTGACCGCCGGCATCCGCAAGGCGCTCGCCGAGCACGCCGACATCGACGAGTTCGTCGCGATCGGCCCGCCGGTCATGATGAAGGGCTGCGCAGAAGCCACGCGCGAGCGCAAGGTCAAGACCATGGTCAGCCTCAACCCGCTGATGGTCGACGGCACCGGCATGTGCGGCGGCTGCCGCGTCAAGATCGGCGGCCAGGTGAAATTCGCCTGCGTGGACGGCCCGGACTTCGACGGCCACCAGGTCGATTTCGACGACCTGATGACAAGGCTGAAGCGCTTCGCCGAGCAGGAGAAGACCGCGGCCGAGCGCTGGTCGGAGAACTGCCGCATGACCGATCCGCTGCAGCACCTCAAGACGCCCCAGCGGCGGCGCATCGAGGAGTCGGAGCTGCCCGACCCGTTCGACGAAGTGAGGGGTGGTTAGATCCATGGCGAAGAAAAAGACGATCCGGACCATCCCGCAGGAACGCACGCCGATGCGCGAGCAGCCGGCGGCGGCGCGGGTGAAGAATTTCACGGAAGTGGCCTGCGGCTACAGCCTCGAGGAAGCGCTGCGCGAATCCGAGCGTTGCCTGCTCTGCCCGGAGCAGCCCTGCGTGGACGGTTGCCCCGTCGGCATCGACATTCCGGGCTTCATCCAGAAAATCGGCCAGAAGGACTTTCGCGGCGCCTACGACACGCTCACCGACACCAACCTGCTGCCGGCGATCTGCGGCCGGGTCTGCCCGCAGGAAAACCAGTGCGAGGGCGTGTGCACGGTCGGCGACAGCCTGGAGCCCGTCGCCATCGGACGCCTGGAGCGCTGGGTGGGCGACAAAGCGATCGCCGAAGGCTGGTCGAGCGCGCCTTACATCGAGCCCGCGCCCTACCGTGTCGGCATCGTCGGCTCGGGGCCCGCGGGGCTTGCCTGCGCCGCCGACATGGCCAAGGCGGGCTGCGACGTCACCGTCTATGAGGCCTTCCACGTCACCGGCGGCGTGATGCGCTACGGCATTCCGGACTTCCGCCTGCCCAACGAGGTGATCGACGCCGAGATCGGCAGGCTGGAGAAACTGGGCGTGAAGTTCGAGTGCAATACGCTGGTCGGGCGCCTGTTCACCATCGAGCAGATGATCGACGAGCTCGGCTTCCACGCGGTGTTCGTCGGCACGGGCGCCGGCTATCCGACCATGATGGGCATTCCCGGCGACTCGCTGAACGGGGTGCTGTCGGCCAACGAGATGCTGACGCGCTGCAACCTGATGCGAGCGCGGGATCCCAGCTTCGACACGCCGCTGCCGCTCGGCCAGCGCGTGGCGGTGGTGGGCGCGGGCAACACGGCGATGGACGCGATGCGCGTCGCCAAGCGCCTCGGCGCGGAGAAGGTCTACTGCATATACCGCCGCTCGCGCACCGAGTGCCCGGCGCGCGCCGAGGAAGTGCACCACGCCGAGGAAGAAGGCATCGAGTTCCACTGGCTCACCAACCCGGTCGAGGTCCTCGACGACGGCAAGGGCGGCGTGCGCGGCATGCGCTGCATCCGCATGGAGCTGGGCGAGCCGGACGACTCGGGCCGCCGCCGCCCGGTGCCGGTGGCCGGCAGCGAGCACGAGTTCGAGTGCGACCTCGTGATCTTCGCGATCGGCACCAACGCCAACCCGATCATGGGACAGACCTCCACGCTCGGGCTCAACAAGTGGGGCTATATCGCCACCGACGACAGCCTCGCCACCTCGGTGCCCGGCGTCTTCGCCGGCGGCGACATCGTCACCGGCGCCGCCACCGTGATCGAGGCGATGGGCGCCGGCCGCAAGGCTGCGCGCGGCATGAAGGCCTACCTCGGCATCCGTGACAGCGACCAGCCCTACGTCATCGACGGCCGCGGCGGCCGCATGTTCGGCATCGACCCGCGCGAGCGCAATTTCGCGCGCATCCGCGTCGCGTGAAGCCGAAACCCAGGACCCATTCACCCTCATGAACCAGATGACGACGCTCGAACCAGTCAAGCAGCCGCAACGCGACAAGCCGGTGGTCACGCTCAAGGAACACATCGTCGAGATCATCAGCGACTCGGGCGAAGGCGCGCAGCGCTGCGGCCAGTCCCTGGGCTCCATCGCCGCCCGGATGGGCAACGGCATCTGGACGGTGGAGATCATCCCGGCCGAGATCCGGCCGCCGGCCCGCAGCGTCGCGGGCGCCAGCGGCAACCGCATCCGCATCGGCGCCGGGCACATCACCAACGGCGGCGACGAGACCGACCTGGTCATCGCCTTCAACGAGCAGGTGCTGCTCGGACGCGTGCGCGACCGCGAGCTCAAGCCCGGCGCCACGATCCTGCTGGAAAACATGTGGCGAGCGAGCAAGGACCACCAGATCGCCGCATCCTACGCCGAGGCCTACGACAAGCTGACCGCCGCCGGCTACAAGGTCGTCGAAGTTCCGATGGAGCGCGAGTGCCTGAAGCTCGTGAACGACGCTCGGCGCGGCAAGAACATGTTCGCACTCGGCATGCTGTGCAGCATCTACAGCTTCGGGCTCGAGCACGCGCGCGAGCAGATCGCGCTCACGTTCGGCAAGAAGGAGCAGGCGGTGATCGACGCCAACGTCAGGCTGCTCGATGCCGGCCACGCCTGGGCCGACGCGAACCTGGATTTCAAGTACCGCATCCCGGCCACCCGTTCGAAAGTGCCGCAGATCGTCGTCAACGGCAACACCGCGCTCGCGCTCGGCGTGCTCGCCTCGGGGATGGAGATTTGCGCGATGTACCCGATCACGCCGGCGACCTCGGCCTCGCACTACCTGAGCGACGTGTTCGAGAAGCTGGGCGGCATGGTGCACCAGGCCGAGGACGAGATTGCCGCCTGCGCCTTCGCGATCGGCGTCTCCTACGCGGGCAAGTGCGCCGTGACCATCACTTCCGGCCCGGGCTATTCGCTCAAGCAGGAGGGCATCGGCCTGGCGGTGATGGCGGAAATCCCGCTGGTGGTCGTCAACGTGCAGCGCGGCGGCCCCAGCACCGGGCAACCGACCAAGGCCGAGCAGGGCGACCTGCTGACCGCGATGTTCGGCAGCCACGGCGACGCGCCGAAGGTGGTGATGGCCGCGAGCACCATCGAGGACTGCTTCTATTCGGTGATCACGGCGCGCAAGATCGCCGAGACCTTCAACATGGTGGTGGTGGTGCTCACCGACGCGGGCCTCGCCACCTCGCAGCAGCCCTTCCCCCGGCCGCAGTTCAGCGAAAACTGGCTCGCCCCGCCCATCGACCAGACGCCGCTGCCGAGCGGCGCCAAGCCCTACGACTGGGACGCGGCCACCGGCCTGGCGCGGCGCTTCGTACCGGGGCAGCCGAACGGCATGCACACGGTCACCGGGCTCGCGCACGACCGCCAGAGCCATGTCGCCTACGACCCCGACATCAACCAGGAAGGCCTGCGCATGCGCAGCCTCAAGCTCGCGGCGCTGCAGAAGACGCTCAAGGCGCCGCCAGTGTTCGGCAAGGACAGCGGCGACCTCCTGGTGATCGGCTGGGGCAGCACGCAGGGCGCGATCGAGGAAGCAGTCACGACCCTCAACGCCGAAGGGCTCAAGGTGTCGTCGATGCACCTGCGCTTCCTGCAGCCGCTGCCGCCCGGGATCAAGGAGGCCATGCAGCGCTTCAAGCGGGTGATGACGATCGAGAGCAACTGGAGCGACCGTCCCGAGGACGAGCTCATCGACGAGGACAACCGGCGCTACTCGGCACTCGCCATGCTGCTGCGCTCGCGCTACCTCGTCGACGTCGACTGCTGGAGCGAAGTGCGCGGCCAGCCCATCAAGCCGGGGACGATGTGCCGCGTGATCCGCGAAAAACTGAACGTCAGCCAACGCAAGGTGGCCAAAGCATGAACACCGCGACCGAATGCCTGCTGCGCATGGTGGAAGAGCACCACGAGCTCGAGGACTACCAGAGCGGCGTGCCGCGCTGGTGCACCGGCTGCGGCGACAACGCCATCCTGACCGCGGTGCAGCGCCTGTGCCGCGACGAGAACCTGCGCCCCGAAAAGACCGCCTTCATCTCGGGCATCGGCTGCTCGAGCCGCTTCCCGCACTACATGCGGACGTACGGGTTCCACGGCATCCACGGCCGCGCGCTGCCGATCGCCGAGGGAGTGAAGATGGCGCGGCCCGACCTGCACGTGTTCGTCAACACCGGCGACGGCGACTGCTGCAGCATTGGCGCGGCGCACTGGATCCACGCCGTCCGCTACAACATGAACATGACCCTGATGCTGCACGACAACCAGGTCTACGGCCTGACCAAGAAGCAGGCCTCGCCGACCTCGCCCATCGGCACCAGGACCAACACCTCGCCGCGCGGTTCGTACCTGGAGGCGCTCAACCCGCTCACGGTGACGCTGGGCATCCAGAACGTGTCCTTCGTCGCGCAGGTGGTCGACTGGATCCCGGAAATCCTCTACGAAGTGGTGAAGGCCGCCTTCCACCACAAGGGCTTCTCGTTCATCCGCATCCTGCAGCGCTGCCCTGAGTGGCTGCCGAAGCTCTATGATCCCTGGCTGCACGATCCGAACCGCATCCTCATGCTGCATCACGAGCGCGGGCTGCGGCTGAGCCCGGGGATCGGCAGCACCTACCGGAACCAGCGCGAGCACGATCCGCTGGACATCCACCGCGCCCGCGAGATCGCGAGCTCCGGCGACCCGATCCCGGTGGGGATCCTCTACCGCAATCCCGAGGTGCCCTGCTACGAGGACACGCGCCATGCCGGGCAGCTGCGTACCGCCGCGCACGTGCGCAGCGGGCTCGAGTCCGAGCTCGACAAATACACGGTGTGGCCCCAGTAAGAGAACGGTATGGACGCCGACCTTCAAAGCCAGATTGCTTTCCACCTCGCAGGCAGGAAACCCGGCGCCGAAGCCGCGCCGGCCGCCGGAGCCTGCCCCGCCCTGCTGGCGCGATGCCGCGACCTTGCGTCGCTGCGCTACGATTTTCCGCTCGTGCTGCTGCGCGACCCGGGCGAGAAGGGCTACGTGCAATGCCTTTCCGGCGTGATCGACGACGTCGTCCACGCGCTCGTCAAGGACGATAGCGGCGACCGGCTCACCCGCCACCTGCTCCGCCTTGAGCAGGAAATCCGGGGCCTCCTCGGCTCGGGTCGGACCGGGACGCTAACCGCGCTGTGGGACGAAGCGGCCGGCCGGCTCCTTGCGCGCGGCGACGGGCAACTCAAGGACAGCCTCACCCGCGGGCGCCGTGCCCTCAAGGCGGAGGGGGAACTCGCGGATTGCGACGCCTCGATGCCCGCGCGCCTGCTCAAGCGCGCCTGGAGCCTGGTGCAGGGCCGCAAGACCGAGAAGCTGAGCGAGGACATCCGGCGCCTCACCATCGGGCTGCAGAACATCCTCGATGCCGATGCCGCGCGCTCCGAAGCCAGCCGCAGCCCGGCCGGACTCAAGGCGGCGATCGGCAGCGGCCACGCCGAGGTGTTCGATTTCGCCACCCTGTCGCGCGTGCTCTCCAGCTCCGCCGCCAAGGGCGGGCTCTCGGGCAGGCGGCGGGGGCGCATCGAATCCCTGCTGGCGGTCCTGCGCTCGCAGCGCTTCCTGTCCGTGGCCGACGACGGTGCGCCGCGTGGCGCGCCCGACCGCCGCTATGCCTTCTCCTTCGGCAGCTGCGCGCAGGCGCTTGCTGCCTACCGGGAACGGCTGCCCGAGGCGATCGCGCTCGCCCGGGCGATCGCCATGGCCGGCCTCGAGGTCGAGGGGGAATACAGCGAGGACAAGCACGACGCGCTGTTCAGGGACTTCAGCGAGAGCAATCTGGGCATGGAGGAGCTGTCGCATTTTCCCGACTACCTGGTCTGCATCACCGCCGACCGGCTGCAGGCCGCGGAGACCGACAAGCTGATGGAAATGCTCTCGGCCGGGCTGCCGGTCAAGGTCCTCGTGCAGACCGACGACCTGCTCGAGGAATCGACGATCGCGCGCGACGGCCACTTCGCGCTCGGCATGCGCGCCAAGCAGCTCGCCAGCATGGCGATGGGGCTCAGCGACGTGTACGTGCTGCAGTCCGCGAGCTCGAACCTGTTCCAGTTCCGCGAGCGGATCCTGAAGGGCATGGCCTACGCGGGGCCGGCGCTGTTCAGCGTGTTCTCCGGCGCCGAGGGCGCGCTAGGCGCGCTGCCGCCCTATCTGGTCGCGGCCGCGGCCATGGAGTCGCGCGCCTTCCCGGCCTACTGCTACGACCCGTCCGCCGGGCCGAACTGGGCATCGCGCTTCCACCTGGCGGCGAATTCCCAGCCCGAGGCCGACTGGCCGGCGCAGGAATTCGCCTACGAGGACGAGAAGCACCAGCGCGTGCGCGCGGAACTTGCCTTCACTTTCGCGGACTTCGTCGCCTGCGACCCGCGCCAGGCACGGCACTTCGCACAGGTGCCTCGCGCCAAGTGGCACGCGAGCATGGTCCCCGTGGACCAATCCCTGAGCCGCAACGCGAGGGGCACGCAGGACTCGGTGCCCTACGTGCTGGTGGTGGACAAGGACAACCGGCTGTACCGGGCCATCGTCGATGAAGCGCTGATGCGCGCGGCACAGCGTTGCCGTGAATCCTGGCACAGCCTGCAGGAACTGGGCGGCATCCACAATTCGCACGCCGAGAGGCTGCTGGCGAAAGCCAGGGAGCAACAGCCGCCGGCGGCTGCCACCGCGCCTGCGCCGCAACCGGCTGCGGCGGCTGCGGAGCCCGCCGCGGCAACCGAGGAAAAACGATCGCCGGACGAGGCCTACATCGAGACGCCCCGCTGCACGACGTGCAACGAGTGCACGCAAATCAACGACAAGATGTTCGCCTACAACGAGAACAAGCAGGCCTACGTCGCAAATCCGGATGCGGGAACATACGCCCAGCTCGTGGAAGCGGCCGAGAGCTGCCAGGTCTCGATCATCCACCCCGGCAAGCCGCGCAATCCGGCCGAGCCGGGATTGCCCGAGCTGCTGAAGCGCGCCGAGGCGTTCGCCTAGCCCTGCGCTAGGCCCAGATCGCCGCCGCGGCCTCCACGCAGAGGCGCAGCTTGGCGCGCTCGTCGGTCTCCGTCACCGGGTTGCCGCCCATGGTGCTTGCGAAACCGCACTGCGGGCTGATGGCGAGCCGCGCGAGGTCGATGAACCTGGCGGCTTCGTCCACCCGTCTCTTCAGCAGTTCCATGGGCTCGAGCGCCGGCACCTTGGAGCTCACCAGACCCAATACGACGGCCTTGGACTTCGGCACCATCGCCAGCGGCGTGAAATCACCCGCACGCGGCGTGTCGAACTCGAGCAGGAAGTGCGTGACGTTCGCACGATTGAAGAGCCGCTCGGCAATCGACGTGTAGCCGCCCTCCGAGAGATACATGCCCTTGTAGTTGCCGCGGCACATGTGCACGCCGACCGCCATGTCCGCAGGCATATCCTTCACCGCTTCGTTGATCGCATCCACATACAGGTCAACGAGCTCGTCAGGGTTCCCCCCGGCGGCGCGGACCTTTGCCTGCAGTGCCGGGTCGCACAGCATCGCGAGCGCGACCTCGTCCAACTGCACGTAGCGGCAGCCCGCCTTGTACAGGTCGGCGATCTCGCCCTGATACACCTTGCCAAGGTCCCTGAAGTATTCCGGCGCATCCTTGTAGGCCTTGCCCCAGTCGGTGAAGCGATAGAAATGCGTCGTCGAGGGCGCAGGCATCGTGATCTTCTGCCCCGCCCTGGTGAGCTTCGAGGCGAATGCGTACTCGTCCAGCGTGATCGGCTCGGCGCGCTCCACTTTTCCTTCCACGTAGGGCGCGGTGAAGTCGCTCTCGTGCCCGTGCTCGTCGTGAAACCGGAACACCGCCTCCTTCACGGTCAGCCCCCGGGTCAGGCGCACGAACTTTTCCCAGTACGAAATACGCCGGAATTCGCCGTCGGTGACGACCTGCAGCCCGCAGTCCTCCTGGAGCTTGAGGACGTCGCGGATGGCGGCGTCCTGGGCCGCACGAAACGCACTATCGTTCATGTTCCCCGACGCATGCCGGCGAAAAGCCGCCCGCAAAGCGGGGGGCCGCAGCAGGCTGCCAATGTGATCGGCGCGGAAAGGTGGACGCCCTTCGGTAGCGGGAGGACGGCCGTTGTTCGCGAGCGGCATCTTAGAATTATAGGGAGGAGGCAATTCATGCGCCTGCACACTCGCCTGCGCTACGCGCCGGCCGAAGTCCGTGTTGAGAAGCGCCCCGACGGCGCGACGGTCCTGCGCTCGCCGCAGGCGCTCAAGCCGTATGCACGGGCCGTGGGCGACTGGCTCGTGCACTGGTTCGAGCGCGCACCGGATCGCACCTTCCTCGCAGAGCGAAAGGGCGAAGGCTGGCGGCGTGTGAGCTACCGCGACGCGTTGTCGGACGCACGCCGCATCGGCCAGGCGCTGCTCAATCTCGGCCTCGGACCCGACAAGCCGGTGGCAATCCTCTCCGACAACAGCGTCGACCATGCGCTGCTCGCGCTCGGCGCCATGCACGCGGGCGTTCCCGTTGCGCCGATTTCCCCTGCCTATTCCCTGATGTCGAAGGATTTCGCCAAGCTCAAGTACATCTTCGAGCTGCTCCGGCCCGGCCTGGTGTTCGCCGAGCAGGCGGACCGGTTCGCGCCCGCCCTCGCCGCCGTAGGCGCGACCTCGACCCCGGTCGCGCGCCTGCTCGAGACCAATCCCGGCTCGACGCTGGAAGTGGCGTTCTCGCGCCTCACGCCGGACACGGTGGCGAAAGTCCTCTTCACCTCGGGCTCGACCGGAACGCCGAAGGGCGTGATCAACACGCAGCGCATGCTCACCTCCAACCAGCAGAGCTGGGCGCAGCTCTGGCCCTTCCTCGAGGACAAGCCGCAGACGCTGGTCGACTGGCTGCCGTGGAACCACACCTTCGGCGGCAACGCCTGCTTCAACATGATCCTGCGCAACGGCGGCACGCTCTACATCGACGGCGGCAAGCCGGCGCCGGGCCTGATCGAGGTCACCGCCCGGAACCTGCGCGAGATCTCGCCGACGCTCTACTTCAACGTGCCGCGCGGCTTCGACCTGCTGATGCCGATGCTCGAGCAGGACGCCGAATTGCGGCGGAATTTCTTCCGCGACCTCGACATGGTGTTCTATGCCGGCGCCGCGCTGCCGCAGAACCTCTGGGAGCGCCTGGAGAAGCTCGCCGTCGCCGAAAAAGGCGGCAACCTCGCCATGCTCTCCGCCTGGGGCTCTACCGAGACCGCGCCGATGGCCTCCTGCGTGCATTACCCGATCGAGCGCGCGGGCGTGGTCGGCAACCCCGCCCCCGGCTGCGAGCTGAAGCTGCTGCCCTCGGGCAGCAAGCTGGAGATCCGCGTGAAGGGCCCGAATGTGACGCCGGGCTACTACCGCCGCGACGACCTCACCAGCGCCGCGTTCGACGAAGAGGGCTTCTACCGCATCGGCGATGCCATGAAGCTCGCCGACCCGGCCGTGCCCGAGAAGGGCCTGGTCTTCGACGGCCGAGTCGCCGAGGACTTCAAGCTGACCACCGGCACCTGGGTGCACGTGGGCGCGGTGCGCGTGAAGCTGATCGCCGCCGGCAACCCGATCATTCAGGATGCTGTCATCACCGGGCACGACCGCGACGACGTCGGCGCGCTCGTCTTCCTCAGCCCGGCCGCCCCCAAGGATCCGGCGGAGATCCGCGCAAAGCTCGCCGCCGCACTAAGGGAGCTGGCAAAGGAACCTGGCAGCTCCACGCACCCCGTGCGCCTCCTGGTGATGTCCGAGCCGCCGCAGATCGACGCCGGAGAGATCACCGACAAGGGCTACATCAACCAGCGCGCGGTGCTGGAGCGCCGCGCTGACCAGGTGCAGCTGCTGTACTCGTCCGACTCCTCGGTCGTCCGTTCGGGCTAGGATCGTCTCGTCGCGCCGGCCGCCCGCAGGCTGGCGAGCCGCCGCGATATTCGTTCCGCCTGCGCATGCATCACCGCTGCGACCGCCGCCGCCCGCGTCGGCGGCAGCCGGTCGGCGATGGCGGCGACGCTGATGGCGGCCAGCGCCTCGCGCCCGGCGCCAAACACCGGAACCGCAATTGCGGCCGTCCCTTTCACCAGGCCGGCCTCCGAATAGGCATAGCCCTTTGCGCGCGCCGTGCGCACGCGCTCCATGAGCCGCGCCGGGGTCAGCTGGTGGCGCGCGAGGCGCTGTGCGTTCGCGCGGGAAAGCTCCTCGGCCTCACGCTCCGGAAGGCAGGCAAGCAGCATCACGCCGGCGACCCCGACGCCGAGGGGCCGCCGCGAGCCGACGTCGAGGGCACGGACCTGCACGGGGTACGGACCCATCTTCCGGTCCACGCCGATGGAGTCGGCGCCGCTGCGCACGGTCAGGAACACGGTGTCCCCGATCTCCTCGGCGAGGTGGCTGAGATAGGGCTCTGCCACCGAGCGCACGGGCGAGCGCGTGCTGCGCGCTAGGCCGAGCAGCGCCACCTCGCGGCCGACGAGGTAGCGGCGCGTGACCGGGTCCTTCTCGACCGCGCCCTCCTCGGCAAGCACCTTGAGGATGCGGTGCGCCGTGGGCCGGTTGAGGCCGGCGCTGCTGACGACTTCGGAGAGCCGCACACCCTGCTCCTGGCCGCTCGCGAGCACGCGCAGGATGGCCACGGCGCGGCGGATGCTCTGCGCGCCTGGCGTCGGCCCGCTCATTTGCCGAGCACGGTCTTCGCCGTCTGCGCGACCGGCCGCATGCGGATGATTTCGCCGAGGCGCGCGTAGTTGGGGCCGCCGATGCGGCACAGCGGCCGCAGCGCCGCAGTGTTGATCTTGCCGTCGATCAGCAGCCCGTCGCGCACGTGATAGAGCAGGATCTCGCCGACCATGAACTCCGAGCCGGTATCGCCGAAGGCAATCGAGCGGTGCAGCCGGCACTCCAGGCTGATCGGCGCCGAAGCAAGGCGCGGCGGTCGCACGCGCGCGCTGGGCTCGACCGGCAGGCCGAGTTCCGCCACTTCGCTCACCTCCGGGGGATACTCGATTGCGGACAGATGCAGCGGCTCGACCATGGAATCGTCCGCAATGTTCACGACGAACTCGCCCGACTCGAGGATGTTGGTCCCCGTGTCCTTCATGACGCCGGCCTTGCGGCCCACGTTGATCCCCACCATGGGCGGCTTGTTCGAGACGAAGGTGAAGGCAGAAAATGGCGCGAGGTTGACGGTCCCGGCGCGCGAGAGCGTCGTCACCCAGGCGATCGGTCTGGGCACCACGATCCCGGTGAGCAGCTTGTAGGTCGATTCCGGGCCGAGATCGGCGGCGGCAATGTCCATGCGAGCAGGCAGCCTAAGGGGCGGGGGCCGGCAGGTCAACCGGCCGTGGACGCCGATGTCCACA
>JAYRND010000352.1:0-9875 GCA_041904885.1 Burkholderiales bacterium
CACGAACCAGGCCGCGCCGCCAAGCAGCATCGCGCGCGCGGCACGCAGCGGCAGTCGGTTCGCACCGACCATCACCGAGCCCGCGAGCGCCCCGGCGGCGAAGGCTGCCGCGAGGTAGCCCAGGCCCGCCTGCCCGATCGCGTAGACCTCCTTCGCCACGTAGGGCAGCAGGCCGAGGACGAAAGGAAACGCCAGCAGGTTGACCAGGAACGCCATGCTGAACGCGCCCAGCAGCTCGGGCTTGCGCCAGACATAGCCGAACCCCTGCCTGAGGTCGGCGAGCGGGTGCGCCTGCGGCGCCTCCTGCGCCCGGGGCGGCGGCGAGCCGGCGACACCAAGCGAGAGGACGAAAGCCGTCACGTAGATGAAGGTGACCCCCACGTACGCCGGACCCATGCCGATGAGAGCCACGCCACCGGTGCCCGCAATCGCCCCAGCCACGCGCGCGGTGTCCGAGGTGGTGCGCGAGATCCCAAGCGCGCCCAGCAGCATCTCGTGCCTCATCGTCTGCCCTACCAGCGCGTGACGCATCACCATGTCGGAGGGCTTCAGCAGGCCGGCGACCGCGGCGATGGCGAAGACGTGCCAGGGCTCGAGCGCCTCGCTCAGCGTCAATGCCGCAAGCGCCGCCGCCAGCATCGCGTACACGCCGCGCGTAGCGCAAAGCAGCGTGCGGTGGCCAAGGCGGTCGCCCGCGACGCCGAAGAACGGCGAGAACAGCGACCCCAGCCACGCCAGTGCGCCGAATGCGACCAGCTGCTGCACCGAGCCGGTGGTGGAAAGCACGTACCAGCCGAGGATGAGCGCCTCCATCTCGAAGGCCCACGAGGTGGCAAGGTCGGCCGGCCACTGAAAACGGAAGCTGCGCACGCCGAATGGGGCGAGCGCGGCAGAGCGCTCCTCGCGCGAAACTGATGCCACCGCCGTATCCTACAGGGACGCGGCGTGTGAGAATTCCCGACCCTACGACTCCAGGAGAGATTGCCCAATGGACAAACGAGCGCACAAGGAACGCCACGACGCCGGCTTCAAGACGCGGCGCGAGGTGCTGGGAGCGGCCTACGTAGACAAGTCCACCGCCGCTGTGGACGACTTCAACCGCGAATTCACCGAGCTGCTCAACACCTACTGCTGGAACGATATCTGGAACCGGCCCGGGCTCGACCGCAAGACGCGTTCGATGCTGAACCTCGCCATGCTCTCGGCGCTCGGCAAGGAGCACGAGCTGAAGCTGCACGTCAACGGCGCATTGAACAACGGCCTGACCAAGGACCAGATCAAGGAGGTCCTGCTGCAGGTCGCGATCTACTGCGGCGTGCCGGCTGCCGTGGTGAGCTTCCGGTGCGCGCGCGAGGTCTTCAAGGAGCGCGGCGTCTAGATTGGCGCTAAGCCATGATGTGCAGGCCGGCGTCCACGTAGATCACGTCGCCGGTCATGCCCGACGAGGCCCCGCCGGCGAGGAACGCCACCACCCTGCCGACCTCGGCAATGTCCACCAGCCGCTGGCCCGGCGAGCGCTTCACGGCCATGTCGATCAATTCGTCGAAGTGCGAGATTCCGCTCGCCGCGCGGGTGCGCAGCGGTCCGGGCGATACGGCAAAGACGCGGATGTGCCGCTCACCCAGTTCTTTCGCGAGGTAGCGCACCGAGGCCTCGAGCGCAGCCTTCACCGGGCCCATCAGGTTGTAGTTGCTCACCACCTTGTCCGCTCCGTAGTAGCTCATGGTGATGATGGTGCCGCCGTCCTTCATCAGCGGTTCCGCGTAGCGCGCCATTTCGAGGAAGGAGTGGCAGGAAACCTGCATCGCCTGCAGGAAACCGGCCTGCGAGCAGTCGACCACGCGGCCGTGCAGGTCCTCGCGCGGGGCGAAGGCGATCGAATGGATCGCGAAGTCCAACTGGCCCCATTCGGCGCCGATGCGGTCGAACACCGCCTTCATCTGCCCGGGCTGGGTCACGTCCAGCGGCAGCAGCAGCGAAGCGTCGATCTGCTCCGCAAGCGGCTCGACATGCTTTTTCGCCTTGTCGTTCAGGTAGGTGAGCGCGATGTCGGCGCCGAAGGCGCGCAGCTTGGCGGCGCAACCGAAGGCGATGCTGTCGGCGTTGGCGACGCCGATCACCAGGCCCCGCTTGCCCTTGAGCATCTCGCCGACGCGCGAGTTCGGGTCCCAGACGGTGGGCAGCGGATCTACGGCCTTCCGGGTCGCGTTCATGATCTCTCCGGTTCCAGCGTATGGTGGCGGGGCGCCTGCGACGGCGGCTGCTCGAGCAGGCGGCGGATTTTTTCATAGAGGTCGCGCGTCTCCGCGCCCATCTCCGCCGGGTCGCCGACGACGAAGTCGCAGTCTTCCATGGCGCGGGCGCGCTCCGCGGGGTCGGTGACCAGCGCGGGCAGCGTCGCGAGCGCCTGCTCGGGCTCGAATTCCACGATCATGCTCTGCTGGTGGATGATACGCGTGCGCGCCGTTTCGCCGAGCGAGGCGTAGGGCTCGCGCGCGGTCAGCAGCTCGTTCGAGCGCTGCAGCCGGTCGCGCCGCACCGCCCCGCGCGACTTCGCAAGCAGCACCAGCATGCGTATGACCGCCACCGGCAGGTTGCCGCGCCTGATCTGCGCCAGCGCCTGGCGGACCTCCGGGATGGCGCGCAGGTCGGTGCCGGCGACTTCGCTGATCTTCGGCGCCTCGGCGGCGCCGATGGCGCGCATGACGGGCGAGGAATAGAGCGCGTAGAACGCGGACTCCATCCAGGCATCGCGCAGGTCGCGCGCCGCGTCGAACCAGTCCGTCACCGCCCCGGCGGCCGCCTTCTCCCAGGCAAGCAGCGGGTTGGCCGCGTCGGCCTTGTGCCGGTGGCTGTGCACGGCCGCCGCCATCGGGCCTACCGCCGCCAGCAGCGGGTTCTTGTCGCTCATCAGGTAGCGGCGCATGCGCAGCGGCTGGGTGTTGATGCGCCAGCGCGAGCTGTCGGAATTGGTCATCGCGCGCACCCAGGGGCTCAGCGTCATCCGGTAGAGATCGGCGCCCAGCTGCGAGAGACGGGCCACTGCCGCGAACGCCCTTTCGTCGTCGCGGCCGTCGTCCAGGGCGAGCACGTCGCCGATGGAACGCTCCTCGAAGTCGACCACGAAGCGCTTCTCGAGCCCTTCGCCCTGTTCCTCGAGGATCTTCATCTCGTAGAGCCCCGGCGACAGCGCCTCGATCGCCTTCAGGGTCGAGACGATCTCCTTGTGCTCCTTCTTCGCCACCTCGGAGGAGACGAAGATACCCAGGTGCCCGATGCTGTCATGCACCGTGTAGACGATGCGCTGGCCGCGCGCCTTGATCTCCTTGACGTCCGAATAGGCGTCGGTGATCCAGTTCAGTGCCTGCGCGGGCGGGGTGATGTTGTCGCCGTGCGAAGCGAACACGATCACCGGCGCGCGCACGTTGCGCAGGTCGACGTGCATGCGGCTGTCGAGCTGCGCGCCGCCCCGGCCGAGCCGGTTGCCGACGAACAGGTTCTCCACCAGCCAGCGCATCTCGGGCTCGTTCATGAAATAGAACCCCGACCACCACCGCTCGAACTCCAGGTAGCGCTCGGCGCCCTGCTCCGTGCCGGCGTAGACCTCGTAGTACTTCTTCCACCAGGAGTTGCCCGGGTTCAGGTTCTCGAAATTCAGCACCAGGTTGGCGCCGTCGAACTGACCGTTTCCGAGGTCCGAGAGCAGCAGCGCCGGAACGATGCCGCCGCACAGGCCGCCCATGTAGCGCATCGGGTTCTTGCCTACCGTCCCCGCCCAGTAGGACAGCGGAGTGCCGTTGACCACCACCGGCCCGGTGAGGTCGGGGTTGGTCGCCGCGAGCAGCATCGCCGCCCATCCCCCCTGGCAGTTGCCGATGACCACCGGCTTGGGCGCGTCCGGGTGGCGGCGCTGCACCTCGCGCACGAAATGGGCTTCCGCCCGCGTCACGTCGGCGAGCGTCTGCGTGCGTGTCGGGTGAGTGGTGAAGATGCAGAAGTAGACGGGGTGGCCGCCGCGCAGCGCGACGCCGACCTCGCTCTCGCTCTTGAAGCCGCCGATGCCCGAGCCGTGGCCGGCGCGCGGGTCGATGATGACGTAAGGCCGGGCGTTGGGACGCGGCACCACGCCCTCCGGCGGCCGGATCCATACCAGCGAGTAATTGACCGGGCGCTCCAGGCTCGTGCCGTCGACGACGACCTCGTAGTCGTAGACGAGCACCGGAGGGCAGCCCTGCTCCTCGTGGCGCACGAAGTTGTTGCCGCGCTGGCGCAGGATGTCGGCGAACAGCACGCCGCGCTCCCAGGCATCCGCCAGGTAAGAGAAGTAGTCGCCCGGCTTCGCCTTCGCAAGCGCGCCGCCCATGGCCTGCGCCGCCTCGTTCTGGCGCTTGCCCAGCCGCCCGAGCGTTGTCTGCGTCGACTTGGCCTGCAGCGAGGCGATGTCGGTAAGCGTCTTCAGGTAGCCGCGCCCGTATTCGGCGTGCGCAACCGAGTCGCGCAGCCCGATGCTGATGTCGCCGATGTCGCCGGACTTGCCGGCCGGCGCCGGGGTGGGAAGGAGGTTGGCAACCGGGGCTTCGGTCGGTGCGTTCATCGTCTTTCTCCTGCAACAGCCTGCATTCGGGCCGGCGCCGTCGCGGCCGCCGGCGGCAGTTCGGCTCCCTCCAGGAGCGCCGCCGTATGGCGGGCGAGGATCCATTCTTCGTTGGTCGGCAACACCAGGGCCGTGACCCGGCTCTCGGGGCGCGAAATGACGGCCGCGCCCACGGCGTTGGCCTCGGCGTTCAGCTCGAGGCCGAGCCAGCGCAGCGCCCGGCAGGCCCTCTCGCGCACCGGCGCCGCATGCTCGCCGATGCCGCCGGTGAAAACGACCGCGTCCAGGCCGCCCAGTACGGCGGCGAGCGCGCCAATCTCGCGAACCAGCCGGTAGCAGAACAGGTCCACTGCCTCGCGCGCCTCCCGCTCGCGGCTGGCAAGGAGCTCGCGCATGTCCTGCGAGATGCCCGACACTCCGAGCAGGCCCGATTCCTTGTACAGCATCCGCTCGAGGGCGCGCGCGTCCATGTGGTGGCGGTCCATCAGGTAGAGCAGCACGCCCGGGTCGAGATTGCCGGTGCGCGTGCCCATCATCAGGCCATCGACGGCGGTGAAGCCCATCGAGGTGGCCTGGCTTCTGCGGCCCTCCATCGCGCACAGCGACGCGCCGTTGCCCAGGTGGGCGACGATCACCTTGCCTTCGGCCTTCTCGCCCAGGTGCGCCGGCAGGACCTCGGCGATGTACTCGTAGGACAGGCCGTGGAATCCGTACCGGCGTACGCCTTCGGCCGTGATCCGGCGCGGCAGCGCGAACATCTGCGCGAGCGTGGGCTGCGTGCGATGGAAGGCCGTGTCGAAGCAGGCGACCTGCGGCACCGTGCCCAGCGCCGCGCGCAGGGCCTCGATGCCGGCGATGTTGTGCGGCTGGTGCAGCGGCGCGAGCGGAATGAACGACCGCAGCGCCGCAAGCACCTCGTCGTCCACGACCACGGGCCGCGAGTACCGCGTGGCGCCGTGCACCACCCGGTGGCCGACCGCGGCGATGCGCGGTCCGGACGCGTGCCCGTGCAGCCAATCCACCAGGAAGCCGAGCGCCGCGTGATGCGCCTGGTCCCGGTCGAGGGAGAGCTCCACCTCGTCCAGGCGCTTGCCGCCGCGGTCTTTCGCCTTGAGGCGGGCCCGTGCGCCGATGCCGTCGATCTGCCCGACCATCTCCGGCGCGCGCGGCACCGGATCGCGCCGCTCGAAGAGCGCGAACTTGATCGAGGAAGACCCGGCGTTGAGGGTCAGGATGCCGTCGGCCATCATTCGCTCCGGGGCGGCGCGCTCGAAAGCAGCACTGCGAGCGCGCAGGAGGTCAACCTTGCGCGCACGCTGTCGGCGCGGCTGGTGAGCACCACCGGGACTTTCGCGCCGAGGACGATGCCGGCGGCGTCGGCGTTCGCCATGAAGGTCAGCTGCTTGGCGAGGATGTTGCCGGAAACGAGGTCGGGCACCAGCACGATGTCCGCGTCGCCGGCCACTTCCGACACGATTCCCTTGGTGCGGGCCGCCTCGCGGCTGATGGCGTTGTCCATCGCCAGCGGCCCGTCGAGCAGGGCGCCCGCGATCTGGCCGCGCTCGGCCATCTTGCACAGCGACGCCGCATCGATCGTCGAGGATATCTTCTCGTTGATCTCCTCGACCGCGGAAAGGAGCGCCACTTTGGGCTTGGCCACGCCGAGCACGTGCGCGAGGCCGACCGCATTGCGGCAGATGTCGGCCTTTTCGGCAAGCGTGGGCGCGATGTTGATCGCCGCGTCGGTCACCATCAGCGGCTTGTGGTAGGTCGGCACGTCCATGAAGAACGCGTGCGACAGGCGCCGCGCGGTCCGCAGTCCCGCCTCGCGACGCACCACGGCGCCGAGCAGCTCGTCGGTGTGCAGGCTGCCTTTCATCAGGATCGACGCCTCGCCGGCGCGCACCAGGGCCACGGCCTTCTCCGCGGCTTCGTGGCTGGTGGCAGCCTCTACCAGCCTCAGTCCAGCCAGGTCTGCGCGCGCGCGCTCGGCCACGGCACGGATCCTGTCGAGCGGCCCCACGAGGATCGGCGCGATGATGCCTTCGCGCGCCGCCTCGACTGCGGCCTCGATGGCGGCTTCGCTACAGGGATAGGCCACCGCGGTCGGCACCGGGCGCAAGGGCCGGACGCGCTCCACGAAGGCGGCGAACTTGTCGTGCGTCTGCACCGAGATCGTGGCCACGTTGGGGCGCGCCAGCACGATTTTTTCGCGCGGAGCGAGCACCACGGCGGTGCCTTGCGCCATCAACTCGCCCGCCTGGTTCTGGCATTTGCAGTCGAGCACGACTGTGCCGGCAGCCGGGCGCTTTTCGCGCACGGTGACCGTCGCGGTGATCGTGTCACCTTCCTGCAGCGGCTTGACGAAGCTGAGGTCCTGGCTCACGTACTGGGTTCCGGGCCCCGGCAGCTCGTTGCCGAGCACGCTGGAGATCAGCGCGCCGCTCCACATGCTGTGCGCGACCAGGCGGTTGCCGGCGTGCTGGCGCACGTAGGCGTCATCGACGTGCGTGGGGTTCAGGTCGCCCGATAGCACGGCGAATGTCTTCACGTCGGTGCGGGTCAGCGTCCGGCTGAGGTGCGCCGAGTCGCCTACGCGGATGTCGTCGAAAGGACGGTTTTCCAGCCGGTCGGCGGGAAGCGAAGCCGCTACGGGGGTCGTCATGTGCAACATCTTGATCCGCCTGTATTTCCATCCTTTGACACAGATCAATCGCACTGCAACATATCGGCGGTTTCACGTACTATTCCCGTGTGAAAACGGTCGCATTTCTCGGCATTGGCCTGATGGGCAGCCTCATGTCTGCTAACGCAGCGCGGCGCGGCTTCCGCGTACGCTCCTACGATCCCAACGGTAAAGGCAGCTGCCGTTCGGCGGCGGAGGCGGCGAAAGGCGCCGACTTCGTGATCACCATGGTTCCGGATGGCCGGGCAGTGCGCCGGGCAATCGCCGAAGCGCTGACCGGCATCTCAGCGGGGACAATTGTGATCGACATGAGTTCTTCGGATCCGGAAACCACGCGCAAGCTGGGCGCGATGCTCGCGAAAAAGGGGATCCGGATGCTCGACGCCCCGGTTTCCGGAGCGAAAGCGAAGGCGAAGGACGGCACCCTGGCGCTGATGGTGGGCGGGGACGCCGCGGTACTCCGCAAAGCGCGCCCGCTGCTGGCGACGATGGGCAGCGAGATCTTCCACACCGGCGCGCTCGGCTCCGGGCACGCCACCAAGGCGCTGAACAACTACCTGGGCGCCGCGGGCACCGTCGCGGGGATGGAGGCCCTCCTCATCGGCGAGAAATTCGGCCTCGACCCGCGGACGCTGATCGACGTGATCAACGCCTCGACCGGCAGGAACAGCACCACCGAGCGAAAGATCCCGCAGCAGGTCTTCACGAAGGCCTTCGCCTCGGAGTTCACGCTCGCGCTGATGACCAAGGACGTGGGCATCGCGGCAGGTCTATCCCGCTCGCTGAACCTGGAGACGCCCTACCTGGAGCAGACGCTGAAAGTCTGGCGGGCCGCCCTCGACCGGCTGCCTGCCGGGGCGGACCACACCGAGATCTACCGCTACCTCAGGGGTTTGCGCCGGACAAGGCGGCGCGGGCCTTCTCGCGCGTCGCCTCGGGTGCCGAGCCGCTCACGAGCGCGAATACGGCGCGTGCGCTGACACGCTCGGAAGGGCTCGGATTGACCCGCACCGCGCCGTCGTTCGCTTCGTAGCCGATCGCCGTGCCGGCTTCCGCGGCAATCAGGCGCGCGACCAGGTCCTTCCACGCGCCGTCCCAGGTCACATCGATCCGCTCGCACTCCGTGCCGCCGGCGTCGATGATCTCCTCCAGCACCTTTTCCGCGCCCGGATGCGCGAGCGCGCGCGTCATGATCTCCGGGAACACCCGCGTCGGCCGCACGATGGTGCTGGCGCCCGCCTTGATCATGCGCTCCCGGTTGCGTCCGTCGATGCATTCGGCGACGATGTGCGCGGCGCAGCCCAGCGCCCGGATCCGCGTAACGGCATCCAGCGTCACGGAGTCGGACGTCGGTTCGCCCTCCGATTTGGCCAGGATCGCAATGGCGCGCGCCCTTTCCGGCGCCGCGGAACGCAGTGCCTCAAAGTCCAGGCCCCAGGCGGTGATGTGCGCAGCGCCCAGGCGCGCGAGCGACTCCGGCAAGCCCTGCTCGAACGCGCGCGTGATGATGAGGATGGGGCAGTCGGCGAAGCGCTCGGTGGCGCGCAGCTGGCCGAGCAGGCGCTCGAAGTACACGAGCGGGTGGTCCGAGGGCGAATTGAGGATCAGCAGGTGGTCTTTCATGCGCCATCTCCAGAGTCCCCGCCATTTCCGCTCCCTGGCGTCGGTGCGCCAGATGAACAGCTGGCTGGCGAGGTTGGCCAGCGTATAAATGCCGCCTACATACAGCAGCAGGATCGTCGACCAGCGCCCCGCCACCGTTTTCGCGGCGAGGTCCCCGTAGCCGACCGTCATCAGCGTGGTGAGTGTCAACCACAGTCCGTCGAAGGCGGACATCTCCTCGTAGGCCATCATCGCCAGCACGTGCAGGCCGGCGAGCCCCAGGATGAGCACGGCCGCCTTCACCAGCGCGCGGCCGAGCGACGGCCGATCGACGATCGGGACGTAGCGCCGGCGACTCAGGAACCAGAACTGGACCACGCGCCTCCCCGCACGTGGAGCATGGACTCAGGCGGCCGAGCGCAGCCGCGGGCCGAACCGTTGCTCCATTTCCCGCCGCAACTGCACGGCGGCGATGCTCAGATCGATCCCTACGTCGCTCCAGCGCAGCGGCTGGCCAGCAGCGACCGGACGCAGCAGCTTCCAGCCGTGCGCGAGGCCGAGCGGCAGGCAACCCTGCGCCAGCGAGTCCGCTGCCGGCATGAGGCGGCCTACGACCGTATGGCCGCCCTCCCCGTCGAGGACTTCCTTTTCCTTCAGATCCTTCTTTGCAACAGCGACAGCGTCGGCGCGCCAACCGGTCGCGCAACCCGTAGGCTCGCCACGCAGGCCCACCGAGGCCACCGAGATGCCGACTTCGAGGCCAATCAGGTGCCAGCGCTTGTACATGCAGGCGTAGCGCCCGGAGGAATCGGTTTTCACGCCGTACTCGGAGAAGCAGCGGCGGATGTACTCGGACTCACCTTCGAACACCACCCAGACCCCGAAGCGGATGTCATAGGGGATCGCCTCGCCTTCCTTGGTCAGGGAAGAAACGACCTCGACCTGGCCCTTGTGATGCAATACCCCGCCCTCGCCTCTTGGACGCATCAGTTC
>JAYRND010000353.1:0-2198 GCA_041904885.1 Burkholderiales bacterium
AGCCAGCGCATGATCACGCGGTTCGGGGCGATCACCTGCTGGCGGTAGATGCCGAGGTTCTGCCGCGCCTTGTGCGGACCTCGCGTCACCGTCAGTCCCCAGGTGATCAGCGGGCCCGCGTCTCCCGGCCAGCAGGTCTGCACCGGCAGCTGCGCGAGGTCCACGTCCTTTCCCTCCCGCACCGTTTCCTGGCACGGAGCCGAGGAGAGCTCCTTCGGAATCATGTCGAACACCTTGGAGGCGAGGCCCTTCAGCTCGGGCAGGCGCTCCCAGAAATCGCGCAATCCCTTCGGCGCCTCCGGCTCGCGCAACGCGGCCAGGAGCCTGCCCATCTCCCGGAGCGAAGCGGTGTCCTCTACGCCCATCGCGAGGCAGATGCGGCGCACCGTGCCGAACAGGTTGCCAAGGACCGGCATCGAATGGCCGGCCGGATTGTCGAAAAGCAGCGCAGGCCCGCCCTGGCGCAGCACCCGGTCGCAAATCTCGGTCATCTCCAGCCGCGGAGATACCTGCGCCGCGACGTGCTTCAGCTCGCCCAGCTTCTCCAGCTGCGCAATGAAATCGCGCAAGTCCGTGTAGCGCATGCCTAGGGCCCGCTCCTGCCGCGCGGCGCCGCCAGCTGCTCGGCGACCGCGTCGGCGAACTGGAACAGCAGGCGATTGCGGCCGCGCACCGGGAACATCCGCTCGGCCGCCGCGAACGCGAGCGTGAGCGTGGTCTGTCCCAGCCAGAAGAAGAACAGCAGCGCGACGGCGCCCGCGAAAAGCGCCAGCGCGACCGGCACGAACAGGCGCGCGAGAAGCTGGATCGCCCCGAACGAGGCGAGCAGCACCGCCTCCAGCGACTCGGCGCCGCCCTTCTTCAGCTCGCCCGAGAGCGCCTGCATCCAGGCTTGCAGCGGGCCCGACAGCGAGGCGAGGATCAATGCCGCCACCGACAGGCCGATCGCCCAGTTCAGCTTGCGCTCGTCGCGCTCGAACGCGACGCGCACCGAGGCGAGGTGCGCGAGCGCCACGGATTCCATCGCGTCCGCGCCGTGCAGCACCAGCCTGTCGGTGTAGAGCGCAAGCCGCGCCCCGCGCTGCGCGCCCGAGGCGAATTCGAATTCCGTGAGCAGCTCGCCCGGGCTCACAGGGAGTAGGACGCCACGATGCCGGCGAAGATGGCGAGGCCGACCCAGTTGTTGTGGCGGAACGCGCGGAAGCAGCCCTCGCGCGTGCGGCCGCGGATCAGCGTGTAGTGGTACACCATCATCGCCGCGGCGAGCGCGATTCCCGCGTAGTAGGGCCAGCGCATCTCCAGGTCCACGCCCAGCCAGGTCAGCAGCCCGGTCATCAGCACGTAGCAGGCCATCACTGCCGCCACGTCGTAGCGCCCGAGCGTGATCGCCGAGGTGTGGATGCCGATCTTCAGGTCGTCGTCGCGGTCGACCATTGCGTACTCCGTGTCGTAGGCAAAGCCGTAGAGCACTCCCGCGGCGAACAGCGCCCAGCACTGCCAGGGCAGCGCCTCCGCGGTGGCGGCGTAGGCCATCGGCACGCCGAAGGCGAAGGCGATGCCCAGGACGATCTGCGGCAGCGGGAAAACGCGCTTGGCGAACGGGTACAGGCAGGCGATCGCCAGCGCGACGAACGAGAGCAGGATCGCGAAGCGGTTGAGGAGCAGCGCGAGGCCGAACGCGCACAGGGCGAGCGCGGCGCCCACCGCGAGCGCTTCGGCTGGCGCGATCTCGCCCGCCGCCAGCGGCCGGTCGCGAGTGCGCGCCACCTTGCCGTCGAAATCCCGGTCCGCCCAGTCGTTCATCGCGCAGCCGGCCGAGCGCATGAGGAAAGTACCCGCCACGAAGATCAGGACCATCCCGGGCAGCGGCCTGCCCTCCGCCGCGATCCAGACGGCCCACAGCGTCGGCCACAGCAGCAGCAGCACGCCGATCGGCTTGTCGAGGCGGATCAGCCGCTCGTAGGCGTCGATGCGCTTGGCGGCGGCGGCGAGGTCCATGGGCGCGGCCTGAAAGAATATCAGGCGCGCGCAAGGTCCGCGCGCGAACCCAGCCAGCGCGCGATATGCCGGCGCGCGGCCTGCACGTCCTCGGCGAGCAGCGCCTCGGCGGCGTCGCGCGCCAAGCGCGCCAGCGGCTCGTCCTTGTCCAGGTCCGCGTAGCGCAGCAGCGGCATGCCGCTCTGGCGCTCCCCCAGGAA
>JAYRND010000354.1:0-5979 GCA_041904885.1 Burkholderiales bacterium
ACACGGCAGCCTGCGCGGCCGCGTTCTGGTCTTTGCGGTCCTGAAGGCGGCTCTGTCCCATGACGACCTCGATACGGTCCGGATACTCGTAGCCCGAGCCGCTGGCGTGGTCGATCATCACGCCGATCAGACCTCCAAGAATCAGGTTGCCCACCATCCCGCCATGAACGCGCGAGATCGCCATGGCGGTTCCGGAGGGTTCTCCTTCCTTCGAGCAGGCAATGTTCAGCGCCGAGCCGGAGCGCGCGACGGTTACGACAGCAGGTGTGATCGCGGACCAGAAGCCCTTGTCGTTGGTGAGCTTGCACTCGGCCTTGTCCACGGCAGCGCCGTCCGCCCGCTGCGTCTGGATCGCGACTGACTGCAGCTCGCCGGTGGTGATCGAGGCGCAGCCGCCGCAGGCGAGCGCCAGGACGCAGACTACGGCTATCAGGTATCGCATATCCGGCTCCCAACCGGGGAAGGCCCGGTCCTCCGGTTACTCTAGTGGGGCCAAGGCCTGCCGAAAATCCCCAGATCATGGGGTCGCCCACAACGAGCGCCTGGCTGCAGAATCCCCGAATTCGGTGAGGTGCGAAGAGCATGCATGCGAGACTCCTGGTACTTGTTGTGACGTGGGTGGCGGCGATTTCCTCCTCTGCGCTTGCAGCAGGGGTGCACCCCGGAATCCGCGTCTTCGAATCGGCCGAGCGCGTACTGAGCGATTCGCGCACGCCGCCTGCCGATTCGGCGGGCTGGGTCCCGGTTGCGCTGCCGGACGAACTGCGCAGGACGGCGCCTGGCGGCAAAGGGCGGGCCTGGTACCGAATCCGCTTCTCGCTGGACGAGGCACCGCGCGTACCGCAAGGGATCATGCTGCTGCACCTGCGCGCGCACGGCATGGAGTTCTACGTGAATGGCAGCCGGCTGGGCGATGTGAGCGATTGGAGCGCCCGGCGTACCGGTTCCCTCGGTCTGCCGGTCAGGGTCACGGCTCCTCCGGCGATGCTGCGGGCCGGAGAAAACGAGATCGCCTTCCGCCTGCTGGGGACGGCCACGCCCACGCAGATGCAGGGGCTGGGGCGGGTCCACTACGGGAACGCGGCGACCATTCGCGAGATCGAGTTTCTCCCGGTGGAGATCGCCGTCAACAGCTATCGATACCTGATGGCGGCCATGCTGTGTGCGGGGCTGATCGCGCTCCTGCTCTGGAGCGCGCGCCGCGAAGACAGGGTCATGTTCTGGTTCGCGGTGGCCTGCCTGCTGTGGGGCGCCGCCAACGTGATTCGCTACGCCGGCCGCGACATGGTCGATCCGATGTTGATCTGGATGAATTTCAATATCGTCCGCTACGGCCTTGTCCCGCCCACGCTGATCATGTGCCTACGCGTTGCCGGCCAGCGCTGGCCCCGCTTCGAGCTGGCGGTATGGATCTGGTTCGCGTTCGTCGTCTTGTTTCCGGCGCTGGGCCTGCACGAGGGCATGCCCGCAATCTATTTCAGCCTGCAGATCGTCAACGCCGGGCTGCTCCTGCTAGGCGCCGCAGTGATCCTGCGATATGCCCCGAAGCCGCTCCGCTGGTCACACCGGGTCGAGATCGCTGCGGTCGTCGCCATGGCGCTGCTGCTGTGCCACGAATTGGCGCGCTATTTCGGCTGGATCGACGTAGAGGCGCACGTGTTGCGGCATTTCCACGTTCCGGTCATGCTGGTGGCGATCGGCGCCGCCATCTTTGAGCGGCACGTCGCCGCGGTCTGGCGCATGGAGCGGTCCCGTGCCGAGCTTGAGCGCAGGGTGGCGGAGAAGACGCGCGAGCTGGAGGCGCGCAACGCGCGCCTGGAGGAGGTCCGGCGCGAAGAAGCGCTCGCCGGCGAACGCCAGCGGATCATGGCCGACATGCACGACGGGGTCGGCGCCAGCCTGATCGGGCTGCTGCGCCACGTGCAATCCGGGGCCTCGCGTCCGGAAACCATCGAGCAGCGCGTCCAGGAGGCGCTGCAGGAGATGCGCATCGCCGTGGACGCCCTGCAGCCGCGGGAAGGCGACCTGGCCTCGGTGCTGGGGAGCCTGCGCTACCGGCTGGAGGCCATGATCGAGTCCACCGGCGTGCGGCTGCACTGGGACGTCGCCGAGCTGCCGCCGATGCGAAACCTCACGCCCACCGTGGTCTTCGGCATCCAGCGCATCCTGCTCGAAGCGATCGGCAATGCGCTCCGGCATTCCGGAGCCCGTAACCTGCGCTTGGCCGCGAGCGCGCACGAACCCGACCAGATCGCGATTCGCGTCGAGGATGACGGGCGCGGATTTGAAGCGGGCGCGTGCCAACCAGGGCAGGGCATTCGCAACATGCGCGCGCGTGCCGAGCGGATGGGGGCGGCTTTGTATCTCGAGCGCCGGGAGGGCGGCGGGACCTGCGTTCGGCTGCTGCTGCCCCGCGCATTGCGCGAGGACATGCCCGTTCAGCGGCCAGAATCCGGCTCGCCGGAGGGGCGCAGCAGCCCGAGCTCGGCGGCGCGCGTGACGGCGGCCGGCCCGGAGGAAACGGCGAGCTTGCGGTAGCTGTTCTTGATGTGGCTGGCGACGGTGTTCGTCGACACGCCGAGGCGCCCGGCGATTTCGGCGTACGAGTAGCCGCGCGACATCAGGCTGAGCACGTCCGCTTCTCGGCCGCTCAGCACGCCGGCGCTTGGTTCGTCAGGCTTGCTCACGGCCGGCTGCGATCGCATTCGCGCGAGCACCAGCCGCGCGATGCCCGGCGAAATCGGCGCGCCGCCCTCCCGCAGGCTGAGCACGTGGCGCACCAGTTCGGCGTCCGGGCAGTCCTTCAGGATGTAGCCCGTCGCGCCGGCCTCGATGCTGGCGAACACGTTGCGCTCGTCGCCGAAGACCGTGACCACCATGACGTCGCATTCGGGCTGCGTCCGCGACGCGTGGCGGATGACGTCCGTGCCAGGGATGTCCGGCAGCCCCAGGTCCACCAGCAGCACATCCGGCCGCGTCGCCGGCAGCCGCGCGATCGCTTCGCGGCCCGAGCGCGCCGTCTGCGCGACGGAGGTGCGAGGGTCTGCGCTCAGCGCCGCCGAGAACCGCGCCAGCGCGTCCGCGTCATCTTCGACAATCATGACGCGGACGAGCGGGTGCACGGCGTTCTTCATGGTGATGGCCGGCAAATCGTAACCGAATCCCGCTGGCGAAGCGTCACCTGTACGGGGGAGCAGCCGCGCGTCAGGGCCCTCGCGGGCCGCCGGCGCCGATCGCGGCCAATCCGGTCAGAACTTGAACAGTACGCCGACGCTGAGCAGGTTGACGTCGCTCTTTCCGGTAGAGCTGCTGCCCACGTTGTCGTAGTGCTGCCATTCCAAACGGGCGCCGACCGAGCTGGTGAAGTCGTAGCGCAGCCCCAGTCCGAACGTAAGGTCGGTCGAGTGGTCCTTCTCCGAGACCTTCACACCGGCGAACTTGGCTGAAGTGTCCACGTCCGACCGGATGAATCCCAGCTTGGCGTATGCTGAGAACTTGTCGGCGAGGGGGAGGGTGCCAACGCCGGTGAGCTCGAATCCGTCGATCTTGGCCTTTGCGCTCAGGCCGCCGCCGCTCGCCTTCACTTTGCCGAGATCCGTGTACCCCAGTTCGGCGCCCAGGTACTTGTTGAACTGGTATCCGCCGAAGAGCTTCCAGCCGGCGTCCTTGTGGTCGCAGGAGACCCCGCCCGGCAGTCCGTCGCAACCGTCCCTCTTGTTGGACGATCCGACCGCCGCGCCGACGAAGAAGTGCGAGTCCTGGCCGAATGCCTGGATTGCAGGGCAGGCGAGCGCCAAGGCGAGCGCCGCGGCTGATGCGAAGTTGCTCTTGCTGGGTCTCATGCTGTTCTCCTTTGTGGGTTGCCGGCGCGAGGGGCGATTTACCCGAGTGCGCCGCATCCCCGGAATGTTGCCCACGCGCAGGCCGGACGGAAATCCCACGATCCGGGGAGCTCGCTAGGCAAAGTTGCGGCGCAGCCTCCCCCGGACAGGTGACTTCGTGTTGGAGCTCGAATATTTCGAGTCCAACGAGGAGTGGCGGAAGGCGAGTGACATTTTTCGAGACCCGGAGGAATTGCGAGCGAGAATCCGCAAAGTGCTCGCCATGCAGCCGCCGGGAGGTGAAATCAAGTAGGCGATCGTGCCGGAACTGGCGGATCATAGGCATTCCGCTTCCAACAGCAAGGATTCGCCTGGCCTGGTCGATTCCCGCGCGCGCCGTCGCGATCGCGCTCCTCATCCATACGCTCTGGGGCGGCAATCCCGTGGCGGTGAAGCTCGGCCTGGAGGCGTTTCCGCCCCTGTGGAGCGGTTTCCTGCGTTTCGTGCTCGGCTGCGCCTGCGTGGCGCTTTGGGCGCGCTATTCCGGCATTGCCCTCTGGCCCGCACGCGGCGAATGGCCGGGCCTGGTCGGGGTAGGGGTGCTGTTCACGGTGCAGATCGCGCTCATGAACATCGGCTTCGGGCTGACTTCGGCGTCCAACGGCGCGGTGCTGATCTCCACCAACCCGCTGTTCGGGCTGCTGTTCGCGCACCTCCTGGTTCCCGGGGACCGGGTCGGGCCGATGCGCGTGGCGGGCGCCCTGGTCGCCTTCTGCGGGACGGCGCTGGTCCTGGCGCGAGGCGTTCCCGCCCCGGCGGCGGGCGGCTGGGGAGACTGGATCGTGCTTGCCGCCGCGGGTCTCCTCGGATTGCGGCTCGCGGTTTCCGGCAGGATGCTGCAGCGGCAGAACGAAGTCCGGCTCACGTTCTGGATGATGGCCGTGTCGCTGCCATTGTTTTTCGCGGGCGCCTTCGCGTTCGAGGCCATCCGCTGGGAGGCGGTAGGCCCGGCGCCCGTCCTCGGCATCCTGTACCAGGGAATCGTCGTCGCCGGGCTCGCCTTCACGGTGAATTTCTGGCTGATCCGGCGCTATACCCCCAGTGTCATGATCAGTTTCAACTTCGTCGCGCCGGTGGCCGGCGTCCTGCTCGGCATGGCGGTGCTGGGCGAATCGCCGACCCCGGGCCTGATCGGCGGCATGCTGCTGGTGGCGGCCGGACTCGCGTTTATCGCGCGGCGCTGACGGGGATGCGATAATCCGCTTTCTCACCTCCGCACCAGCGAAAGCGCAAAGGTATGACCTACGTCGTCACCGAAGCCTGCATCAAGTGCAAGCACATGGACTGCATCGAAGTCTGCCCCGTGGACTGCTTCTACGAGGGCGCCAACATGCTCGTCATCCATCCCGACGAGTGCATCGACTGCGGCGTGTGCGAGCCGGAATGCCCGCCCAAGGCGATCGTGCCCGATTCGGATGCGCAGGCCGAGAAGTGGCTCGGCCTGAACACGGAGTACTCGAAGAAGTGGCCGAACATCACGCGCAAGGGCACGCCGCCACCGGACGCCTCGGACTGGAACGAGGTCAAGGACAAGTTCGAGAAATTCTTCGACCCGAATCCCGGCAAGGGAGAATGACCCTGTGGAGCTGACGTCCGAGGAGCAATCCATCCTCGGCGGAGCGCGCGGCGAGGCTGCCCGGCGCGCGCTCGAATACCAGATCGAGGTCGGCCGCTTCTGGGGCGCGCAGCGGTTCGTGCCCGTGAGCAACGTCCACATGATGGGCGACATCGAAGTCATGGGCGATGCCGGCCTGGAATACCTCAGGGACCTGGCACGGCAGTCGGCGCGCTGCGCGGTACCCACCACCACCAACGCCCGCTGCATCGATTTCGCGCACTGCGAGCGCCTCGGCCAGGACGCGGGCGAAGCGAAGAAGGAACAGGAGATCATCGCCGCGCTGCGGCGCATGGACGTCGTCACCGCCGACACCTGCATCAACTACCAGACCGTCTACCAGCCGCACCTGGGCGAGCACGTCGCCTGGGGCGATACCGGCACCGTCATCTACGCGAACTCGGTGTTCGGCGCGCGCTCGAACTTCGAGTCCGGCCCCGCGGCGCTCGCGGCGGCGCTGACCGGGCGCACTCCCGAGTACGG
>JAYRND010000355.1:0-3189 GCA_041904885.1 Burkholderiales bacterium
CACCGTCTTCACCAGCGCCTTCCTGCTGTTCCTGGTGCAGCCGATCATCGCCAAGCAGATCCTGCCCTGGTTCGGCGGCAACGCCGCGGTCTGGACGGTCTGCATGGTGTTCTTCCAGCTGGTGCTGCTCGGCGGCTATGCCTACGCCGACGCCGTCGCGCGAAAGCTTTCGCCGCGCGCGCAGGCCATCCTGCACAGCCTGCTGCTTGCCGCCAGCCTCGCGTTCCTGCCGATCCTCGCCGCCGAGGGCTGGAAGCCGGCGCCGGACACCGACCCCACTGCGCGCATCCTGCTGCTGCTGGTGATGACCATCGGCCTGCCCTACTTCCTCCTGTCCACCACCGGCCCGCTGGTGCAGGCCTGGTTCGCGCGCAGCTATCCGAGCGCCACCGTCTACCGCCTGTTCGCGCTCTCCAACCTCGCCTCGCTGGTCGCGCTGATCGCCTACCCGCCGCTGATCGAGCCGCTCGCCTCGCTGCAGGCGCAGTCCTACGCGTGGAGCGCGGTGTACGTCGCCTTCGCCGCGCTGTGCGCAGCTTCGGCGTGGCAGGCGGCGCGCAAGACCGCCGCGGTCGTCGGGCCGGAGACCGTCATCAACGAGGCGACGCGAGAGCCGCCTCCCGGGGCCGGCGACTACGCCCTGTGGCTGGGACTCTCGGGGCTCGGCTCGCTGCTGCTGCTTGCGGTCACCAGCCACATCACGCAGAACGTCGCCTCGGTTCCCTTCGTCTGGATCCTGCCCCTCGTGCTGTACCTGCTGTCCTTCATCCTGGTGTTCGACGTGGGCGGCGGCCGCGGCAAGAGCGGCTGGTATTCGCGCGTCTGGGCCCTGCCGCTGCTCTTCGCGCTGGTGAGCGCGATGGCCTACTACCTGTCGCAGACGCTGGGCGTGATGCGGATCCACTACACCATCGCGCTGTACTGCGCGGGCCTGTTCGTCGCCTGCATGTTCTGTCACGGCGAGCTGGCGGCGATGCGCCCGGCGCCCCGCTACCTGACGCGCTTCTACCTGATGATCTCCATCGGCGGCGCGGCGGGCGGCCTGTTCGTCGGCCTGGTCGCGCCGCGCGTCTTCAACGTCTTCCTCGAGCTGCCGCTCGCGCTCATCGCCTGCGCGGCGCTGGCGGCCCTGCTCACCTGGCGCACGGCCGCCGCCGCGCGGAACCGCTGGCTGTACGCGGTGCCCGTGCTCGCGCTCGCCGTCGCGGGCGCCGCCGCCTGGCATGCCTGGGAGTACCTCAACTACATCCGCACCGATGCGCTGGTCATGACGCGCAATTTCTACGGCACGCTGCGGGTCAAGGAATACGACCGCGGCGAGGGGCCCAATTCCTCGCGCGCGCTGGTGCACGGCGTGATCAACCACGGCTGGCAATACACCGATCCGGAGCTGCGCAAAGAGCCGATCAGCTACTTCGGACCCGGCTCGGGCATCGCGCGGGCGCTGGAATTCTACGAGGGGCGGCCGCGGCGCGTGGGCATCATCGGCCTCGGCGTGGGCTCGTTCACGGCCTGGGGCAGGGCCGGCGACTACTTCCGCGTCTACGAGCTCGACCCGGACGTGGTCAAGATCGCGCGCGAGCAATTCTGGTACCTCGCCGACGCGCGGGCGAAGGTGGATGTCGTGACCGGCGACGGGCGCCTGTCCATGGAGCGCGATCCGCCGCAGAAATTCGACCTCATCTCGGTGGACGCCTTCTCCAGCGGCTCGATCCCCATCCACCTGCTCACGCGCGAAGCGCTGCAGGTCTACCGCCGCCACCTCGCGCGCGGCGGCGTGATCGTCTACAACGTCACCAACCGCTTCGTGAACCTCGCGCCGCAGCTCAAGCTCGTCGCCGAGGCCGAAGGCATGAAGATCCTGCTGATCGAGGACAGCCCCGACGACGGCAAGTATTCCGGCACCTCCTACGCGCTGGTCACGGAGAACGAGCAGCTCGTCGCCGACAAGCGCTTCGCCGGCGCCGCCGACATCGAGCCCATCAAGGGGCTCGAGACCTGGACCGACAGCTACAACAACCTGTTCAAGGTGGTGCGATAGCCGGCGGCTAGACGTCGTCGAGGGCGCCTTCGAGGTGCCCTTCTTCCGCCCAGGACAGGATCCGCCAGCCCCCGGCCTGCGCCTCGACGCGGTTGATGCCGCAGTTCGGGATGCGGAAGTTGCGCGGCGCGCTCATCGGCAGGCCTGTGATGAACCGGTACAACTCGTCCAGCACGCCGCCATGCGTGAACACCAGGATGTCCTGGCCCGGATGGGCTGCCGCGATCCGCTGGAGAACGGCAACGCTCCTCGCCGAAAAATCCGTCAGGCTTTCGCCGCTGCGGAAGTCGTACGCGGGCTCGCGCGCGTCGAAGCGCGCATAGTCCTCGGGAAACTTCTTCTTGACCTCGGTATAGGTGAGCCGCTCGAAGATGCCGTAGTGCCGCTCGCGCAGCGCCGCGTCCAGCCGAGGCTGCATGCCGAGCGGCCCCGCCGTCGGCTCCGCGGTCTGGCGCGCGCGCGACAGGTCGCTGGAATAGATGGCGTCGAAGCGCTCGCGTACCAGCATCTTCGCCGACGCGAGCGCCTGCGCGAGGCCCACCGCGTTCAGTGGCACGTCGAGCTGGCCCTGCACGCGGTGCTCCGCGTTCCAGGCGGTCTCGCCATGGCGCACGAGGCACAAGCGGGTCGAATTCGGCGCCGTCACTTCCTGCCCGATCCCATCGACATCACCGCGCCCACGACTACCAGCGCGCCGACCGTCTGCAGCGAGGTGACCGCCTGCCCGAGCAGCAGCCAGGCCATGCCGAGCACCGCGATCGGCTCGAAGTTGAGGATCGCCATGTTGTTGACCGCGCCCAGCTTGGGCAGCACCACGAACAGCGACGTGATCGCGGTGCCGTAGAAAACGGTAAGCAGCACGAGCGCGATCCAGCCGGTGCCGTCCGCGGGAAAGGCGAAGTCGCCCGCCGCGGCGCCGCCAGCGATCGCCGCCACCGCCACGACGCTCATGGTGAGGAAGCTGCGCAGCCGCCCGTCCATGCCGCCCAGCCTGTGCGCCGTGAGCAGCATCGCCACCGCAAACGAGGCCGCGGCGGCGATCGCCCAGAGCACGCCGGCACCGATCTCTCCCCACCGTCCCGCGAGATCCCCGCTCTTGCCCCAGACATCCAGCGCGAGCGCGAGTCCCACCAACGCGACCGGCATCG
>JAYRND010000356.1:0-3590 GCA_041904885.1 Burkholderiales bacterium
CGGTTCATCTTGTTGATGGTCTCGATCATGTGCACCGGGATGCGGATGGTGCGCGCCTGGTCGGCGATCGAGCGCGTGATCGCCTGCCGGATCCACCAGGTGGCGTAGGTCGAGAACTTGTAGCCGCGGCGGTATTCGAACTTGTCCACCGCCTTCATCAGGCCGATGTTGCCTTCCTGGATCAGGTCGAGGAACTGCAGGCCGCGGTTGGTGTACTTCTTGGCGATCGAGATCACCAGGCGCAGGTTGGCCTCGGTCATCTCGCGCTTGGCGCGGCGCGCCTTCGCCTCGCCCGTGGACATCTGCTTGTTGATGTCCTTCAGGTCCTTGATGGAAATGCCGATCTTGTGCTGCACCGCCTGGATGTTGCCGAGCAGTTCGAGGACCGCCGGCTCCAGTCGCACCAGCGCCTCGCTCCAGGCGTTGCCCGCGTTCAGCTCCGCCGTCAGCCAGCGCTTGGAGCCCTCCGCCCCGGCGTAGATCTTGATGAAGTGCTGGCGCGGCATGTTCGCCTTGTTGACGAGGATGTCCTGGATCTTGCGCTCGTGCGAGCGGATCTCCTCGACGAGGCCGCGCACGCTGTCGCACAGGCGCTCGACCGTGCGCGCGGTGAAGCGGATCGTCATCAGCTCGTTGGTGATCTGGTCGCGCACGCGCAGGTAGTCCTTGTCGCGCGAGCCCTTGTTCTCGAGCGCCTTCTTCAGCTTCTCGAACAGCCGCCGGATGCGGGCGAACTTCTCCAGCGCCTCGCCCTTGAGCTTGAGCAGGCTCGCGGTCTGCGCGGCGTTCTCCTCTTCCTCCGAGATCCCCTCGTCTTCCTCGATGGCCTCCTCTTCCTCTTCCTCCGAGACGGGCATCGCCTTCTTGGGCTGGAATTCCTCCTTCGCGTTCGGGTCGATGAGCCCGTCGACGACCTCGTCGATGCGCGCCTCGTCCTTTTCCACCCGTTCCGCGAGCAGCAGCACTTCCTGCACAGTGGTCGGGCAGGCGCTGATCGCCTGGATCATGTGGCGTAATCCGTCCTCGATGCGCTTGGCGATCTCGATCTCGCCCTCGCGCGTGAGCAGCTCCACCGAGCCCATCTCGCGCATGTACATGCGCACCGGGTCGGTGGTGCGGCCGAACTCCGAGTCGACCGTCGATAGCGCCGCCTCGGCCTGCTCCTCCACGTCGTCGTCGGTCGGCGTCGCCGCCGGCTGGTCCGGGCTGATGAGCAGCTGCTCCTGGTCCGGCGCCTGGTCGTAGACCTGGATGCCCATGTCGCCGAACGTGGAGATGATCGCCTCGATCTGCTCGGCGTCGACCAGGTCGTCGGGCAGGTGGTCGTTGATCTCCGAGTAGGTGAGGAAGCCCCGGTCCTTGCCGAGCTTGATCAGGTTCTTCAGGCGCGTGCGCCGGGTCTCCGCGTCCTCCTTCGGCATCTCCGGCGGGATCAGCCAGGGGTCCTTCTTGCCCTTGCGGCCGATCTTGCCCTTGCCCTTCGCCTTCGCCGCGGCGACGTTCGCCTCGAGGAGCTCGAGCGCGGCCTTGGCGCTGCGGATCGCCGGCTTGCCGGCGACCTTGCCCGCCTTCAGGTCCGGCTTCGCGCCCGGACGACCGACAGGAAGCTTCGCTGGCGCAGCCGGCTTCTTGGCGAGCGCTTTGTGAAGCGGCTTGCGGATTGCCTTGGCTTTCTTCGGCGCGGGCCGCCGGGCGGCTGCGCCTTTCTTCTTCAAGACCTTGATTTTCTTCGACTTCTTCACGGCCTTGGCGGAACGGTTGGGCTTGGACTTGCGCTTCGGTTTGGCCATCGTGCCTCGCGAAAGGGCCTTGTGCAGACAAGGCCGTCGAAAAAAAGTGCCGGATTCTACCCTAGGAAACGCCTGCTGTAGCCGGAAAAATCCGTTCCAGCCGCAGTCCGCCTGCCACTAGCTGCGCTGGGCTTTCAGCTGGTTCAACTCTTGCAGGCGGCGCTGCAGTTCCGGGCGCAGCGCCGGGTTGCGGGCCGCGTCCTGGTTGAGCAACTTGATCGCCTTGTCCATGCGGTTGATGCGCAGCGCGAGCTGGATCTGGCGGAACTCCTCGCCGGCGGCCTCGCTGCCCAGGTTCTGCGCGAGCTCCGAGGCCTGCGCCTGGAACACGACCTGCTCGTGCTCGGTTCCCTGGACGTGCTCCACCACCACCGCGCCGCTCGCGTCATCGCCCAGGTCCAGCTCGGCAATCGCGCGCAGCGCGCCGGTTTCGGGCAATTCCGGGTCGAGCAATTCGTCGTCCAGCTCCGCGGCAAGGCCCGGCCTGACCAGCACGCAGCGCAACAGGTTGCGTTCGTGGCTGGCCGCGATCGGCGCCGCCGCGCGGGCCGGCGCCGGAGTCCTGAATGCCGGAGCGCTCCTCCCGGTTTGCACGGACTTCTCGACGTCCTCGATCGAAACGCGGCCCAGCTCGGCGAATTCCCTGACCAGCTGCAGTCGGAGCATCTGCGCGGTGAGCTTCTCGAGGTACGGCTTCGAAGCCGCCAGGAACCCGGCGCGGCCCTCGGGCTTCGAGAGGTCGTGCTGCGCGCGCAGCTCCGCGATCAGGAACTCCGAGAGCGTCGGCGCCTCGCGCACGAGCTGCTCGAAGGCTTCCTTGCCGTGCGCGCGGATGAAGCTGTCGGGATCGTGCTCGGCGGGCAGGAACAGGAACCGGATCGGCTTCGCGTCGGTCGCGAGCGGCAGGCTCACTTCCAGCGCGCGCCAGGCCGCTTTGCGCCCCGCGCTGTCGCCGTCGAAGGAGAACACCAGCTCGTCGGTGAGGCGCAACAGCTTCGTGACGTGCTCTGGCGTTGTCGCCGTGCCCAGAGTCGCCACGGCATAGCCGACGCCGAACTGCGCGAGGGCAACCACGTCCATGTAGCCCTCGACGACCAGCACGCGGCCCGACTCGCGCAATGCTTCGCGCGCCTGGATCAGCCCGTAGACCTCGCGTCCCTTCGAGAACACCGGCGTCTCCGGCGAGTTGAGGTACTTCGGCGTGTCCTCGGCCTTCATCACGCGCCCGCCAAAACCGATGACCGCGCCGCGCGCGTTCAGGATCGGGAACACGATGCGGTCGCGGAACCGGTCGTAGCGCTTGTCCTCGTTGACGACCACCAGGCCCGCCTCGACCAGGCCCTTCTGCTCGTAATCGGGAAATGCCGCCTTCAGGCCCTGCCAGTCGTCCGGCGCATAACCGATGCGAAAGCGCGCCGCGATCTCGCCGGTGAGGCCGCGCCCCTTCAGGTACTCGATGGCCCGCGGCGACTTCTTCAGCTCGGCGCGGTAGAACTCCATTGCGCGCTCGAGGATGGCGAAAAGCCCCGTCTCCTGGTCCTTGCGCTCGCTCTCGCGCCGCGCCTGCTCCGCGGAGCGCGGCTGCGCTTCGGGCACCTGCATGCCGGCGTGCGACGCCAGGTCCTTCACCGCGTCCACGTAGCCCATGCCGCCGTAGGACATGAGAAAGCCGATGGCGTTGCCATGCGCTCCGCAGCCGAAGCAATGGTAGAACTGCTTGCTCGGGCTGACCGTGAACGAAGGCGTCTTCTCGCTGTGGAACGGGCAGCAGGCCTGGTAGTTCGAGCCGGCCTTCTTCAG
>JAYRND010000357.1:0-7153 GCA_041904885.1 Burkholderiales bacterium
ATCGGCGCCAACGGCGCGGGCAAGAGCACCACGCTGCGCGCCATCTGCGGGCTGCTGCCCGCGCGCGGCGGCAGCGTGCGCTACGCCGGTGCCGACACGAAGGGAGTCCCCGTCCATGAGCTGCCGCGCAAGGGGCTGGTGATGGTGCCCGAGGGGCGCGGCATCTTCGCCCAGCTCACCGTGGAGGAGAACCTCGCGATGGGCGCGTTCACGCGCGGCGATGGCGGCATCGCCCGCGACCTGGAGCGCCAGTACGAGACCTTTCCCAGGCTCAAGGAGCGCCGCGCGCAGACCGCTGGCACGCTTTCGGGAGGCGAGCAGCAGATGCTGGCGATCGGTCGCGCGCTGATGGCGCGGCCGAAGCTGCTGCTGCTCGACGAGCCCTCGATGGGCCTCGCGCCCCAGCTGGTGGCGAAGATCTTCGAGATCGTGCGCGAGATCGGCCGGCAGGGCGTCACGATCCTGCTGGTGGAGCAGAACGCCCGCCTCGCGCTGGAAGTGTCGAACCGCGGCTACGTGATGGAGTCCGGCAGCATCACGCTCGCCGGCGAGGCGAAGGGACTGCTCGAGAATCCGAAGGTGCGCGAGGCCTATCTCGGCGAGGCCGGCTGAGGTGTCGCGGTATCCGCCTGGGTGGTGAAGCTGTCGGCGTAGAACTCGTCTTCGGGCAGCTTGCAGCTCGCGACGAAATCCCTGCGGGCGGAGTCGACCATGATCGGGACGCCGCAGGCGTAGACCTGGTGCCCGGAGAGATCCGGAAAATCCTCCATCACCGCGCGATGCACGAACCCGGTCCGCCCGGTCCAGTTGTCCTCGGGCAGCGCGTCCGAGATGACGGGAACATACTTTATCGGCCAGCTCTTCGCGAGCTCGTGCATGTACAGGTCCTTGGGCCGGCGGCCGCCCCAGTACAGCGTCGCCGGCCGGGCGATGCCCTTGTGCAGCATGTGCTCGATCACCGACTTGATCGGGGCGAAGCCCGTGCCGGAGGCGACGAACACGATCGGCTTGTCGGAGTCCTCGCGCAGGAAGAACGTGCCGAACGGGCCTTCGCAGCGCAGGATGTCGCGCTCCTTCATCTTGCCGAACACGTGGTCGGTGAACTGCCCGCCGGGTACGTGGCGCACGTGCAGTTCGATCAGCTCGGCATCGTGCGGCGGGTTGGCCATCGAAAAGCTGCGGCGCGTGCCGTCCTTCAGCAGGAAGTCGATGTACTGGCCGGCGAGGAACACCAGCTTCTCGTTCGCCGGCAGCTTCAGCTGCAGGCGCATCGCGTCCTCCGACAGGCGCTCCAGCTTTTGCACGCGGCAGGGCAGTTTCTTGATCTGGATGTCCTTCGCCGCGCCGATGCTGCGCGCCTCCAGCACCAGGTCCGAGAGCGGCTTCGCCTGGCAGAAGAGCGCCTTGCCCTGGGCTTTCTCCTCGTCGGTGAGCGTTTTCGCCTGGTAGGCGCCGTAGTCCACCGTGCCGTCGACGATCCTGCCCTTGCAGCTGCCGCAGGCGCCGTTCCTGCAGCCGTAGGGCAGCACGAAGCCCTGGCGCAGGGCGGCGGTGAGCACGCTCTCGCCTTCCTCGACCTGGAACTGGTGACCGCTGGGCTGGAGGGTGACCGTATGCATGTCGCTACAATGGTGCCGATGAAACGCCTGCTGATCGCCGGGTTCGGGGACGTCGCGCGCCGCGCCGCCCCGATGCTCGGAAACGCCTTCGAGCTCCGCCTGCTCTCGCGCAAGTACGGCCGGGATCTCGATCGGCCGGAAAGTCTCGCCGGGCTCGAGCCGGCGGACGCGCTGCTGCACTGCGCGCCGCCGCCGGCGTCCGGGGCAACGGATAACCGCACCGCGAACCTGCTCGACGCGCTCGACCGCAGGCGAATTCTACCAACGCGGGTCGTCTACATCAGCACCAGCGGCGTCTACGGCGACTGCGGCGGGGCGCTGGTGGACGAATCGCGCGCCGTGAGCCCGCAGAGCGCCCGCGCCGTCCGTCGCGTCGACGCGGAGGCGCGGCTTGCACTATGGTGCAACGAACGCGGGGTCGACCTCATCGTGCTGCGCGCGCCGGGCATCTATGCAGCGGACCGGTTGCCGCTGGCGCGCCTGCGCGCCGGCACGCCCGTCCTGCGCGAGGCCGACGACGTCTACACCAACCACATCCATGCCGACGATTTGGCCGCGATCTGCGTGCGCGCGCTGGCGATGGACGCGCCGGCCGGCGTGTACAACGCTGCGGACGACACGCGGTTGAAGATGGGCGAGTGGCTGGATCTGGTTGCGGACCATGCCGGCCTGCCGCGCCCGCGGCGCATCGCGCGCAGCGAGGCCGCCGGCCGCATACCGCCCGAGCTGCTCTCATTCATGAGCGAATCGCGGCGCCTCGACAACACGCGCCTGAAGCGGACGCTGGGCGTGCGGCTGCGGTATCCAACGGTGCGGGAGGGACTGGCGCTTGCGCTCGCTGCTGGTGCTGACCAACCTGCCTGACCGCGCCGCGGCAGAGCGGCTCGCGGGCGCGCTGGTCGAGCAGCGCGTCGCGGCCTGCGTGAACATCCTCGCACCCTGCCAGTCGGTCTTCCGCTGGGAGAACAAGGTGCAGCAGGAACAGGAGCACCCGCTGCTCATCAAGACGACCACGGACCGCTATACGGCGCTGGAGGCGGCGATCCGCGCCGGGCACCCCTACGAACTTCCGGAGATCATAGCGGTCCCAATCGAGCACGGCCTGCCCGCGTACCTGGCCTGGGTGGCGGCCGAGACCAAGCCCTGACATGACGATAGTGGCCCGAATCCTTGCCGTGCTTCTGCTCCTGCTGGCGACCGGCGCGCCGGCGGCGGACCTGGACGACCTGCTGCCGCCCGAGAAGGCGTTCCGCATGTCGGCGCGCGCGCTGGATGCGCGCACTCTCGAGGTCAGTTTCGCGATCGCAGAGGGCTACTACATGTACCGCGAGCGGTTCAAGTTCGCGGTCGACGCGGGCTCGGGTGCGAAGCTGGGCGCGCCGCAGTTTCCGCCCGGCACGCGCAAGAAGGACGAATTCTTCGGTGAGGTGGAGACCTACCGCAAGCAGGTGACGATCCGCCTGCCGGTGGAATCCGGGGAAGGCACGGTGCAGCTGCTGGTCACGTCGCAGGGCTGCGCCGACGTGGGCGTCTGCTACGTGCCCATGGACAGCAAGGCGAGCGTCCGCCTCGCCGGGTTCAGCGCGCCCGCGCCGGGGGCGCCTTCGACGCCGCGCGCCGAATTCACGCTGCAGGCCAGCGATTTCGAGATTGCGCGCTTGTTCGAGTCTGGCGGCCCGCTGCTGGTGATGGCGAGCTTCCTCGGCTTCGGCCTGCTGCTGGCGTTCACGCCCTGCATGCTGCCGATGGTGCCGATCCTCTCGGGCATCATCGTCGGCGAGGGGCGCAACCTCGGCAAGCTGCGCGCGCTGCTGCTGTCCCTCGCCTACGTGCTCGGCATGGCGGTCGCGTACGCGCTGGCCGGCGTCGCGGCGGCCTGGTCCGGGGCGATGCTCGCCGCCGCGCTGCAGAACGTCTGGGTCCTGGGCAGCTTCGCGCTGGTCTTCGTCGCGCTCGCGCTGTCGATGTTCGGGCTCTACGAGCTGCAACTGCCCGGGTTCCTGCACCACCGCTTGCACTCCGCGCACGGCCGGCTCGCCGGCGGCAAGCTCGCGTCGGTGGCCGGCATGGGCGTGCTGTCGGCGGTGATCGTCAGCCCGTGCGTCGCCGCGCCGCTTGCCGGCGCCCTGCTCTACATCAGCCAGACGCGCGATGTGGCGCTGGGCGGTGCCGCGCTGTTCACGATGGCGCTCGGCATGGGGATCCCGCTGCTGGTGGTCGGCGTGTCGGAGGGCGCGCTGCTGCCGCGCTCAGGTCCCTGGATGGTGCGCGTGAAGCACGTGTTCGGCGTCGTGCTGCTCGCGGTCGCGGTGTGGATCATCTGGCCCGTGCTGCTGCCGACGGGCGGCAGCACGAAGTTCGTCCGCGTGAATTCGATCGCCGAGCTCGAGCAAAAGCTGCAGTCCCCCGGCAAGCCGGTGATGCTCGACTTCTACGCGGACTGGTGCGTGTCCTGCAAGGAGATGGAGGCGCTGACCTTCAGCGACGAGCGCGTAAAGCCCAAGATGGCGGGCATGCTGCTGCTGCAGGCGGACGTCACCGCCAACACTGCCGAGCACCAGGCGCTGCTCAAGCGCTTCCGGCTGTTCGGGCCCCCGGGCATCGTCTTTTTCGACGCCGAGGGCAAGGAGATGAAGGGGCTGCGCGTGATCGGCTACCAGAACGCCGAGCGCTTCCTGCGCACGCTGGAGCTCGCCGGCGCGCCCTGACCCGCCTAGCGCGATTGCCGCGCGAGCGCCGCTGCAGCGTCGAGAGCAAAGTAGGTCAGGATGCCGTCGGCGCCGGCGCGCTTGAACGCGAGCAGCGACTCCAGGATGCAGGATTCGGGCAGCCAGCCGTTACCGATGGCGGCGCGCAGCATGGAATACTCTCCCGACACCTGGTAGACGAAGGTCGGCGCCTTGAACTCGTCTTTCACGCGGCGCACGATGTCCAGGTACGGCATCCCGGGCTTGACCATCACCATGTCGGCGCCTTCAGCGAGGTCCAGGCCGACCTCCCACAGCGCTTCGTCCGAGTTGGCCGGGTCCATCTGGTAGGTCTTCTTGTCGGACTTGCCCAGGTTCTTCGCCGACTGCACCGCGTCGCGGAAGGGGCCGTAGAAGCCCGAAGCGTACTTCGCCGAGTAGGCCATGATCTTCGTATGGATGTGGCCCTTCGCTTCCAGCGCCTGGCGGATGCGGCCAATGCGCCCGTCCATCATGTCCGATGGCGCCACGATGTCCACGCCGGCACTTGCCTGCGCGAGCGCCTGTTTCTGCAGCACCTCGAGCGTGACGTCGTTCAGGATGTAGCCCTCAGAATCGATGACGCCGTCCTGGCCGTGCGAGGTATACGGGTCGAGCGCCACGTCGGTCATGATCCCCAGCTCGGGGAAGCGCTTTTTCAGAGCGCCGACCGCGCGCGGGATGAGGCCTTTCGGGTTGAAAGCCTCGCGGCCGTCGAGGGTTTTGAGGCGCTGCTCGATCGCGGGAAACAGCGCGAGCACCGGGATCCCCAGCTTCACACAGCGTTCAGCGTGCGCCAGCAGCCGGTCCACGCTCATGCGCTCCACCCCCGGCATGGAAGCGACCTTTTCGACCCGGTTTTTGCCCTCGATGACGAACACCGGGTAGATCAGGTCGTTCGTGCCGAGGACGTGCTCGCGCATGAGCCTGCGCGAGAACTCGTTGCGGCGCATGCGGCGCATCCGCACCGCCGGAAAGGAGCCGTAGATATTCATATGATTAATGGCGGGTTTTGGGGACCGGGAACTTTTTCGCCGGCCGGCCATCTTACTCTCAGACGGCGCAAGCCGTCGCCCGCTTCACCTCCCTGAGCGGGCTGCCCCGGCGCCAAGCCGGGGCGCTTTCCGCCCCCGGTTTAGTTCCCCTTTTCCGGGGGCTTTTTATTTCTGCAGCCAGCCCTCGAGCAGCGCGCGCGCCTCGGCCACGCCTTCGCCGCTCTTGCTGGAGAAGAGCAGCACCTGCGACGGCATCGCCGCCTGCGCGAGCGCGGCGCGGGTCGCTGCGAGTGCCTTCGCCTGCTCGGCACGCGACAGCTTGTCGGCCTTCGAAAGCAGGACAAGGCGCGCCGCGGCGACCGGCCGCAGCCACTCGAGGAAGTTGCGGTCTTGCGCGGTGAACGGGTGGCGCGCGTCCATCAGCACGACGATGCCCGCAAGCGTCCGGCGCCCGGTGAGGTAGCCGCCGATCAGCTCATCCCAGGTCGCGCGCAGCGCCTTCGGCACGCGCGCGTGGCCGTAGCCCGGCAGGTCGGCAAGCCGGCCCGCGGTGCCCAGGTCGAAGAAGTTGATCGTCTGCGTGCGCCCCGGCGTCTTGCTGGCGAAGGCGAGCCGCCTGCGGCCGGCGAGTGCGTTGAGGGCGCTCGACTTGCCCACGTTGGATCGCCCGGCGAATGCGAGCTCCGGCCCGGCTTCCGGGGGGAAGTCCCAAACCGAGGCGGCGGAAGCGAGAAAGCGCGCTTGCTGGAGGGCGGACAAGGCGGCGAGCCGATGCTGAAAGGCGGAAATTCTAATAAAATCGCGGCATTCCACGAGCATTTTCAGGGAGCTGCCGCATGACCCGATTGTTGGCGATGGTTGCCAGCGCTGCGTTTTTCTGGTCCGCCGGGGCGGGCGCGCAGGCGCCGGCCAAACCGGACGCGGCGAAGGGACAGGCGATCGCGAGCCAAGTCTGTGCCGCCTGCCACTCGGCCGACGGCAACAGCACGCTTCCCGCGAATCCGAAGATTGCCGGACAGTTCTACGAGTACCTGCACAAGCAGCTCGCCAACTTCAAGGCGCAAGGCGGCAAGAAGGCAGAGCGGGAAAACGCCGTAATGGCGGGAATGACCGCCAACCTCTCGGCAGCGGATATGCGCGACCTCGCCGCCTACTACGCCGCGCAGAAACTGAAGCCGGCCGCGGCCAAGGACAAGGACCTGGCTTCGCTAGGCCAGAAGATTTACCGTGGCGGCAACGTCGCGACGGGGGTCGCCGCCTGCTCGGGGTGCCATGGGCCGACCGGCGCGGGCATCCCCGCGCAATATCCGCGCATCGCCGGACAGTTCGCCGAATACGTGGAGGCGCAACTCATCGCCTTCCGCAGCGGTGCGCGCGCCAACGACCCGAACGGCATGATGCGCGGCGTCGCCGCGCGCATGACGGATCGCGAAATCAAGGCAGTCGCAGAGTACGCTGCCGGCCTGCGGTAGGCGCGGTCGAAGGCGCCATGCGGTTGCGGCAGTTCATCCTGGCCTCAACCGCGATGCTGGCGCTCGGTGCTCAGGCGCAGGGAGACGCCAGGCGCGGCGAGTATCTGTCGATGGCAGCCGGTTGCCTCGGCTGCCATACCGAGGCGAAAGAGGGTGCGGTGCTCTATGCAGGCGGCCGCGAATTGAAGACGCCGTTCGGAACCTTCTACGGCCCGAATATCACGCCGCACGCTACCGCAGGGATCGGGCGCTGGACGGAAGCGGATTTCATTCGCGCCGTTCGAGAGGGCGTGCGTCCGGATGGCGCGCACTATTTTCCGGCGTTTCCCTATCCGTCGTTC
>JAYRND010000358.1:0-7566 GCA_041904885.1 Burkholderiales bacterium
AGGTGCTGCGCGCCCGCCGCGTCGCCGCCGAGATCCTGCCGCTCTATTCGCGCCTGTCGAACGCGGAGCAGGACCGCGTATTCCGGCCCGGCCGCGAGCGGCGGGTGGTGCTCGCCACCAACGTCGCGGAGACCTCCCTGACCGTGCCGCGGATCCACTACGTGGTCGATCCCGGGCAGGCGCGCGTCAAGCGCTACAGCTATCGCAACAAGGTCGAGATGCTGCGCGTAGAAAACATATCGCAGGCTGCCGCCGACCAGCGCGCCGGCCGTTGCGGGCGCGTCGCCGACGGCGTCTGCTTCCGGCTCTATTCGGAGGAGGACTACGCTGCGCGGCCGCGCTTCACGGATCCGGAGTTGCTGCGCTCGTCGCTCGCCACGGTGATCCTGCGCGCGCTCAGCCTGGGTCTGGGCAAGGTCGAGGAGTTCCCGTTCCTCGACGCGCCCAGCCCGAAGGCGGTGGCCGACGGTTACGCGCTGCTGGCCGAGCTGGGCGCGGTGGATGAGGCCAATCAGCTCACGGAGACCGGGCGGGAGCTCGCGCGCCTGCCGCTCGACCCGCGGGTCGGCCGCATGCTGATCGGCGCCCGCGCCGAAGGCTGCCTGGAGCAGGTACTGGTGATCGCCGCGGCGCTCTCGCTGCAGGATCCGCGCGAGCGTCCGATGGACAAGGCGGCGCAGGCGGACGAGCGCCACGCGAAGTTCGATGACGAGCGCTCGGACTTCCTCGCCTACCTCAAGCTGTGGAAGTTCCAGGCGCAGGGCGCCTCGCGGCGCCAGTGCCGCGAGAACTTCCTCTCCTACATCCGGCTGCGCGAGTGGCGCGACATCCATGCGCAGCTGCGCCAGTCGGTCGAGGAGCTGGGCTGGAAGGGCTCCAGCGCGAACGTCGAGAAGCCTGAGGGCTACCGCTCCGTTCACCGGGCCCTGTTGACGGGTTTGTTGGGAAATACAGGTCTTAAAGATGAATCGGAAAACAATTACACCGGCGCGCGCGGCATCAAGTTCTGGGTGCACCCGGGCTCCGGGACGAAAAAGCCCGGCAAGTGGATCATGGCGGCCGAACTGGTGGAGACGACGCGGCTTTTCGCGCGCACGGTCGCCAGCATCGACCCGAAGTGGCTCGAGGAGCTGGGCGCGCACCTGCTCAAGCGCCACCAGGAGCGCCCGCACTGGGAAAAGTCGCGCGCGCAGGTGGTCGCGATCGAGCGCGGCACGCTCTACGGGCTGCCCGTCTACGCCGACCGGCGCGTGCACTACGGCCCGATCGACCCGAAGCTCGCGCGCGGGATCTTCCTGCGCTCGGCGCTGGTGGAGGGCGAGTTCGAGACCCGCGCGCCGTTCTTCGCGCACAACCAGCGCCTGCTGCGCGAGATCGAGCGCCTGGAGCACAAGTCGCGCCGCCCGGACATCCTGGTGGACGACGAGCTGATCCACGCGTTCTACGACGCGCGCGTGCCCGAGGGCATCACCAACGGCGCGGATTTCGAGAAGTGGCGCCGCGAGGCAGAGCGCGCCGAGCCCAAGCTGCTGCAGCTGCGCCGCGAGGACCTCATGCGCCACGAGGCGGCCGGCATCACCACCGAGAATTTCCCCCACGAGTTGCAGGCCGGACCGAACCGCTTCGCACTCGAGTACCACTTCGAGCCGCGCTCGCCCAGGGACGGCGTCACCCTCTCCGTGCCGGTGGCGCTGCTCAACCAGGTACCCGCGGCGCGCTGCGAATGGCTGGTGCCCGGGCTGCTGAAGGAGAAGGTGCAGGCCTACGCCAAGGCGATGCCGCAGCGCCTGCGCCACAAGCTCGGGCCGCTCGCCGACTTCGCGCAGGAATTTGCGGCGGCAATGCAGCCCTCGGACACGCCGCTCGCCTCGGCGCTGGCGCGCTTCATCCGCTCGGAGCGCAATCTCGAAGTGCCGGCGGACGCGTTCCGCCCGGACTCCGCGCCCGCACACCTGCACATGAATTTCCGCGTGCTCGACGAGCACGGCCGGCAGCTTGCGATGGGCAGGGATCTCGCGCAATTGAAGGGGGAGTTCGGTTCCCGCGTCCAGGAAAGCCTTTCGCGGGAACTGCCCGGCGCAAAGGACGAAATATTCCAGGCCTGGACCTTTGGCGACCTCGAGGAAGTCATGGAAATCCAGCGCGGCGGCCAGACGCTGGTGGGCTATCCCGGGCTGCAGGATTCGGGAGAGGGAGTGACGCTGCAGGTATTCGATTCGCCCGAGCGGGCGCGCGAGGTGCACCGCGCCGGCGTGCGGCGCCTCCTGGCGATCGCGTTCCGGGAGCGGATCCGCGACCTGGAGAAGGGGCTGCAAAAGGACATGAGCCTCGCCGCGCTGAAGGACGACATCATCGCAGCCGCGCTGGACCGAACGTTCCTCGCGGAGTCGCTGCCGATGCTCCAGGCCGAGTTCGCGCGGCGCGTGCAGGACGGGCGCAGCCGGCTCAACCTCATCGCACAGGAACTGCAGCGCCTCGCATCGGCGATCCTCGCCGAGCACGAGCAGGTGCAGAAGCGCCTCGCCGCGGTCCAGAAGACCTTTGCCCAGGCGGCCGAGGACGTGCGCCAGCAGTGCGCGCGCCTGCTCGCCCCCGGATTCCTCGCGCGCACGCCCTGGGAGCGGCTGCAGCACCTGCCGCGCTACCTCAAGGCGGCGGGGCTGCGGCTGGAGAAGCTGCGTGCAGATCCCGCGCGCGACGCGCAGCGGATGGCCGAGATCGGGCCGCTGGAGCAGGGCTACCGCCGCGAGCTCGCGTCGCGCCAGAAGCTCGGGGGCGCGCCGAGCGCGGAACTCGCGCAGTTCGGCTGGCTGCTGGAGGAACTGCGGGTGTCGCTCTTCGCGCAGGAGCTGAAGACGCCGGTGCCCGTCTCGGCGAAGCGGCTGGCGAAGCTGTGGCACAGTATGCGCAGATGAATTCCGTCACCCGCTCGCTGCTGTACGCGTTCGCCAACATGTTCCATCCGCGCATGCTCTGGCTGATGATCTGGCCGATGCTCATCGCGCTCGTGCTCTGGGGCGCCGCGCTCTTCTTCACCGGCGCCCAGCTCGTCGGCACGCTGGCCGAATGGATGCAGGAGTGGCTCAAGTCGGGGACCTTCTTCATCCGCTGGGACATCGGCGGCGCCATCACGCTCGCCGCCAAGGTCCTCGTCTTCCTGATGTTCGTGCCGCTGGTCTGGCTGACCGCGCTGCTGATCCTGAGCGTGTTCGGCATGCCGGTGATGGTCGAGCATGTGGCCTCGCGGCGCTTTCCGCAGCTCGCGCGCAGGCGCGGCGGCACCCTGGCGGGAAGCATCTGGAACGGCGTGGTCGCGGTCGCGGGCCTGATCGGCCTGGGCCTGGTGTCGATCCCGTTCTGGCTGCTGCCGCCGCTCTGGCCGCTGATCCCGGTGGCGATCATGGGCTGGCTCAACCAGCGCGTGCTGCGCTATGACGCGCTCGCCGAGCACGCCTCGGGCGAGGAAATGCTGCGCATCTTTGCGGCGCGACGGGGCACGCTGTACTGGATGGGCGCGATCCTCGCGCTGCTCGCCTACGTGCCCCTGGTCGGATTCCTCGCGCCGGTGCTGTTCGGCCTCGCCTTCATCCACCTGCTCCTTGGCGAGCTGCAGGCGCTGCGGCAGGCGCCGATCGAGGGCGAAGCCGTCAGGCTATAGATTTTTCACGGGCAAGTTCAGGCTCTGCGTCGCCGTGACCAGTTTTTCCAGCGCCGCCGGGCGGTGAAAGCCGCGGCGCGAGGCGAGCGCCACGCGCCGCGTCGGGCGCGGCGCGGAGAATTCCACCGCCCTCACCAGCGAGTTGGCGTGCCGCGGCGTGAGCGCGGTGGCCGGCAGCACCGTGACGCCGAGGCCCGACGCGACCATGCTGCGCAGCGTCTCGAGCGAATTGCCCTGGCGCCCGGCTTCGGGCGGGCGCGAAAACTCGCGGCAGGCGTCGAGCACCTGGTCGCGGAAGCAGTGGCCGACCGGGAGCAGCAGCAGCTCGCCGGCATCCAGCTCTTCCACCGCGACCGCCTTCTTGCGGGCGAGTGCGTGCCGGGCGGGCGCGACGACGCGGAATTCCTCCTCGTAGAGCGGCACCGTCTCGATCGCGGGCGCCTCGTAGGGCAGGGCGAGGATCACGGCGTCCAGCTCGCCCGCCCGCAGCATGCGGTCCAGCGTCGCCGTGGTGTTTTCCTCCACGTCCAGCGGCATCTCCGGCGCCAGCCGGCGCAGCGCGCCAACCAGGTCCGGCAGCAGGTAGGGAGCGATGGTATGGATGATGCCCAGGCGCAGGACGCCCTTGAGCGGGTCTGCGCCCTGGCGCGCGACCGACTTCACGCGCTCGGCCTCCTCGAGCGCGCGGCGCGCCTGCGCGACGATCTGCTCGCCCGCGTCGGTGAGGAACACGCCGCGCTTGCCGCGCTCGAAGAGCTGCACGCCCAGCTCTTCCTCCAGGTTCTTGACGGAAGCCGACAGGCTCGGCTGGCTGACGAAGCAGCGCGCCGCGGCCTGGCCGAAATGGCGCGCCTCGGCGACGGCGACGATGTAGCGGAGTTCGGTGAGTGTCATAGGCAGGGGCTATTATAGACATGCCGACAAAGTATTGGAACAGAGGAGGCCCGGGCCGTACATTGCCTGCATTCATCGTTTTCATCAATACAAGGACCAGCCATGCTGCGCAATCGCGAAGGACAGAAGGTTCCCCAGGTCAGCTTCCGCACCCGGGCGGGCAACGACTGGAAGACCGTCACCACCGACGAGATCTTCCAGGGCAAGACGGTGGTGGTGTTCTCCCTGCCGGGCGCATTCACGCCGACCTGCTCCTCCACCCACCTGCCGCGCTACAACGAGCTCGCGCCGGCGTTCTTCGCCCAAGGCGTCGACGCCATCGTCTGCGTCTCGGTCAACGACGCCTTCGTCATGAACGAATGGGCCGCCGACCAGGAATGCCAGAACGTGACCCTGCTCCCGGACGGCAACGGCGAATTCACCGACGGCATGGGCATGCTGGTGGACAAGTCGGAGCTGGGCTTCGGCAAGCGCTCCTGGCGCTACTCGATGCTGGTGCGCGACGGCGTGGTCGAGAAGATGTTCATCGAGCCGCAGAAGGCCGGCGACCCCTTCGAGGTCTCCGACGCCGACACCATGCTCGCCTACATCGCCCCGGACGCGAGGAAGCCCGACCAGGTGGCGATCCTCACGCGCGAGGGCTGCGGCTACTGCGCGCGCGCGAAGAAACTGCTCAAGGACCTCGGCTACGACTACGCCGAGCTGTCCCTCGGGCATCGCAACCGCAGCCGCATCCTCGGCGCCGTCGCCGGCGCGGGCACGGTGCCGCAGGTGTTCGTCAACGGCCAGCGCATCGGCGGCTTCGAAGAGCTGGAGCGCTGGGCGAAGAAGGCCGCCTAGCGCCCTGCGCGGGCCCGACTGCAGGACGATCGTTGCTAGAATTCTCCCGGCATCGATGGACCCAGCCGGGAGAAGCGTCGCGCGCGGCTTCACTCTTGTGGAGTTGGCGATCGTTCTCGTGATCGTCGCTCTGGTGCTGGGCGGCGTCCTCAAGGGCCAGGAAATGGTGGTCCAGTCGAAGATCAAGAACGTCATCTCGGATTTCTCGGGGTTGTCGGCTGCCTACTACGGGTATCAGGACCGCTATCGCGCGATGCCGGGAGACGACCCGAACGCGACCCTGCGCTGGCCCGGCGCCGCCTCCGGCAACGGCAACGGACAGGTCGAGGGCAAGTACAACAGCCAGACCGCCACCGACGAGTCGCGCTTGTGGTGGGATCACCTGCGGCGCGCCGGCTTTGTCGCGGGGGAAGGCACCCGGCAGCCGTTCAACATTCTTGCCGGCCTCATCGGGGTGCAGAACGGCGATGGCGCTTCGCCGCCGGGTCCCGCGCTGGGCGGATTCGTCAGCCTGCTTGTCTGTTCGGCCAACCTGAACGACAAGATCGCCATCGCCGTCGACGGGCAGATCGACGACGGCGCGCCCGGTACCGGCGCCGTCCGCGGCCAGCTGCATACCGGTCCGAATCCCGACATCTCAGCTGCCGCGGCATCCGCTTACACGGAGACAGGCACCAACGTGTACACGCTCTGCCGCGCGGTCTGACGGCGGACTGTGTAGAGTAGCGAGCGGCTCCTCACTGGGAAAGGCCGGCGTCGATGATTGATTTTGCGGGCAAGGTGGCAGTGGTGACCGGCGCCGCCAGCGGCATCGGGCTTGCGCTCGCGACGCGCTTTGCAGAGGAGGGCATGAAAGTCCTCCTCGCTGACATCGAGGAGGCGCCGCTCGCCGCGGCCGAGGCGGCCATTCGATCCAAGGGCGGCACCGCGATGGCATTGCGCGCCAACGTGATGCAGGAGGCGGATGTCGCCCGCCTCGCCTACGCGGCGTTCGACGCCTGGGGAGGCGTCCACGTGCTCTGCAACAACGCGGGCGTGACCGGCAGCATGGCGATCGACGGTGTCTGGAGCATTCCCGCGGAAGACTGGAACTGGGTGCTCGGGGTGAACTTCTCCGGCGTGCTCTACGGCATCCGCCATTTCGTGCCGCGCATGCTGGCGAAGGCGGAGGCGGGCCACATCATCAACACGGCCTCTGTTGCGGGCTTGGTCACGCCGGGCAGCGGCCCGTACACGGTGTCCAAGCACGGCGTGGTGGCGCTCTCGGAGATGCTTTACAAGGACCTCAAAGCGCGCAATGCGAAGCTTTCGGCCTCCGTCCTGTGCCCGGGCTGGGTGGACACGCGGATTCTCGAATCCGCGCGCAACCGTCCGGCCGGGCTGACTCCCGCCGCCCAGGCGCCGGTGAACCCGCAGGCGCGGCTGCGGCGCGAGGCGGTGCAGGAGTTCCTCAAGAACGGAATTCCGCCGGCGAAGATCGCGGATCTCGTCGTCGACGCGACCCCCAACGACCGGTTCTACATCGTGCCCGTCCAGCCCGACATCGAGCAGGCGCTCGCGCTGCGGCTGGAGGACATCCGCCTGCGGCGCAATCCGACCCTCCTTCCGCCCGCGTAGGCCGCCGCTAGAATGCCGGCATGGCATTCGGCGCGCTGGTGATCGGCGACGAGATCCTCGTCGGCAAGCGGCAGGACAAGCACCTCTCGTTCCTCATCCAGGCGCTCGCCAGCCGCGGCCTGCGCCTTGCCTGGTGCGAGTACCACGGCGACGACCCGGACCGGCTGACCGTGGCGCTCAGGCGCACCTTCGCCTCGGGCGACGTGGTGTTCTCCTTCGGCGGCATTGGCGCCACGCCCGACGACCATACACGCCAGTGCGCGGCGGCGGCGTTGGGAGTCGGGATCGCTCTTCACCCGGACGCCGAGCGCGAGATCCGCGGCCGCTTCGGCGCCGAGACCACACCTCAGCGCCTGAAGATGGGCGAATTCCCCGCAGGCGCCGAGATCGTCCCCAATCCCTTCAACCGCATCCCGGGATTCACCATCCGCGAGCACTGGTTCGTGCCGGGATTTCCGCAGATGGCCTGGCCGATGCTCGAATGGGTGCTCGACCAGAAGTACCGCCACCTCTTCGACCGCGACCGCTGGGCCGAGGCCTCGATCATCGTCTACCTG
>JAYRND010000359.1:0-2882 GCA_041904885.1 Burkholderiales bacterium
GCCGATGGCGAGCCTGCGCCAGGTCATCGCCGACAACCCGGATTTCGCGCTCAGCATCATGAAGAAGCTGATCGGCCGCGTGCGCGAGATGACCGCCGGCATGAAGAACCTCGCGCTGATGGACGTCTACGGCCGCGTGGTGCGCCTGCTGGTCGAGCTGGCCGAGCGCAAGGAGGAAGGGCTGGTGATCGAAGGACGGCACACCCACCAGGATCTCGCCAGCCGGGTGGGGGCCTCGCGCGAGATGGTCGGCCGCGTGCTCAAGGACCTGACGGGCGGCGGCTACATCTCGATGCAGCGCAACAAGATCGTCATCCACCGCCCGCCGCCGCAGCGCTGGTAAGTGCTGCGCCGCGGCATCCCGCGGCGAGGGGAATTTTTCGCAAATCCCGAGCGGCAGGCGTCGCTGCGCCGAGGGTGCCGTGCGCCCAACATCTCCGCATGAATTACAAGGCGGAGGCGGCCATGAACGCTAGAGACCTGCTGGCGGTGCTGCTGATGATCGCGCCTAGCTTCACGCTGATCGCGGCGAGCATCCTGACGATTGTTCCGGTCGAGCAATCGGCGCTCCGGGAAGACCCGCCTGCGCAGGCCGCGCAGGCAGCCGCCCAGCACGGCGTCGCGACGCAGAAGCGGATGCGCGACCCCTGGGCGAAGGCCGTCCCGGCGGAATACTCGAAAGCGGAGCCGTACGCGTACTGAGCCCCGCGCCGCGAAGCGCGGGCTAGCTGCTGCGCCCGATCACCAGCCCGAGCAGGAAGCCGATGCCGGCGGCGACGCCCATCGCCTGGTACGGATGGTCGTGCACCTGGTCGTCGACGGTCCGCGCCGCCTTGCGCGCGTTGTAGGCGGCGTCGGCGCCCACCTCGGCGAGGCGCTCGCGCGCCGCGCGCAGCGACTCTTCGACCCGCGCGCGGGTCTTCTCCACGCGCTCGCCGGTCTGCGAGGCGGTTGCCTTCAGCAGCTCTTCGGCGTCGTCCATCATCGATTGCATGTTCTGCTTGAATCTGTGGGCGGTGTCCATGGCGAATATGATATCAGGAGCCCTGCTTTCCGAGGCGCCGCTCGAGGAGCGCGCGCTTCGCCTGCAGGAACTCGCGCTGCGAGATGCGGCCGTCGGCGTCCTTGTCCACCGCCTTGAAGTGCTGTGCGAGCGCTGGGTAGCGCGCCGCCTCCTCGCGCGAGAGGAAGCCGTCGCCGTTGGCGTCGGCGGCGCGGAACTCCGCCTCGCCCTTCTCCACGAAGCGCTCGACCCGGTTCTGCGGCGCGGGAGTTTCGGCGGGCTGGGTGACGGGGGCCGGCGACACCGCGGCCGGGGCTGGAACCGGGTTGGCAGTTGCCGCTGCCAGCGCACGCTCGGCCTCGATGCGGCCGTCGCGCTGCTTCTTCCACATGCCGAACCCGGCGGCCGCGACCAGCGCGATCACGGCGACCACGGGCCAGCGGCTGCGTGAGGGCGCCGGGATGGGCGCGGGTTCCAGTCGCACCGTGCGCGCGGCGCGGCGCTCGGTCGCGGGCGGCGGCATCTGGTTGGCCACGCGCCGCTCCGCGAGGATCGACTCCTTCCACTGCGCGACGCTCTGCGGGCGCTGCTTCTCGTCCAGCCTGAGCGCCCACTCGATCGCCTGGAGGAAGCCTTCGCTGTACTTGCCGCGCGCCGAGGCGAGTCCGGCGCCGACGCCTGTTCCGAGCGTATCGCCGCGGATGCGTGTAACCGCGTCGGGCGGATTCTTGTCGGTCACCGCGCGAAAGAGCACGCCGCCCATGGCGTACAGGTCGGTCCACGGACCCTGCTTGCCTTCGCCCGAGTACTGCTCGAGCGGCGCGTAGCCCGGCGTGAGGATCGAGGTGAGGCTCTTGGTCGCGCCGCCCATCGCCTGGCGCGCGGCGCCGAAATCGATCAGCACCGGTTTGCCGTCGGCGCGGATGAATATATTGTCGGGCTTGATGTCCCGGTGCAGGAAGCCGGTCGCGTGCACCGCCTGCAGGCCCTCGAGGAGCGGCCCGAGCCAGGCTTTCAGCTTCGACTCGGGCGGCTGCGGGTCGAGCTGCAGCACCGTCTTCAGCGGATCGCCGCTCTCGTAGTCCATCACCACGTAGGCGGTGGCGTTGGCCTCGAAGTAGCGCAGCACGCGCACGATGTTCGGGTGGCTGAACTTGCCGAGCGTGCGCGCCTCCTGCAGGAAGCGGTCGAGGCCCCACTGGTAGCCTTCCTCGTGCTGCGTCGCCTGCGGCACGACCTTGCCGTCGGGCGCGCGCATCGCGAGCTCGCCGGGCAGGTATTCCTTGATGGCGACGTCCTTGTCGAGATTGGTGTCGCACGCCCGGTAGGTGATGCCGAAGCCGCCCGCGCCCAGCACCTGCTCGATGCGGTACTCGTGCAGCATGGACTGCAGGGCGAGGGCGTTGCGGAAGCTCGGCACGGTCATGGAGAAAGGCCTGTCTTCAAAAGCATAATTCGCGTAGAATCCGCGGTCTTTTTTGCCAAAGAATCAAGGCCATGCCTCGCGCAATCCGGAACGTCGCCATTATCGCCCACGTCGACCACGGCAAGACGACGCTGGTGGACAAGCTCCTGCAGCAGAGCGGGACCTTCGCCGCCCACGAGCACGTCGAGGAGCGGGTGATGGACTCCAACGACCTGGAGCGCGAGCGCGGCATCACCATCCTCGCCAAGAACTGCGCGGTGCGCTTCGAGGGCACGCACATCAACATCGTCGACACGCCCGGCCACGCCGACTTCGGCGGCGAGGTGGAGCGCGTGCTCTCGATGGTGGACGGCGTGCTGCTGCTGGTGGACGCGGTCGAGGGGCCGATGCCGCAGACGCGGTTCGTCACGCGCAAGGCGCTCGCGCTGGGCCTCAAGCCCATCGTCGTCGTCA
>JAYRND010000360.1:0-2521 GCA_041904885.1 Burkholderiales bacterium
GCACGAGGACGGGCACCTGCTCACGGTGGTGACCTCGCGCCAACCGGGACTGGAGGCGGAGATCGGCGGGCGATTCGAAGCGCTTGAATTTGCAAACGACGAACTGCTGGTGATGCCGGGCAGCATCCTCACGCTCATGACCGGCGGCCGGATCAAGCCGCTGCCGCACCGGGTCAGGAATGTCGCAGGGGTGAAGGCGCGCGCCTCGCTAATGTACTTCGGCAACGCCCCGGTAACGCGCGCACCGCGCCCATGGGTGGCTGCGGCGGACGGCTCGCTGCCGGACATCGGCACGGCGACCGCCGAAAAATCGCAGGTATTCGGGCTGCCGTCGATCGAGGCGATCGCACGGTGAGCGCGCACGGCGCGCATCGCCCGGCCGCGCTGGCGTCGTTCGGCCTGGCCATCGGCCTGGCGGCGCTGTGCGGCGGGCTGGCTGGACAGGTCGTGCCGCTGCGCGGCTTCGAGCCGTCGCTGATCGGCAACGACATCGTCGCCAGCTTCGGCTTCGCCTGGGCGGCGGTGCGCATGGTCGCGGACCGTGAAAACCAGTCGCGCCTGCGCGCCTGGGGCGCGGCCGCGCTGGGCATGGCCCTGCTTCTCGTCGAGAACCATCTGTACAGCATGCTCACGAATGCCGGCCTCGGCGGAATCTACGGGCCGCTTTCGGCCGCGCTCTGGATCGGCGCCGCCTATCTTTGCTTTGCATGTCTGCGGCGCTACGCGATGCGTCGCTACGTTATGGCGGTCGCGCTGGCAGCGATCGGGGTAGACCTCGCCGCGGCGGCGCTGGAATTCTTCATCGCTTACGGACCGGCGGCCGGCGGCGCGCTCCTGGAAATCCAGGAGGCCGGCGAAGTCGTCGCCATCTTGTTGTTCGTCTGCGCCATGCTGCTCACGCAGGTCGCGCCGCTCAAGTCCTACCGCTTCCTGCCCTCCGAGCTGGGGCGCAGGGCGCGACGCCTGCAGCGCGACTTCGCGCTCGAGCGGCGCCGGAAATACCCCACCACTCGCCCCTGGCTGGCGATTCCCGGCATCAGCCACCTCTTCATCGTCGCCATGGTGCTCTGGTTCGCTCCCCGGGCGGCGCGCGCCGCGGCGCGCGCGGGCGGCCGCTCCGTCCTGGGCCAGGTCGCCGACATGCTGCGGCTGGGCTTCACGCAGGGCATCGACGCCAAAAGCTATTACGTGCACGACCTGTACCGCCTGTCGGCGCCAGGCGCGGTCGAGCAGACCATGACCCGCGTAGAGACCAAGAACGGGCTGACCCGGGCGGTGCAGAACCTGAGAGAGGTCACTCCCTTGCCGCGCGAGATGGGGGACAAGCTCGCCTTCTGGCGCATCTGCCGGGAGCATGGGGTTCCTGCCGCCGAGATCCTCGCCTGCGTGGAGCAGGGCCGGTTCACAGGGCTCGCCGCGCGCGCGGACTTCGACCGCGACCTGTTCGTCAAGGACCGCCGCGGCAGGGGCGGGAAGGGCACGATGAACTTCGAGCGCATCGCGCCGTTTTCGTACCGGGACGACCAGGGCTTGGTGTGCGACCTCGACGGCGTGCGCGAGCGCCTTTGCGCGGCCTCCGCGTCCCGCGACCTGATCGTGCAGCCGAAGCTCGCCAACCACCCGTCGATCGCCTCGCTCGCGGACAAGTCCCTGATCGTATTCCGCGTCGTCACCTGCCTCGACCGGCGCGACGAGCCGCAGGTCACGCACGGCATCCTGCGCGTGCTGCGGCGCTTCGAGCCGGCCTGGCCGCGCAGCACCGACGCCGACTGGGGCTGCGCCATCGACCTGGATACGGGCGCGCTGGGCCTGATGACCGGGGATTCGCCGTCGACCTGCACCCGGTGGTACGCCGAGCACCCGCTCACTGGCGAACGCGTCTATGGCCGGCGCCTGGAAGGATGGCGCGAGATTGCCGCCGCCGCCGCCGCGGCGCACCGGGTATTCCGCGGCCGCATCCTGGTGGGCTGGGACATTGGCTGGACGCCGGAAGGCGTGCGCATCCTCGAGGGCAACAGCAGCCCGGACTTCTCCTACTTCCAGCGTGTGTACCGCACGCCCGTGGGGCGTTCGCCGCTCGCGCCGCTGCTCAACGCGCACCTGGACGTCCTCACCGACCGCCTGCTGCGCGAAGCGGGCCGCTGACCCATGATCGGCGCCGCTCTGACAATGCTCCGGCATGCCATCCGCGGCGGGCACCAGGACCGCTACGTGCTCCGCCATGCGTACCGCCTGTTCCGGGGCGGGCGCCACAGCGTCCTGGGCAACGACGTCAAGGATGAAGCAGACGCCCGGCGCGAGGCCGGCGAGTTCCTCGGCGCGCTGCGCCGCCTGGGGCTGAAGCGCGGCCATCGCTGCATCGAGATCGGCTGCGGCTCGCTCTGGGCCGCGGAGCCGGTGATCGAGTTCCTGCAGCCGGCCTGCTACCTCGGCCTCGACGTGACCGATTTGTTCTACGGCCCCGCGCGCGGGCGCCTGCGGGCGGGGCTGCTCGCGGAAAAACTCCCCCGGTTCGCGGTCA
>JAYRND010000361.1:0-3503 GCA_041904885.1 Burkholderiales bacterium
GCACGCGCTACGCCGCATCCTGAGGCGCCGGATACTGGCGAATCGCCCGAAATGCCTGATAAAATTCGCCCCCTTTCCAGCAGTTTCCCTACGGGTCGTTAGCTCAGCTGGTAGAGCAGCGGACTTTTAATCCGTTGGTCGGCGGTTCGAATCCGCCACGACCTACCAATGCTTATGTTGCCTTCAAGATCCTATGAGACGAGCAGGGGGCCGCGAGCAATTGCCGATGCCCGCTGATCCTTTTCTAATCAAGCAGCTGCCCCGGGGGACCCCAAGGCGGGTCATTTTCAATATCTGGCGCCGCGCCAAAGAAAAGTACGCAGAAATCTACTTCGACCGTTTCGCTCTGCCTTTGCGGCTTCCCGCGGCGCTAGTGGAACCGCCGGAGGCAGATTGGGACGAGACGCAAGTACAGAAGGAACAGGCCGCAGTCCTGCTGACTGGGCTGCGCGCCACCGCGGGCATCGAAGGCTGCGTAGTCGAGATTGGGGCTTGGCGCGGGGTGACAACGCGCTATCTGGCCCTCGCGGCTGGCGAAACGCCGGTGATGGCCATCGACTGGTGGCGCCGCGAGAAAGGTGACGGCAATTACGCCGCGTTCCTTCAGCGGACCCGAGATTTGCCCAACGTCCGGCACGTCCGGTCCGTTTCTGGTGCGGCGGCCAGGAAATGGTCGGAGGGCCCCATCCGGTTCCTGTTCATTGACGCGGCGCACGACTACGCAAACGTTGCGCACGACCTTGCGGCTTGGCGGCGATACGTTGCGCCCGGAGCCATCATTGCGATGCACGATTGTGACGATCGGAGGTTCGCCGGGTGCCGACTGGCGATCTTCGAGGTGGTCGACCAGTTCGAGTTGTTCGCGCACGTCCCTGGACTCGCGCTGCTGCGCGTGCGCGGTTAGCTGGCGCTACTCGCGCACGCGCACGATCTTCTCGACTTCGGGAAGGCGGCGCAGGGCGCGCATGACGCGCGCAAGGTGCTGGCGGTTGGCCACCTCGAGCACGAAGAGCATGGGCGCGTAGAGGGCCCGGTCCTCGCCCATGCTGATCGAATCGATATTGGATCCAGCGCCGGCGATTCCCGAGGCGACCTTGGCGAGCACGCCGCGCTGGTTGGCCACGGTCACACGCACCGCGGCATGGAACAGGCGCGAGGGCTTGCGGTCCCACTCGACATCCAGCCATTGCTCTGGTGAATTGCGGCGCGAGCGCACCGCATGCTTGCAGTCGGCGATGTGGACGACCAGGCCCTGGCCTTTCTTCATCGAACCGACGATCGCATCGCCAGGAATCGGCCGGCAGCAGCTGGCAAGCTGGACCGCCATGCCCTCGGTGCCCCGGATCACGACGCTGGCGCCCCTGTTCGCCGCGGCTGTCCGGGTTTCTTCGCGCTCGGTCCTGCGCAGAAGGTGGCGCGCCACGACCGCCGGCAGGCGCCGCCCCAGGCCGATGTCGGCGAGCACTTCCTGCCTGGAATGCGCGCCGGAGTCGCGCACGGTCCGCTCCCAGCTCTGCCCGTCGATGTCCGCGGAGCTGTGGCCGGATGCCTTGAGAGCCTGCTCGAGCAGCCGTTCACCGAGCGCGGCCGACTCCTCGTACTGCATCGTCTTCAGGAAATGGCGGATGTTGGAGCGCGCCTTGCCGGTTCGGACGTACTGCAGCCATGCCGGGTTGGGCTTGGCGTAGCCCGTGGTGATGATCTCGATGCGCTCGCCGTTGCGCAGCTCGGTGCGCAGCGGCACCAGCTCTCCGTTCACCTTGGCCGCGACGCACTTGTTGCCGATGTCGGTGTGCACCGCGTAGGCGAAGTCGACGGCGGTGGCGCCGCGCGGCAGCGACATGATGCGGCCCTTGGGCGTGAAAACGTAGACCTCGTCCGGGAAAAGATCGACCTTGACGTGCTCGAGGAACTCCTGCGAGTCGCCCGACTGGCTCTGGATCTCCAGCAGCGACTGCAGCCACTGGTGGGTCTTCTTCTGCAGCTCGGAGAAGGTGTCGGTGTCGCTCTTGTACATCCAGTGCGATGCGACGCCGGCCTCGGCGAGGCGGTGCATGGTCTCTGTGCGCAACTGGATCTCGACCGGGACCCCGTAGGGGCCGATCAGCGCCGTGTGCAGCGACTGGTAGCCGTTCGCCTTGGGGATCGCGATGTAGTCCTTGAACTTGCCCGGCACCGGCTTGTACAAGCCGTGCAGTGCGCCGAGCGCCTGGTAGCAGGTCGGGATGTCTTGCACCACCACGCGGTAACCGTAGATATCGTGAACCTCGGAGAAGGACAGGTGCTTCTCGACCATCTTTCGGTAAATGGAGTAGATGTGCTTCTCGCGGCCCTTCACCGTCGCCGCGATGCCCGCTTCCGCGAGCTTCGCCTTGATGGCGGACTCGATCTTGCCGACGACTTCGCGGCGGTTGCCCCGAGCCGACCGCGTCGCCTTGGCTAGGACGCGATAGCGCATCGGGTGGGTGTGCGAGAAGGCGAGCTCCTGCAGCTCGTGAAACAGCTCGTTCAGTCCGAGGCGGTTGGCGATCGGCGCGTAGATTTCCATGGTCTCGCGCGCGACGCGCCGACGCTTGGCCGGCGCGACCGCCGCCAGCGTGCGCATGTTGTGCAGGCGGTCGGCGAGCTTGATCAGGATCACGCGCACGTCGCGCGCCATCGCAAGGAGCATCTTGCGGAAGTTCTCGGCCTGCGCGTCCTCCGCCGACTGAAATTCGATCTTGTCGAGCTTGGAGACGCCGTCCACGAGTTCCGCCACCGGCTCGCCGAACGTATCCGAGATCTCCGCCTTGGTGACCGAGGTATCTTCCATGACGTCGTGCAGCAGCGCCGCCATCAGCGCCTGGCCATCGAGGTGCCAGTCGGCGAGGATCTCCGCGACCGCCAGCGGGTGCGAGACGTAGGGCTCGCCGGACTGGCGGCGCTGGCCGGCATGGGCCGCGCCGGAGAACCGGTAAGCCTCCTCCAGGCGCGCGACGTCCGTCGGCTTCAAGTAGCCGAAGCGCGCTTCGTCGAGCACCGGAACGGCGGACATGAGGGGAGTGTAATCCTGGCCCCCCAGCCAGGGTGTAACGCGGCTAGAGCGTAGGCACGGGCGCCGCGGCGGGCGCCGTGGGGGCCGGGGGCGGCGTCTGGTTGCGCCGCAGGACTTCGGTGCCCACCTTGCCGAGCGAAATTTCGCGCAGCGCGATCACGGTGAACTTGTCGCGGTTCGCCTCGACCAGCGGCGTGGCGCCAGAGCTGAGCTGCCGCGCGCGATAGGTGGCGGCCAGGGTGAGCTGGAAGCGGTTCGGGATGCGCTTCAGGCAATCGTCAACGGTAATGCGTGCCATGGTGTGCTTTCGAGATTTTCAGGACCTGGACTTCTTCAGGCGCTCGACCCGGATGATGGCCTGGAGATCGCGCTTGGCCTCATCGAAGTCCTTGTTGATTATAGCGTAATCGAACTCCGCCGCGTGCGAGATTTCCTCCTCGGCGCTCGCCAGGCGCCTGCGGATGACCGC
>JAYRND010000362.1:0-5110 GCA_041904885.1 Burkholderiales bacterium
AACGTCCGCGGCGTGTGGCTGTGCATGCAGGCGCAGATCCGCGCCATGGTCGCGCAAGCGGCGCCGGAAGGCCTGCACTCGATCGTCAACGCCGCGTCGGTGGCCGGCCTGATCGGCAGCCCCCTGCTTCCTGCCTACACTGCGTCCAAGCACGCCGTAGTCGGGATCACGCGCGCGGCCGCGCGCAAATACGGCCGCAACGGCATCCGCGTCAACTGCGTCTGCCCGGGGCCGGTAGAGACGCCGCTTGCGGGGCCGCTGTTCGGTGCCGAGGGCATGCGCGAGCTGATGCTCGCGCGCCAGTCGCTGGAGAAATTCGGCGCGGCGGACGAGGTTGCGGCGCTGGTGGTGTGGCTGCTCTCGCCGGCGGCCTCGCTGGTCACCGGCACCCCGGTGCGCGTCGACGCCGGCGCGCTCGCCTGAGCGCCGCCATGGAGGAATTCGACTATGTGATCGTGGGTGGCGGCGCGGCAGGCTGCGCGGCCGCGGCGCGGCTCTCCGAAGACCCATCCCGCACCGTCTGCCTGCTTGAAGCCGGAGGCAGCGGGCGCTCGGTGCTCATCGACACGCCGGCGCTGATCGCGGTGACCGTGCCGCGGCCGATCCACAACTGGGCATTCGAGACCGTGCCTCAGCCGGGGCTGGCAGGGCGCAAGGGATACCAGCCGCGCGGCAAGGCGCTCGGCGGCTCGAGCGCGATCAACGCCATGGTCTACATGCGAGGCCACGCCCGGGACTACGACGACTGGGTGGCGGCCGGCAACGCCGGCTGGGGCTGGGTGGATGTGCTGCCGGTGTTCAAGCGCTTCGAGCACAATGAGCGCGGCGCCGACGCGTACCACGGCACGGGCGGGCCCCTCAACGTCGCCGACGTGCGCTCGCCGAACGCAGCTTCGCTCGCTTTCATCGAGGCCGGCGTACAGGCGGGGTTTCCGCGCAACCGGGACTTCAATGGCGCCACGCAGGAAGGCGTGGGCCTCTACCAGGTCACGCAGAAGAACGGCCGGCGCTGGAGCGCGGCGCGCGCGTACCTCGACCCCGCGGCGGGCCGCGCCAACCTCGCCGTGGTCTCCGGAACGCACGCACTGCGCCTGCTGCTCGAAGGCAGTGCCTGCATCGGCGTGGAGACGACGCGAGGCGTGTTTCGCGCGCGCAAGGAGACCATCGTCGCGGGCGGCGCGTTCGGCTCGCCGCAGCTGCTGCTCCTGTCGGGGATCGGCCCGCGCGACGAGCTTTCCCGCCACGGCATCGCCCTGCGCCACGAGCTGCCGGGCGTCGGCCGGAACCTGCAGGACCACCCGGACTACGTGGCCGGCTACCTGTCGACAGCGCCCGGCCTGCTCGGCCTTACGCTGCGCGGCCTGGGCAATCTCGTCGCTGGCATCGGGCCTTTCCGCCGCGACGGCACCGGGATCCTCGCCTCCAACATCGCCGAGGCGGGCGGCTTCCTGAAATCCGATCCCGCGCTCGAGCGCCCGGACCTGCAACTGCACTTCGCGATCGGGCTGGTGGCGGACCACGGCCGCGACCGTTCCGCGCGGTACGGCTTCAGCTGCCACGTCTGCGTGCTGCGGCCGAAGAGCCGCGGCAGCGTGGGGCTCGCCTCCGCCGACCCGCTGGCGCCCCCGCGCATCGATCCGGCGTTCCTCGCGCACGAGGACGACGCGAGGCTGATGCTGCGCGCGGTGAAGATGATGCTCGACATCCTGCGCCGGCCGGCGCTCGATCCGGTCCGCGGCGCGAACGTCTTCGGCGAGGAAGGGCTGTCGGACGACGCGCTCATGACGCTGATCCGCCAGCGCGCCGACACCGTGTATCACCCCGTGGGTACCTGCCGGATGGGCGACGACGAGCTGGCGGTGGTGGACGCGCGGCTGCGCGTGCGCGGCATCGAGCGGCTGCGGGTCGCGGACGCTTCGGTCATGCCGACCCTGATCGGCGGCAACACCAACGCGCCCTCGATGATGATCGGTGAGCGGGTCGCCGACTTCATCGGCGCCGGCGGCTAGCTGCTACAGCGAGAAATCGACCACCGACCGGCCGGTCGCGCGCGCTTCGAGCAGGTCGTCGAAGGCGGCCTCCAGCTCCTCGAAGCGGATCCGGCGCGCGATGCGCTCCAGGTGGCGCGGGCGCAGGTCGGTCGCGAGGCGCGCCCAGATCGCCTTCATGCGCTCGATCGGGTTGGCGACGTTGATCCCGAGCAGCCGCACGCCGCGCAGGATGAACGGAAGCACGTTGCCCTTGAATTCCGCGCCGCCCGCATTGCCGAAGGCGGCGATCACGCCGTCGCGCTGCATCCGCGGCAGCAGCCAGGCGAGCTGGCCGCCGCCGACCGAGTCCAGCGCGCCCGCATACAGCGGGGTTTCCAGGGGCCTGTCTTCCCCGATCCCCGGCCTGGGCACGATCTCGCTCGCGCCCAGCATTCGCAGATAGTCCTGCTGGTCCGGCTTTCCGCTCATGGCGACGACGTGGTAGCCGCTGCGCGCAAGAATGTCGATGGCGACGCTCGCCACGCCGCCGGTGGCGCCGTTGACCAGTACCTTTCCTTTCGCTGGCGTGAGGCCGTTCAGCTGCATCAGGTCGATGGCGAGCCCCGCCGTATGCCCCGCGACGCCCAGCGCGCCCGCCTCGAACAGCGTCAGGCCCTTGGGCAGCGGAATCAGCCAGTCGCCCGGAAATCGCCCGAATTCCGCGTAGCCGCCGTCGTGCTCGCTGCCAACGCCCAGGCTATGGACGATGACTTCGTCGCCCGGCCGGAAGCGGCCGTCCGCCGAGGACTCGACCACGCCCGCCAGGTCGATCCCCGCGACCAGCGGGAACTTGAGCGCGATCTTCGCCCTGCCGCGCGCGGTGAGCGCGTCTTTGTAGTTGACGCTGGCGTAGGCCATGCGCACGACCACGTCGCCCTTGTCCAGCTCTTCATGCGACATCTGGTCGAAGCGCCCGGCGCCGAACCGGCCCCCGGGGTGAATCCGGTATGCCCTCAGACGGTGACCCCGCCGTCGGCGACGATGACCTGCCCGGTAATGAACGCCGCCGCCTCCGAGGCGAGAAACACCGCGATCCCGCCGATGTCGCGCGGCTGACCCAAGCGCCGCAGCGGCGTCTCCGCCTCGCGCGCCTTGCGGCGTTTTTCGTCCTCCCAGAGTGCTTTCGCGAAGTCGGTGACGATCAATCCTGGCGCGATCGCGTTCACGCGCACGTTTTTCGGCCCCCATTCTGCGGCAAGGCAGCGGATCAGGTGGTGGTCGGCGGCCTTGGAGATGGCGTAGGCACCCAGCACCGTGCTCGCGCGGATGCCGCCGATCGAGCCCACCGTGATGAAGCTGCCGCCGCCCCGTTCTGCCATGCCGGGCAGCGTGATCGAGGCGAGCCAGAGCACGCTCTTTACGTTGTTCAGCATGACCTTGTCGAAGGCCTCGTCCGGAATCGCGTTGAGTGGCCCGTAGTACGGATTCGCCGCGGCGTTGGCCACGGCGATGTCGATCCGGCCCCACTTGGCGATGGTCTTGTCCGCGAGCTGCTGCAGGTCCTCCTTGCGGGACACGTTGCAGGGCATCGCCAGCACTTCGAACCCCTGCTTTTCGAACTCCGCGCGCACCGCTTCGCAGGCATCCGCCTTGCGGCTGGACACCACGACCTTGCAGCCGGCGCGGGCTAGTTCCTCGGCCATCGACTTGCCGATCCCCTTCGTCGAACCGGTCACGAGCGCCACTTTTCCGCTCAAATCAAACAAAGACTTGGACATGAATGTTTCTCTATGTGAAATGCGGTACGACTAAGTTGACACGCCCCCACCCCGGATGGAATATCGAAATGCGAAACATTCCGCAGGTCCAATCCAGGAGGAGTTCCATGGGTGCTTCAGAGCCCACAGTATCACTGTCGCCGCCGCCCGGCCCGTTCAGCTACGAGCACGAAGGCGACCGGCAATTCGCCACCACGCTCGCGCGCGGCCTCGAAGTGCTGCGCTGCTTCACGCCCGTCGAGCCGATGCTCGGCAACAAGGAGATCTCGGTCCGCACCGGTCTGCCCAAGCCCACGGTGTCGCGCCTCACGTACACGCTCACGAAACTCGGCTACCTGCGGCACAACATGCGCATGGGCAAGTACCAGCTGGGCTCGGCGGTGCTCTCCATCGGCTACCCGCTGCTCGCCTCGATGAGCATCCGGCAGATCGCGCGGCCGTTCATGAAGGAGCTGGCCGACTACGTCAACGGCTCGGTGAACATGGGCGTGCGCGACCGCCTGAGCATGGTGTACGTGGAAGCCTGCCGCAGCGGCAACCTGACCACGCTCCCTGATATCGGCACCTCGGTGCCGATTGCGCAATCGGTGATGGGTCGTGCGTTCTTGTTCGCCTGCACGCCCCCTGAGCGCGAGGCGGTGCTCAATCAGATGAAGGTCAAGGAGCCCGAGATGCTGCGCAAGTACCAGACGGCCATCGCCAAGAGCCTGGAGGACGTGCGCGCCAAGGGCTACTGCGTCTCGATCGGCGACCTGCGGCGCGAAGTGCACGCTGTCGGCGTGCCGATGCGGCGCACCGTGGACGGCGAAATTGTCACCTTCAACTGCGGCGTGCCAGCCTTCCTGCTGAAAAAGGGCCAGCTCGAGGACGACGTCGGCCCGCGCCTGGTGGCGATGGTGCGGAACATCGAGGCGGCGCTGGGCATTCACTGACGTGAAATTCGCCCTGGCTTTCTGTGCTGCCGCCGCTTCCTTTGCCGCAGCCGCCCAGACATTTCCGCAGGCCGGCAGGCCGATCCGGATCGTCGTGCCGTTCCCGCCCGGCGGGCAGACCGACATCCAAGCGCGGACCATCGCCCAGAAGATGGCCACGACCATGGGCGGTGGCGCCGCCATCATAGTCGAGAACAAGCCGGGCGGCACCACGATCATCGGCGCGCGCGAGGTGCAGAAGGCGGCGCCCGACGGGCACACTCTGCTCTACACGATCGCCACGCACGTGCAGATCCCGCACCTGTACAAGGTGCCACCCTGGGATGTGATGAAGGACTTCACGCCGATCACCGCTGGCGCCAAGTCGAACACCATCCTCACCGCACACGTCTCAATGCCATTCAACAACGTCGCCGAGCTGGTGGCGTAC
>JAYRND010000363.1:0-2487 GCA_041904885.1 Burkholderiales bacterium
CGCGCGACGTGATCCTTTCGGATCGTGCGCCTGCCGGCCTGAGCGTGCGCAACGCCTTGCACGGACACGTCGTCTCGCTGGAGCCGCAGGGGGAAGACGCCTGCCGTGCGCTCGTCGACATTGGCGGTGCGCAGATCGTCGCGCACCTCACGCGCGATGCCGTGGCAGAGCTGCGGCTGCACGCGGGCTGCGAAGTGTGGGCGCTCGTGAAAACCGTCTCGCTGCGCAGCCAGGTATTTCCCCTGGACACGCGGGCGTCGGCGCCAGCAATGAAGCCGGTGATCGTATTGGCCCGCGAACAAGGCTGACGACCCGCACGCGCCGGATTGTGAAGCCGACGCGCGGCGCCTCGAAGAGGAGGTCCGCATTGCATTCCTCGCGGTCGATGTCCCGGCGACGCGCTTCGCAGAAGGGTTGGTCAAGCGCGCAGCGCTCCGGGTTCCCTCGCGGCGCAAGAAGCAAGCGATTGTAATGTTCGCGCCAGAGTCGTGTAAGGCGCGCCGCTCTACCGTGCAGAGGGCGAAACCCCCGCCTCTGATACTGGAGAACCGCAATGAACCACATGCCCTTGAAGCGCCGCAACCGGATCGCGTTGCCCGTGGCTGCAATTCCCGCGATGGCGCTCTGCCTGCTTGCGCCGACCACATCATTCGCCGCAGAGAGTGAAGCGCCTGCGCACGTCATCGTAGAGGCAGCGCGGGTGACCAAGAAGGTGGTCGGGCGTACCGACATAGGCGCGCCGATCGAACTGATGTCGCTGCGCGCCCACGTCAAGTACTCGGATCTCGACCTGGCCACGAGCGCCGGCGCGGCCGCCCTGAAGGGCCGGGTGTCCGAGGCGGCGCGGCTCGCCTGCCTCGACCTCGACAAGATGTATCCGCTGATCGAGCCGGATCCAGACTGCGCAAGGCGCGCTACCGACGACGCGGCGCCACAGGTCAAGGCGGCCGTTGCGAGGGCGGAAGCGAAGGCACGTGCCGGCCGATGAAGGCACGCGCTGCGTGCGCGTCGGGCAGCCGCGCCGGCGGGAAGCGCGGCACCCCGCCTGATAAGATCCAAGGCTCGTCAAAGCCTGTCGAAGGTGAATGATGAACCGCCCGGCCCGTGCGGGCTTCCCGGGGAGTTGTTCGATCTCGACTGGTGTCCAGAAGGCATCTGGAGGAGGGCTATCATGGCTGACACATGGCTTCCCACGCTGATCACGAATACCCCGCAGGAGGGCTTCGAACTCGCCATCACGCTCAGTCGCCGCGGCGTCAAGTACACGCAGCCCGACGTGAATGTGCTGAAGAGCCTGCGCCCCGAGTACGCCAATTCCGCAGACTCGCTCACCGCGGCCTCGCATGTCATCGCGATCAACTTCCAGACGGTTGCGGCGGCGAATGGCTACTGGCGCAAGTGAAGTGAAGGCAGGCAGTGCCGGCATGGGCGAGCGGCATGCCGGCTCCTGCCTGTGCGGCGGCGTGCGCTTCGAACTGGACGGAAAATTCGAACACTTCTATCTCTGTCATTGCTCGTACTGCCGCAAGGACACCGGCTCTGCGCACGCGGCCAACCTCTTTTCACCGATGGCGAGGCTGGAATGGCTGGCCGGGCGCGAGCTGCTGCGCAGCTACCAGCTGCCCGGCACGCGCCACGCGCGGTCTTTTTGCGCGGTGTGTGGATCGGCGTTGCCACACCAGAGCGAAGCGATGTGGGTGGTGCCCGCCGGATGCCTCGAAACGGCGCCCAACAAGGCGCCCGATGCACATATTTTCCATGCCAGCCGGGCAGCGTGGGAGCAGCAAATGGAGGCTGCACCCGTGTTCGCCACACTTCCAGGCTGACCAACGCGCCGCCGCCAAGGAGAGAACGATCGTGTCCACCAGGGTCGACTACAGATCAGCCGCGCCCGGCGCCTTCCGGGCAATGCTCGGCCTCGAGAGGCATGTCCATGAATGTGGCCTCGAAGGATCCCTGCTCGAACTGGTCAAGATGCGTGCGTCGCAGATCAATGGCTGCGCGTACTGCCTCGACATGCACTCGAAGGATGCGCGTGCAGCGGGAGAAACCGAGCAGCGACTCCATGTGCTGCCGGCGTGGCGTGAGGCGCCCTTCTACACTGCGCGCGAACGGGCGGCGCTCGGCTGGACCGAAGCCTTGACTCTGGTTTCGGAGAGCCGGGTTCCCGATGACGTGTACGAAGAAGCCCGCCGTCACTTCAGCGAAGCCGAGCTCGTCAACCTGAGCCTTGCGGTCATTGCCATCAATGGCTGGAATCGCCTGGCCATCGGCTTTCGTACCCAAGCGGGGTCGTATCAGCCTGGAGAACCCGCGGACCGGTCGTAGGGCTGTCCCGCAGCCTTTCCGGTGCGACCAGGCGGCTGGCCCGCATGTCGCGGGCGCCCGGCGCCCATACGCGAGTTGCGGGCAGTAGTGCGCCGGCCGGAATCGGGCGTAGCATCCATGCGGGCAGGGGGCGGAAGATTAGACTGCAGCGTTCGACAC
>JAYRND010000364.1:0-34409 GCA_041904885.1 Burkholderiales bacterium
GGACTGCGCTCGATCCTGGAACAAGTCCTGCTCGACACCATGTATGACCTGCCGACGCTCGAGAACGTCAGCAAGGTAGTGATCGACGAGCAAATGATCACCGCCGACGGCAAGCCGATCCTGATCTACTCGGATCCGCCCAAGGTGGCCGGCAGCACCGCGTAGAGGTCCCAAGGTCAGAAGAAGAACAACGAGCCCCCGGATCGCCCGCCGAAGCGGGCGCGGTGCAGTATCCGCTGCTGCCCCTGCGCGACGTCGTCGTGTGCCCGCACATGGTGATCCCGCTGTTCGTCGGGCGCCCGAAGTCGATCAAGGCGATGGAAACCGCGATGGAGAGCGGCAAGTCGATCCTGCTGGTCGCCCAGCGCTCCGCTGCGAAGGACGACCCCGGCGCGGAGGACATGTACGAGATCGGCTGCGTTTCGAGCATCCTGCAGATGCTCAAACTCCCGGACGGCACCGTGAAGGTGCTGGTCGAGGGTAGCAGCCGTGCCCGTATCAGCAAGGTGGTCGACCTGCGCAGCCACTGGGTCGCCGAGGGAACGCCGATCGCCACCGAGGCCACAGTCCCGCCGGAGGTCGAGGCGATGCGCCGCGCGCTGCTGTCGGCATTCGACCAGTACGTCAAGCTGAACAAGAAGATCCCGCCCGAGATCCTGACTTCGCTGGGCGGGATCGACGAGGCCGGCCGCCTCGCTGACACCGTGGCGGCGCACCTGCCGCTCAAGCTCGAGCAGAAGCAGCAGGTCCTGGAGATGTTCGAGGTGAAGGCGCGCCTCGAGCACCTGCTGTCTCAGCTGGAGACCGAGATCGACATCCTGCAGGTGGAGAAGCGCATCCGCGGGCGCGTCAAGCGGCAGATGGAGAAGAGCCAGCGCGAGTATTACCTGAACGAGCAGGTCAAGGCCATCCAGAAGGAGCTCGGCGAGGGCGAGGAGGGCGCGGACCTCGAGGAGATGGAAAAGCGCATCCGCAAGGCGCATATGCCCAAGGACGCGCGTAAGAAGGTTGAGAACGAACTCAAGAAGCTGAAGCTGATGTCGCCGATGTCTGCCGAGGCCACGGTGGTGCGCAACTACATCGAGACCCTGGTCAACCTGCCCTGGCGCAAAAAGTCGAAGATCTGCCGCGACCTGAAGGTCGCGCAGCAGATCCTCGATGCGGACCATTACGGGCTGGAGAAGATCAAGGAGCGCATCGTCGAGTACCTGGCGGTGCAGACCCGCGTCGACAAGATGAAGGCGCCCATCCTCTGCCTGGTCGGCGCTCCCGGCGTCGGCAAGACGAGCCTCGGCCAGTCCATCGCCAAGGCCACCAATCGCAAGTTCGTGCGCATGTCGCTGGGTGGCGTGCGCGACGAGGCGGAGATCCGCGGCCACCGGCGCACCTACATCGGCTCGATGCCCGGCAAGATCCTGCAGAGCATGACCAAGGCCGGCGTGAAGAATCCGCTGTTCCTGCTCGACGAGGTCGACAAGCTGGGCCAGGACTGGCGCGGCGATCCGTCCTCCGCGCTGCTGGAGGTTCTCGACCCCGAGCAGAACAACACCTTCACCGACCACTACATCGAGGTCGAGTACGACCTGTCGGACGTAATGTTCATCGCCACGGCGAACACGCTGAACATCCCCGCGCCGCTGCTCGACCGCATGGAGGTGATCCGCCTTTCCGGCTACACCGAAGACGAGAAGGTCAACATCGCCACGCAGTACCTGCTGCCCAAGCAGATGAAGAACAACGGGTTGAAGGAGGGCGAGGTCACGGTCACGGAAGCCGCGCTCCGCGACATCGTGCGTTACTACACTCGCGAGGCCGGCGTGCGCAGCCTCGAGCGGGAGATCTCCAAGATCTGCCGCAAGGCGGTGAAGCAGATCCTCACCGAAAAGCAGGAAAACGAGGGCAAGGCGAAGCGCATCACCGTGACGCCGCGCTACCTGGACAAGTTCCTCGGCGTGCGCAAATACACCTTCGGCATGGCCGAGAAGAAGAACCAGGTCGGCCAGGTCACGGGGCTCGCCTGGACGGAGGTCGGCGGCGAGTTGCTGACGATCGAGACGGTGACCATGCCCGGCAAGGGCAAGACCATCACTACCGGCAAGCTGGGCGAGGTAATGCAGGAATCCATCCAGGCGGCGCTGTCGGTGGTGCGCAACCGTTCCAGGAAGCTCGGCGTCAACGAGGACTTCTACCAGAAGAACGACATGCACATCCACCTGCCCGAGGGCGCGACGCCCAAGGACGGGCCGAGCGCCGGCATCGGCATCGTCACCTCGATGGTGTCGGTGTTGACGGGCATCCCGGTGCGCGCGGACGTCGCCATGACTGGTGAGATCACGCTTCGCGGCGAGGTGCTCGCGATCGGCGGGCTCAAGGAAAAGCTGCTCGCCGCGCACCGCGGCGGCATCAAGACCGTCCTGATCCCGGATGAGAACGTCAAGGACCTGGCCGAGATCCCGGACAACGTGAAGAACCGGCTCGAGATCGTGCCTGTGAAGTGGATCGACAAGGTGCTCGAGATCGCGCTGGAGCGCCAGCCCGAGCCTCTCGCGGCGCCTGCGCTCGGGTCCGCGCTGCCGCCCGCGGAGGAAAAGCCGGGGGCGCCGGCGATCAAGCACTAGGGCGCGCGCGTGAACAAGCAGGACCTGATCGAGCAGATCGCCCAGGCGGCGGAAGTTTCGAAGTCCGCGGCCGAGCGGGCAGTGGACGCGCTCGTCGTTGCAGTCAAATCCAGCCTCAAGAAGGGCGACATGGTGACGCTGGTGGGCTTCGGCACCTTCTACGTCGGCAGGCGCAAGGCGCGCGCCGGCCGCAACCCCCGCACCGGGGAGGCGCTCTCGATCAAGGCGACGAGCGTTCCGCGCTTTCGCGCTGGCAAGGCACTCAAGGACGCGATAAACTAGCGCCCCTTTTGCGGGTCGCCGTAAGGCGGGTGCTTAGCTCAGCTGGTAGAGCGTCGCTCTTACACGGCGAATGTCGGCGGTTCGATCCCGTCAGCACCCACCAGGATACGCAGCAGCACCAAGTAGGAGCGGTAGTTCAGTTGGTTAGAATACCGGCCTGTCACGCCGGGGGTCGCGGGTTCGAGTCCCGTCCGCTCCGCCAACTCCAGCAGCGAAGCTACTTCACCGGCGTCAGGATCGGCGCCCCCTTGGTTTTCAGCAGCACCACGACGAACCGGGCCGGCTCGGTCTTGCTGGCGTTGCGTCCGACGACATGGACGTCGGCGGGGCCCTCGTAGAAAGTCTGCCCCGCCTTGAGCGTGACTGCCGGCTTGCCTTGCAGCTGCATGATGATCCGGCCTTCCAGCACGTAGACGAACGCATGTGCGTCGTGCCGATGAACCATGTCCTGCGCCCCGGGCGGGTACGACACCTCGATCATGCGGCCCTCCTTGCCCGGATAGTCCGCGAGATCCATCGCAAACAGCTCCTTCACATCCGCCGCTCCCGCCCGGGCGGCGGCGAGCATCAGCAATGCCGGAAGAAGAGCGCGGAAGCAGGCGGCGGTTTTTTTCATCTTGCCCCTTTCGATTGTGAGCGGCGGAGCCATTCGTCGAGCTTGATGCGGCCGAGGCGAGCGTCGCCCAGCGGCACCAGCGAGCGCTCCTCGACGCGGCCGCCGAAATAGCGGGCCTCGGGGTCGCGCACGACCGTGCGCGGGTCGCCGATCGACTTGAGATAGCGCGCAATGATTTCATCGAAGGGACCGCTCTCCGGCCCGGCGATCTCGACGATGCCGTTCTGCGGGGCCGCGAGCGACGCGTCGGCCGTCATGGCCGCAACATCGTCGGCAGCGATGGGCTGGAAGAGCCCGGGCGAAAGCCGGACGGTATTTCCCTGCGCGCTCGACGCTGCGATGCCGCCGAGGAATTCCATGAACTGGGTCGAGCGGACGATGGTGTAGGGGATGCCGGAGGCCCTGATCAGCCTCTCCTGGGCGACCTTGGCGCGAAAATAGCCGTTCTCGGGGGTCCGGTCGGTGCCGACGATGGATAAGGCGACGTGGTGGCGCACGCCCGCCGCCTTCTCGGCCGCGTGGAGGTTTCGGCCCGATGCCTCGAAGAAATCCAGCACCGCCCGGTCTTCGAACGAGGGCGAGTTCGCAAGGTCGACCACCACTTGCGTGCCGGCCATCGCCTGCTGGAGGCCTTCGCCGGTGACGGTGTTGACTCCGCTCTTGGGCGAAGCGGCGACGACCTCGTGGCCGCGCTGGCGCAGGATGGGGGCGGTCTTTGACCCGATCAGACCGGTGCCGCCGATGATCACGATCCTCATCCGAGCCTCCTCGTTCGCCGCCGGTATTCTAAGCTTGTAAAATTACGGTTTACCTACGCTCGCGATGCGGTTTTCCGCGCGTATCGCGGCTTCGATTCCGCCCGTTCCGCCAACGCCCATTCCCCGAACCCGATGTTCGATCTGGTCACCAAGCACAAACGCCTGCTGCAGGTCATCCTGGCCCTGCTGATCCTGCCGTTCGCCTTCTGGGGCGTGGAGTCCTACACGCGCGCCTCGCGCGGCGGCAACGAGGCGGCGAGCGTGGACGGCAGCGCGGTGACGATGCGCGAATTCTCGGATGAGTTGCGCCGCCAGCAGGACCGGGTGCGCCAGGTGCTGGGAGCAGGCGCTGATCCGGCGGCCATGGACACGCCGGAACTTCGGCTCGCCATCCTCGACTCGCTGATCTCGCAGCGCCTGATCACAAACGAGGTCGCCGACGCGCACATCGTGCTCTCCAAGGACGCGGTCGTCGCCAGGATCGTGGCCGCGCCCGAGTTCCAGGTGGACGGCAAGTTCTCGCCGGAGCGCTACGCGGGCTACCTGCGGGCCGCGGGCGTGTCGGACGAAGGCAACGTGGCCCGGCTGCGCCTGGAGATTCCGGCCTCCCAGCTCGCGGGCGCCATCGCCGGCAGCGCATTCGAGCCGCGCACCACGACCGCCCGGCTGGGCGCCATCGAAGCCGAGAAGCGCGAGGTCGCCGAGTCTTTCCTCTCGGCCGAATCCTTCATTGCGCGAGTCAAGCCGGATGAGGCTGCGGTCAAGGCCTTCTACGAGTCGCACCTCGCCGACTACAAGCTTCCGGAGCGGGTGCGCGCGGAGTTCGTGGTGCTCTCGGCCGACGCCATCGGGCAGGCCGAGGGCGCGAGCGACGCGGAGATCAAGGCTGCCTACGACGCCAAGGCTGCGACGCTGGGTGAGCCGGAGCAGCGGCGCGCGAGCCATATCCTGCTGGCGAGCAAGGAGGAGGGGGAAAAGGTGCTTGCCGAAGCGCGCAGGAATCCGCAATCGTTCGCCGAGCTGGCGAAGAAGCACTCGCAGGACGGCGGCTCGGCGGCGAACGGCGGCGACCTGGGCATGAATCCTCGCGGCGCCCTGGCAAGCAAGGAGCTGGAAGAGGCCATCTTCAGGCTCAAGGCAGGCGAGACCGCCGATCTCGTGCACTCGCAGTTCGGCTTCCACGTCGTGCGCGTGACGGCGATCCAGCCGGCCAAGGTGCGGCCGCTGGACGATGTCCGCAAGGAGCTTGCCGCCGAAATCATCAAGCAGAAGGGCGCCAAGAAATTCGCAGAGGCGGCCGAGAGCTTCAACAACATGGTCTACGAGCAATCCGACAGCCTCAAGCCCGCCGCCGAGCGCTTCAAGCTGAAGGTCGCCAGCACGGGCTGGTTCAGCAGGCAGGCGCCGGCGGAGGCGGGGCAGCTGGCGCACCCCAAGCTGCTGGCTGCCGTGTTTTCGCCGGACGCAACCAAGCAGCGGCGCAATACGGACGCCGTGGAAGTGGCCCCGGGCGTGCTGGTCGCAGCACGGGTGCTGGAGCACCAGCCCGAGGCGCAAAGGCCCTTCGGCGAGGTAAAGGCCGACGTAGAACGCAGGCTGGCACGGCGCGAGGCGGCCGCGCTCGCGCGCAAGGAAGGCGAGGCAAAGCTCGCCGAGCTGAAGAAGGGTGCGGAGGCGGGCGTCGCCTGGGCCGCGGCGAAAACCGTGTCGAGGCAGGAGACACAGGGCCTGCCGCAGGCGGCGGTCCGCAAGATCATGTCCGCCGACGTTGCCAAGCTGCCGGCCTACACCGGCATCGAGCGCGGCGAAGACGGCTACGCACTCTATCGCATCACCAGGCTGGTCCCGGCCGAGCCGGCGGCCGCCCCGCAGGCGGCGGAGCTGCAGGCGCGCTTCGACCAGCGCGCCGGAGCGGCGCAGCTGGATGCCTACGTCTCGAGCCTGCGCGCCCGCGCGAAGGTGCAGGTCAACCCGGCGAACCTGGAGCGCAAGTAGCGCCGCTCAGCCCGGCTCGGTCCCCTCGGCGATGGTGACCGAAACCACGTTGTAGCCGCCGTCCACGTAGAGGATTTCCGCGGTAATGCCCGCGGCGAGGTCCGAGAGCAGGAAGGCAGCCGCGTTGCCGACGTCGTCGATGGTGACGTTGCGGCGCAGCGGCGCGAATTGCTCCACGTGCTTCAGGATCTTGCCGAAGCCGGCGATCCCGGCGGCGGCCAGCGTCTTGATCGGACCGGCGGATATGGCGTTGACGCGGATCCCGCGCGAGCCGAGGTTCGCCGCCAGGTAGCGCACCGAGGCCTCCAGGCTCGCCTTGGCGAGGCCCATGGTGTTGTAGTGAGGAATCTGCCGGTCCGCGCCCAGGTAGGTGAGGGCGAGCATGGCGCCGTTGCGCCCCGCCATCATCGGCAGCGCGGCCTTGGCGAGCGCCGGGAAGCTGTAGGCTGAAATATCGTGCGCCTGACGGAACGCCTCGCGGCTCAAGCCGTCGAGCAGCTCGCCCGAAATCGCCTCGCGCGGCGCGAAAGCGATCGCGTGCACCAGCCCGTCCAATCCGTCCCAGCGGCCGCCGAGCGCGCCGAACAGGGCGGCGATCTGCTCGTCGCTCGCCACGTCGCAGGGAAAGACCAGATCAGAGCCGAACTCGCGCGCCATGTCGGTGACGCGGTCTTTGAAACGCTCGCCCACGTAGGTGAAGGCGAGCTCGGCGCCCTCGCGCCGAGCCGCCCGGGCGATGCCGTAGGCGATCGAGCGATTGCTGAGCAGTCCCGTGACCAGAATTTTCTTGCCGGAGAGAAATCCCATGCGCGCATTATACTTTCCGGCATGCGCGCCCTGCTGCTGTTGCTGCTGGCCGCGGGCTGCGGAGAAGTCTGGAACGATCCGTACCCCGCGTCCGATCGCGGCAGGAACATCCTCTACTCGGTGTTCACCGAGCGCCCCAAGCATCTCGACCCGGCGCAGTCCTACGCCACGGACGAGTCGCAGTTCACCATGCAGATCTATGAGCCGCCGCTGCAGTACCACTACCTGAAGCGGCCCTACCAGCTGATCCCGGGCACCGCGCTGGAGGTGCCGCAGCCGAGGATGGTGGAGAAGGACGGCGCCACCTTCAGCGTGTACGAGATCCACATCCGGCCCGGCATCCGCTTCCAGCCCCACCCGGCGTTTGTCGGGGCGAATCTTGAGTTGAAGAAGGAAGAAATAGACAGGCTGGGAACCCCCTACCAGCTGCCCCTTGGCACGCGCGAACTGCTGGCCGACGACTACATCTACCAGATCAAGCGCCTCGCGCATCCGCAGCTGCACGTGCCGATCTTCGGCCTGATGTCGGAGTACATCGTGGGCCTGAAGGAGTATTCGGCCGCGCTGAAGAAAGCGGTGAAGCCCGGCGAGTGGCTGGACCTGCGCCAGCACCCGCTGTCCGGCGTGGAGCGCGTGGACGCGCACACCTACCGCGTGACGCTGAAGGGCCGCTATCCGCAGTTCGCCTACTGGCTGGCGATGCACTTTTTCTCGCCCATGCCCTGGGAGGCGGAAAAGTTCTTCCAGCAGCCTGGCATGGCGCAGAAGAACCTCACCATCGACTGGTGGCCGGTGGGCACCGGGCCGTACATGCTGAGCGAGAACGACCCCAACTCGCGCATGGTGCTGGAGCGCAACCCGAATTATCGCGGCGAGCCTTACCCCTCCGAAGGGGACCCTGAGGACGCGAAGGATGGCCTGCTGGCGGATGCCGGAAAGATGATGCCGTTCATCGACAAAGCGGTGTTCACGCGCGAGCGAGAGGCGATCCCGTTGTGGAACAAGTTCCTCCAGGGCTACTACGACTCCTCCGGCATCGGCTCGGACAATTTCGACCAGGCGGTGCGCATTTCCGCGGAAGGGGATGCCGGCCTGACGCCGGAGATGGAGGAGCGCGGCGTGCGCATGGAGACCTCCGTGGAGCCGACCGTGTTCTACCTGGGCGTCAACTGGCTCGACCCGGTGATCGGCGGATCGCAGGGTGGACAGGCGGCCGAGCGCGCCCGCAAGCTGCGCCAGGCGCTGGCCATCGCCATCGACTGGGAAGAGTACCTCTCGGTGTTCGCCAATGGCCGCGGCGTGCCCTCGCACAGCCCGCTTGCGCCGGGCATCTTCGGGTACCGGGAAGGGAGGGGCGGCGTCAACCCCGTGACCCATGAATGGAAGGACGGCAAGGCGGTGCGCCGGCCGATCGAGGCGGCGCAGAAGCTGCTTGCCGAGGCCGGCTATCCCAACGGCCGGGACGAAAAGTCGGGGCAGCCGCTGGTGCTGTACCTGGACACCGTCGACCGGGGACCGGGGGGCAAGGCCATGATCGACTGGTGGCGCAAGCAGCTCGCCAAGCTGTCGATCCAGTTCGAGCCGCGCCAGACCGACTGGAACCGGTTCCAGGAGAAGCTGAGGAAAGGCAGCACGCAGCTGTTCATCGTCGGCTGGCGCGCCGACTACCCGGATCCCGAGAACTTCATGTTCCTGCTCAATGGTCCGCAGGCACGTGCAAAGGGCGGCGGCGAGAACGCCTCGAACTACAGCAACCCGGAGTATGACGCGCTGTTCGCCAGGATGCGCCACATGCCGAACTCGCCCGAGCGCCAGGAGATCATCGACCGCATGGTGGAAATCTTCCGGCGCGACGCGCCCTGGATCGGCGGCTTCCACCGCAAGACCATCGGCCTGTTCCACGGCTGGCTCCGCAACCTGAAGCCGAACGAGATGGCGGACAACAAGCTGCGCTACTACCGCATCGATGCCGCCAGGCGGGAGGCGGCGCGGCGCGAGTGGAACCGCCCGATCGTCTGGCCGGTGGTGCTGCTCGTGCTGTTCATCGTGCTGGCCACCATCCCTGCCTTCCGCTCCTATCGCAGGCGCGAGAGGATGGCGGCGAGGGAGCAGGGGGCGCAGCCGAATCCGCTGCGCCCCCCGCACCCCCCGGGTGCCTCAGCGTAGATGGTCGCGTACATCGTCCGCCGGCTGCTGTACGCGATCCCGATCCTGATCGGGGTCAACCTCATCACCTTCGCGCTGTTTTTCGTGGTCAACACGCCCGACGACATGGCGCGGATGCAGCTGGGCGCGAAGCGGGTCACGCCCGAAGCGATCGAGAAATGGAAGGCCGAGCGCGGCTATGACCTGCCGCTGGTTTGGAATTCAAGGGAGGAAGCTTTTCTCGACAAGGCGACAAGGACCATATTTGCCCAGAAGTCGGCGAGGCTGTTCCTGTTCGACTTCGGCTACTCGGAGGACAAGCGCAACATCGCGAACGAGATCAAGACCCGGATGTGGCCCAGCCTGGCGCTGCAGGTGCCGGTTTTCTTCATCGGCCTGGCGGTGTGCATCACCTTCGCGCTGCTGATGGCGGTGTTCCGGGCGACGTACCTCGACGTGTGGGGGGTGGTCCTGTGCGTCGCCATGATGGCGATCTCGATGCTGTTCTACATCATCGGCGGCCAGTACATCTTCTCCAAGGTGCTGCACCTGGTGCCGATCTCCGGCTACCAGGGAGGAGGGGACGCGCTCAAGTTCCTGGTCCTGCCCATCGCCATCGGGGTGATCGCCGGCATCGGCGGGGCGAGCCGGCTCTACCGAACGCTCTTCCTGGAGGAAATGGCGAAGGACTTCGTGCGTACCGCCCGGGCGAAAGGACTGAGCGAGCGCGTGGTGCTGTTCCGCCACGTGCTCAGGAACGCGCTGATCCCAATTCTCACGGGTGTCGTTGTGGCCATTCCATTTCTGTTCCTCGGCAGCCTGCTGCAGGAGTCGTTCTTCGGCATCCCGGGGCTCGGCAGCTACACCATCGAGGCCATCCAGGCGCAGGACTTTGCCGTGCTGCGCGCGATGGTGTTCATCGGCGCGGTGCTGTACATCCTGGCGCTGATCGCGACCGACATCTCCTACACGGTCGCCGATCCCCGGGTGAGGCTGCAATAGCATGCCGGTCATTCTCGCCACGGACATCCTCATCTGGCTGCTGGTCGTTTCCGGGGTCGGATACGGCCTGTATTGCCGGCGCCAGCCCCACCTCGCGACCGCGTGGCATCGGGTCTTCCGCAGCCCGGCAGCGATGGCGTCCTCCGTCGCGCTCGCTTTCTTCCTCGCCATCGCACTGCTGGATTCGGTCCATTACCGGCCCGCGCTGGCCTCCAAGCCGGGGGAGCAGAAAGCGTATGGCACCGAGGTCCGGTCCGTGCTGGACCTGCCGCTCGCCGGCCTGCGCAGCAACACCGAGAAGACCTACTCCGCGCCCCTGGCGATGCATTCCTACGCGAAGGAGCAGGTTGAGCTGCCCAACGGCAGGATGGGGCGCGAATTCCCGCGCCTGAAGTTCGGCGGCGCCCACCTGAAGGACACGACGGAATGGGCCGGCGACGTCACCCGCCGGGTGCTCGCGGGATTCACGGCGGCGGCGCTCCTGTTCATGCTTGCCGCATTGGTCTTCCGGCGGTTGAAGAAACGGCGCCCCGAAATTCCCTGGAATGCGGCCATGGCCGCGGTTGGCGTCCTTCTGTTCATCCTTGGCCCGGCGGCCGCCCTGAGCCTGCACTACCACGTGCTCGGGACCGACAAGGTGGGCCAGGACATTCTCTACCTCGCGCTGAAGTCGGTCCGCACCAGCTTCGTCATCGGCACGGTGACCACGCTCGTCCTGCTTCCCGTGGGCATCGCCCTCGGCATCATGGCGGGCTACTTCCGGGGCTGGGTGGATGACGTCATTCAGTACGTGTATACGACGCTGAACTCCATTCCGGGCGTTCTGCTCATCGCCGCCTCGGTGCTGATGGTGCAGGTGTACGTCGACACCCACCCGGACCTGTTCCAGACAGCGGCGCAGCGCGCGGATTTTCGGCTGCTGATGCTCTGCATCATCATGGGGTTGACCAGCTGGACCGGGCTCACCCGGGTGCTGCGGGGCGAGACGCTGAAGCTTTCGCAGCTGGAGTACGTTCAGGCGGCCCACGCCTTCGGGGTGCGCCAGCCCAGGATCCTTACCCGGCACATCCTGCCGAACGTTGCGCACATCGTCATCATCACGCTGGCGCTGGATTTCTCCGGGTTCGTGCTGGCGGAGGCCGTGCTGTCCTACATCGGGGTCGGCGTCGATCCCTCCACCAACAGCTTCGGCACCATCATCAACGCCGCGCGTCTCGAGATGTCGCGGGAGCCCATCGTCTGGTGGACGCTGGCGACCGCATTCACGTTCATGTTCGTGCTGGTGCTGGCGGCCAACCTGTTCGCCGACGCCGCGCGTGACGGCTTCGATCCAAGGGTGCGCGTATGAGCCAAGGGGCGCAGACGGTCCTGGCGGTCGCAGACCTGCGCACGCGCCTAGACGCTCCCGGGGGCACGGTCCACGCAGTCGACGGCGTCGATTTCGAGCTGCGCCGGGGCGAATGCTTCGCCCTGGTGGGCGAGTCCGGCTCCGGCAAGTCGATGACCGCTCTGTCCATCCTTCGCCTGCTGCCGGAAGCAGGCCGGATCGCCGGGGGCAGGGTGCTGCTCGGCGAGCAGGACCTCATGGGACTGCCGGAGCTGGCGATGCGCGCCGTGCGCGGCCGCCGCGTGGCGATGATCTTCCAGGAGCCCGCGACCGCCCTGAATCCCGTGCTCACGGTGGGACGGCAGATCGCGGAAGTCGTTGAAAGGCATACCGGGAACAGGAACCCCAGGGACAAGGTTCTCGAATTGCTCGGCGCGGTGGGCATCCCGGACGCCGCACGCCGCTGCGACGAGTATCCGTTCCAGCTCTCCGGCGGCCTCAAGCAGCGGGTGATGATCGCCGCCGCGCTCGCGGCGGAGCCGGAGGTGCTGATCGCGGACGAGCCGACGACCGCGCTCGACGTCACCATCCAGGCGCAGATCCTCGACCTGCTGGCGAAGCTGCAGGCCGAGCGCGCGATGGCGATCCTCCTCATCACGCACGACCTGGGTATCGTCGCGCGAATGGCGCAGCGGGTCGCCGTCATGTACGCGGGCGAGATCGTCGAAGCGGCCGGGCGCGATGATTTCTTCGCCTCGCCCCAGCACCCCTACGCGCAGAAGCTCTTCGAGGCCCTGCCTTCGCCGCAGAAGCGCGGCGCCGATCTCTCGGTGATCGCCGGGCAGGTGCCGTCGCTGACCGCGACCTTCACGGGCTGCCGGTTCGCCGACCGCTGCGATTCCGCCTACGAACTTTGCCGCGCCGAAGCTCCGCGGCTGGTCCCGCTTGCCGGAGCGGGCGGCGCGCCGCGCGTCGTGCGCTGCCATCTGCGCGAGAGCGGCCCGGGCGAGGCGCGCAGGACAGCGACTGGCGCGGATGCGGAGGAGGTCACGTACGTCGCCGTGGAGAACGAGCCCGTGCTGGCCGAGACGGAAGAGCTGAAGGTGCACTTCCCGATTCGCAAGGGACTGTTCAAACGAGTGGTCGCGCAGGTCAGGGCAGTGGACGGTGTTTCCCTCGCGGTGCGCGCCGGGCGCACGCTCGCGTTGGTGGGCGAGTCCGGCTGCGGGAAGACGACGGTGGGCAAGGCCATGCTGCGCCTTCTGCCACCCACCGGCGGGCGGGTGACATTCGCCGGGCGCGACCTCGCGTCGCTGTCGAGCGGCGAGTTGCGTGCGTCACGGGCGAGAATGCAGATCGTTTTCCAGGATCCCTACGCTTCGCTCAACCCGCGCATGCGCGTGGCTGAAATCCTCGCCGAGGGCATGCAGAGCCTGGGCATCGGCGTGAGCGAGCGCGACCGCACGATGCGCATCCGTGCGCTGCTCGACCAGGTCGGCCTGCCGGCCGAGGCGCTCAGGCGCTACCCGCACGAATTCTCCGGCGGGCAGCGTCAGCGCATCGCCATCGCCCGCGCCCTCGCAGTCGAGCCGAAGCTGATCGTCTGCGATGAGCCGACCAGCGCGCTGGACGTTTCCGTACAGGCGCAGATCCTGAACCTGCTGAAGGACCTGCAGCGCCGGCTCGGCATCGCCTACCTGTTCATCACGCACAATATATCCATCGTCGAATACCTCGCGCACGAGGTGGCGGTGATGTACCTGGGGCGGATCGTCGAGCGCGGGACCGCCGCCGAAGTGCTGGAGAACCCGCGCCACCCCTACACGGCGGCGCTGCTCTCGGCGGTGCCGGTGGTGGATGGCAAGCGGGATATCATCCGGCTCTCGGGTGAACTGCCCTCGCCGGTGAATCCTCCCGAGGGATGCCATTTCCACCCGCGCTGCCCGGAGGCGATGCCCGAATGCCGGCAGGGGTATCCTGCGTCCGCGCGGCTTAGCCGGACGCGGACGGTGAACTGCCTGCTCTACCGGCCGTCGAAGGCGGCCAGCAGCAGCTGATTCAGGTCGCTCGGCACCGGCAGCATGCGCTTGCGCAGCAGCTCGCCGATCTGCCTCTGGTCCTCGGCCGGCAGGGCGGCAAGCTCTGACTTGAACTCTTTCGCCATGCGCTCCTTCTCGCTCCAGGGCATCTGGGAGAGCCGGACCTGGGCCGACCGCAGGATGAGCGCCCGGTCGGTGAAGTACTCGATCATCGCTATGCGCACCGCCGCGTTCTTCGGGTTCATCAATTCGGCATTGAGCGAATCGAAGATTTCCTGGCGCTGCCAGTCGCTCAGGTACAGGAAGCTTTCGTCGATCAGTCGGCGGATCTGCTCGGGCTCGACGAGGGTGCCGGGGTAGTACTTGCTGATGTCCGGGATCTCGACCTCGAGGCGCTTCTCCGAGTCCGGCTTCATCGCGTGGCTGGTGACCATATTGCGCGCGATGCTGAAGAGCAGCATGAGGATCGGGTCGGCCGAGGCAGGCGCGCACAGCCCTGCGAAGAGCAGAGTGAAAAGAACACCCCTCCGTATCAGCCGGCCCATATAGGCGCATTCTAGAGAGCGGCGGGCCGGCTTGGTGCCGCGGAGCAGCAATTCGGAATTAATTACATTAACTTACAGATATAACTCTATGATTTCTTAACATGTTTACCTGGTGATGCTTGCCTGGGTTTCCTCTTGGCCGAACCCTTCTTCGCGGTTGCGGGGGCGCCTTTGGTCTGGACGACCAGCTTCTGGCCGACCGCCAGCCGGCCGACCTTGTTCCAGCGGCGCAGGTCTTCGGCCGTGACCCGGTAGCGTGCCGCGATCGTTTGCAATGTTTCGCCGGCCTTGACCGTGTGCACGAAGGTGCGGGGACCGGCGAGCGGGATCGGTGGTGCATACATGATGGGCAGGCGCCCGAGGTCCCGTCCGCCGCCCTGACCGGTGGGGACCACCAGCACGGCGGGCATAGCGCGCGCGCGCGGCGTGATGCCATTGACCTCCTTCAGCTGGGCGAGGCTCACCCCGAACTGCCTGGCGATGCTCTCCAGGCTTTCGCCCTTCTTCGGCTGGTAGGTTCGCCAGGACACGAGCGACTTGTCGTCGTACTTGGTGAGGTTTTCGTGGAACACGTCGACTCGGTCGGCCGGCAACACGATGCGGGGCGTGAGGTCGGCGCGGATCACCGGGCGGCTGAAGCCGGGATTGAGGGCGACGAACTCCTCGATGCTCATCTCGGCGAGCTGCGCGGCGAGGCGCACGTCGATGTCGCGCGTCTTGTTCACCTCGGCAAAGTAGGGCGCGTTGGGAATCGGGTCCAGCTCGATGCCGAACAGCTGGGGATTGGCGATGATGTTTTTCAGGGCCTGCAGCTTGGGGACGTAGTGGCGCGTTTCCGCCGGCATGTTGATGCTCGAGTAGTCGAGCGGCTTGCCCTCCCGGCGGTTCTTCTCCAGCGCCCGCGCGACCGCGTTCTCCCCCCAGTTGTAGGACGCGAGCGCGAGGTGCCAGTCGCCGTGCATGTCGTACACATCCTTGAGGTACTCGAGCGCCGCCGAGGTCGAGGCGACGATGTCGCGCCGGCCGTCGTACCACCAGTTCTGCGTGAGCTCGTAGCGCTTGCCGGTGCCGGGGATGAACTGCCAAAGGCCGGAGGCGTGCGCGCGCGAATAGGCCATCGGGTTGAAGGAGCTTTCCACCATCGGCAGCAGCGCGAGCTCGGTGGGCAGGCCGCGCTTCTCGATCTCCTCGACGATATGGTACAGGTAGCGGCGGCTGCGCTCGAATACCCGCTTCAGGTAGTCCGGGCGCGCCACGTACCAGGCGGTCTTCTCCGCGACCAGGCTGCCGGCGAGATCGGGCATCGCGAAGCCGTCGCGGATGCGCTGCCAGACGTCGTCCTGGCGCACGGTGCGGTCCACACGCGGGAGAGTTTGCTGCGCGCTGGCGAGGTCCTCGCGCTTGCCCTCGAAGGGCGGCAGGCGGGTTGCATCCAGAGGCTTGGCGGTCGCCTGGCTGGCGGCGGCCTTGCGCGCTTCCTCGGGATCCTCGCGGAAGCCGAGCACCGGGGAATCCGGCCGGGGCCTCGCGCGCGCCGCGCGCGCCGCATCCGCGGAGGCTTCGTCGTTGGCGCCAGTGCCGGGCGGCGTGGCGCAGGCCGTAAGCAGCGTCGCTGCAGCCGCCAGCCCGAATCGAACCGCTCTCTCCAGCACCCGAATCCCGCCTCCAGAAACGACAGTGCGGGAGTTTACCGCGCAACTAGAACTTGTTTTTCCACTCGCGGATCGCGGCGAACACCCGCACCGGGTCGGCGACGCGGGCCCCGAGATACTTGTTGGCCGAATCGACCACCGCCGGCTCCGCGCAGCGCAGGAAGGGATTGGTCGCGCGCTCCTCCCCCAGCGTCGATGGCAGCGTCGGGCGCCCGGCCTCCCGCAGGCGCCGTGCACGCTCCTCTCGCTCGGCAAGGACAGGATTGGCCGGGTCGACGGCGCGCGCGAAGCGGATATTCGCGAGCGTGTACTCATGGCCGCAATAGACCTTGGTTTCGTCCGGAAGTGCCGCGAGCTTCGACAGGGAATCGAGCATCTGCGCGGCGGTGCCTTCGAATACGCGCCCGCAGCCGCAGGCGAACAGCGTGTCGCCGCAGAAAAGGGAACCTAAGCCATAATAGGCGACATGCGCGCGCGTGTGCCCTGGTATGTCCAGGACCGAGAAAGCGGCGCCGATCTCGGGGATCGCGGCGCTGTCTCCCTGGCCCACGGGATGCGTGAGGGCGGGAATCGGCTCGCCTTTGGGCCCGAACACCGGCCGCCTGGAGCCGCCGACCAGCTCGGCGATGCCGCCGACATGGTCCGGATGATGGTGCGTCGCCAGGATCGCCACGAGGGTGAGTCCTTCGCGCGCCAGGTATTCGCGTACCGGGCGCGCCTCGCCGGGATCGACCACCGCCGCGTACTGTCCGCTGCGCAGGGTCCAGATGTAGTTGTCCTGGAACGCGGGTAGGGGAACGATCTCCAGCATGGATCGGCAATCCTTCACGGCAAACGGATCGCACCAGTATAGCGGCGCGCGCCCCGGGTTCTCGGACTGGTTGGCCACGCCCCAGGGGCAATACGTGCTCGAGTGGGAGCAGGCTCAGTTCGACCTGGCGACCGAGGACGTGTTCGGCTATCGGGCGGTGCAGATGGGGCTGCACCAGTACGATTTTTTGCGCGCCAACCGGATCCCGTTCCGCTTCACGCTGTCGCTGGACCACGGCGCGGCGCTCGCGGCCGACCCGATGCAGCTGCCACTCGCCAGTCAAAGCGTCGACCTGGTCGCGCTGCCGCACGCGCTGGAGTCGGCCGCCGACCCGCATCTCGTCCTGCGCGAAGCCGAGCGGGTGCTTATTCCCGAGGGGCAGCTGGTCATCTCCGGCTTCAACCCTCTTTCCCTCTGGCGCCTGCGGCAGCTGTTCGCGCGCAAGGGCTCCGGTGCTCCCTGGGACGCGCGCTTCATCGGCCTGCTGCGCCTCAAGGACTGGCTGCACCTTCTCGGCTTCGAGCTGAACGGCGGTCGTTTCGGCTGCTACGCGCCCCCCTTCGAGGGCCAGCGCTGGCAGTCGCGCTTCTCGTTCCTGGAGAAGGCAGGCGCGCGCTGGTGGCCGATCCTGGGCGGGGCCTACGTCGTGCGCGCGGTCAAGCGCGTGCACGGCATGCGGCTGATCGCGCCGGCGTGGCGCAAGGAGCGCGCGCGCCGTCGCGCGCTCGCCACCATTCCGCAGCGCAACGGCCACGCGACGAACCGCTCCGGAGCAGGGCGCAGCCACCGGCAAAGCGGTCGAGATGACTGAGGCCATGGTGGAGATCTACGCCGATGGCGCCTGCCGCGGCAATCCCGGCCCGGGCGGCTGGGGCGTGCTGCTGCGCAGCGGCGGGCGCGAGCGCGAGCTGTGCGGCGGCGAGGCGCAGACCACCAACAACCGCATGGAGCTCACCGCGGTGATCGAGGGACTGCAGGCGCTGCAGCGCCGTTCCAGGGTGCGCGTGTACACCGATTCGCAGTATGTGCAGAAGGGCATCTCGGAATGGATCCACAGCTGGAAGCGCCGGGGCTGGCGCACCGCGGACAGGAAGCCGGTGAAGAACGAGGACCTCTGGCGGCGGCTGGACGACGCCGCTCGCGGGCACGACGTCGAGTGGCACTGGGTGAAGGGCCACGCCGGGCACCCGGAGAACGAGCGCGCGGACCTGCTCGCCAACCAGGGAATCGACCGGGCGGCAGGCGATGGCCGCTAGGCAGATCGTCCTCGACACGGAAACCACGGGCCTTCACGCGAGGCTCGGCGACCGGGTGATCGAGGTCGGCTGCGTGGAACTGCTCAGCCGCAGGATCAGCGACCGGCATTTCCACCGCTACCTCAACCCGGAGCGCGGCATCGACGAGGGCGCGGCCAAGATCCACGGCCTGACCGCGGAGTTCCTTGCCGACAAGCCGAGGTTCGCCGAGGTCGCCGCGGACTTCATCGAGTACGTCGCCGGCGCGGAGCTGATCATCCACAACGCCCCGTTCGACGTCGAGTTCCTCGACCAGGAGCTCGCGCTGGCGGGGAAGAAAAAGCTCGCCGAGTATTGCCCGTCGATCGTGGACTCGCTGGCGATGGCGCGCGAGCTGCATCCGGGCAAGCGCAACGGCCTGGACGCGCTATGCGAGCGCTACTCGATCAGCAACGCCCACCGTACGCTGCACGGCGCGCTGCTGGACGCGCGCCTGCTCGCCGAAGTCTACCTTGCGCTCACCCGCGGGCAGGACAGCCTGGTGATGGACCTCGAGCCTGCCGGCGAGGCGGCGGTCGCGGCGGTGCGCGTCGATGCGAGAAAGCTGACCGTGCTGCGCGCGAGCGCCGAGGAGGCAGCCGCGCACGAGAAGGTCCTCGACGCCATCGACAAGGCAGCGAAGGACAAGGGCGGCAGCGTTTGGCGCAAACTCGCCGGCTAGGCCGGCGAGTCCCTTCCGGTCAGTCGATCTTCGCGCCGCTTTCCTTCACGACCTTCGCCCACTTCGCGGCGTCCGCCAGCATGAACTGGCGAAACTCCTCGGGCGAACTGCCGACCGGCTCCGAGCCGTCGGCGACGATCCGCTCGCGGATGTCGGGGGCGTTGAGGATCCTGATCAGCTCGCCGTGCAGGCGCGTCACCACCGGGCGCGGCAGGTTCGCCGGGCCGATGACGCCGTACCAGCCGACGACCTCGAAGCCCGGCAGCGCTTCCGCGACCGCGGGCACGTCGGGCAGCGCTGCGACGCGCTTGGGAGTGGTGATCGCGATGCCGCGCAGCTTGCCGCCGCGGATCAGCGTTTGCGCGCCCTGCAGGCCGGAAAAGTTGTAGTGATACTGGCCGGCGACGAGGTCCATCATCGCCGGTCCCGCGCCCTTGTACGCGATGTGCTCCGCCTTGACGCCGGTCATCTGCTTGTAGAGCTCTCCGGCAAGGTGGCCGCCGCTGCCGATGCCGGCCGAGCCGAAGTTGAGGGGGCCCGGGTGCGCCTTGGTCCAGGCGATGAATTCCGCGAGGGTCTTCGGCGGCGAGGACGGATGCACGACCAGCATCAGCCCCGCGCTGGTCAGCTGCGTGATCGGCGTGAAGCTGTTGACCGGGTGGTAGGGCAGTTTCGGGTTCAGCGCCGCGTTCACCGTGTGCTGGTGGTAGGCGAGAAGCAGCGTGTAGCCGTCGGGTGCCGCGTTCGCGACGATCTCGCCGGCGATCACGCCCGAGGCGCTGGCTCGGTTATCCACGAGCACCTGCTGCTTGAACGCCTCCGAGAGCTTGGCCCCGAACACGCGCGCCAGGATGTCCGTCGTCCCGCCCTGCGCTGCCGGCGTGATCAGCCGGATCGGCTTGACCGGATAGTCTTCCTGCGCGAGAACCCGATCGCCCGACGCGAGGGCGAATATGAGGCAGGCAGAAAAGGCGAGGAAGGGAAGGGCTCTCATCTCGTCGCTCCTTGTCAGGGACAATGGTTCGCGCCCGATCCGGACGCGCAGGGATAGCAGTAGCCGTCCGTCTCGCCGACGCTGACCTTGCAGACGGCATCCGCCGTCAGGTCGACGACGCAGCTTAGATTGTTGGGATAGTAGAACGTCCGGAAAGTCCGGGTGCCCGCGGTCGCGTCCTGCGTCCGCATCGGCGCGCCCAGCAGCGAGACGAGCTCTGCGGTGCTGGTGCCAAGCTCGATCGAGCGTGCGTCCACCGCGTCCCGGGGAAAGGGTTGCTGCGCGCACCCGAGCATCGCGCTCATGGCGATACCGGCGATTCCGAAGGCGAGGCGCATCCGGAAAAGCATATACCCGCAGATGAAAACCTCCAATGCGGAGGGGATATACTGGCAGCAATCATGGCTGCGAAGCCGAACCCTTTCGAGCAGGACCTCGACAAGAACCCGGCCAACTACGCGCCGCTCACGCCGCTGTCGTTCATCGAACGTGCCGCGTACGTCTACCCGAAGCGGGTTGCGGTGGTCCATGGCGCGCGCCGCTTTACGTGGGCGGAGACGTACGCGCGCTGCCGGCGCCTGGCTTCGGCGCTCTCGAAGCGGGGAATCGGCGTTGGCAGCACCGTGGCGGCGATGCTCGCCAACACGCCGGAAATGTACGAATGCCACTTCGGCGTCCCGATGACGGGCGGGGTGCTGCTCTCGCTCAATACGCGCCTGGACGCCGCCGCGATCGCGTTCATGCTCGACCACGGCGAGGCGAAGGTGCTGATCACCGACCGCGAGTTCTCGCCGACGGTGAAGGCGGCGCTGGCCTTCGCGAAGTCGAAGCCCGAGGTGATCGACGTGGACGACCCCGAATACGCAGGGCCGGGCGACCGGCTAGGTGGGCAGACGTATGAAGAGCTGCTCGGCGAGGGCGACCCGCAGTTCGCCTGGAGCTGGCCGGGCGACGAATGGAACGCGATCTCGCTCAACTACACCTCCGGCACCACGGGGGACCCCAAGGGGGTCGTCTACCACCACCGCGGCGCCTACCTGAACGCGGTCTGCAATATCGTCACCTGGGGCATGCCGCAGCACTCCGTCTACCTGTGGACCCTGCCGATGTTCCACTGCAACGGCTGGTGCTTCCCCTGGACCATCGCGGCGAACGCCGGCACCAACGTCTGCCTGCGCAAAGTCGATGCCGGCTTGATATTTGAATTGATCAAGAAGGAAGGCGTTACCCACTATTGCGGCGCGCCGATCGTGCATTCGACGCTGATCAACGCGCCGGAGGCGATGAAGGCGGGCATCAGGCACAAGGTGCACGGGATGGTCGCTGCCGCCGCGCCGCCCGCGGCGATGATCGAGGGCATGGAGAAGATGGGCTTCGACCTCGTGCATGTCTACGGCCTGACCGAGGTCTACGGGCCGGCTACGGTCTGCGCGAAGCAGGAAGAGTGGGGCGCGCTGGACATCGCGGAGCGCACGCGGCTGAACGGCCGGCAGGGCGTGCGCTACCTGATGGAGGAGGGCCTGAGCGTCATGGACCCGGAAACGATGCTGCCGGTGCCGGCCGACGGCGAGACACTTGGCGAGATCATGTTCCGCGGCAACATCACCATGAAGGGCTACCTGAAGAACCCCGCCACCACGCAGAAGACCTTCGCCGGCGGCTGGTTCCACTCGGGCGACCTGGCGGTGATGCAGCCCGACGGCTACATCAAGATCAAGGACCGCTCGAAGGACATCATCATCTCGGGCGGGGAGAACATCTCGTCGCTGGAGGTGGAAGACGTGCTCTACAGCCACCCCGCGGTGATGGCCGCGGCCGTGGTGGCGATGCCGGACGAAAAGTGGGGCGAAACGCCCTGCGCCTTCATCGAGTTGAAGAAAGACGCCTCGGTGACCGAGAAGCAGATCATCGAGTTCTGCCGCGCCCGCATGGCGAAGTTCAAGGCGCCGCGCGCGGTGGTGTTCGGCGAGCTGCCGAAGACGTCCACCGGCAAGATCCAGAAGTTCATGCTGCGCCAGAAGGCGAAATCGGCGAGCGCGATCGATTCCTAGAGAGGGCACCCCATGAGCGCCGTCCCGAAATCCGATGAGCCGCTGCTGCTGCGCGAGGACCGCGACGGCATCGCCACGCTCACCCTGAACCGGCCGCTGCAGATGAACCTGCTGACCTCGGGGATGCTGAACGCCCTGCAGCTCGCGCTCGAGGACATTGCCACCAGCAAGGACGTGCGGGTGGTGGTCCTCGCCGCCGCGGGCAAGGGCTTTTGCGCCGGCCACGACCTGAAGGAGATCCGCGAGTTGCGCGAGCAACCGAAAATCGCCGAGCTCTTCGCCAAGTGCAGCGCGATGATGATGTCCATCCAGGGGCTGCCCCAGCCGGTGATCGCCAGGGTGCAGGGCGCCGCGGCTGCCGCGGGCTGCCAGCTGGTCGCCCAGTGTGACCTGGCGGTCGCCTCCGAAACGGCGAAGTTCGTCACTTCGGGGGTCACCTGGGGGTTCTTCTGCTCGACGCCCGGGGTCGCGATCGGCCGGAATCTCAGGCGCAAGCACGCCATGGAGATGCTGCTCACCGGAGAGCCGATCGATGCGCGGCGCGCGCTCGAATGGGGCCTCGTCAACCGCGTCGTTCCCGCCGACCAGCTGGATGCAGAGGTCCTGCGCCTCGCCGCGACGATCGCCGCCAAGCCCCCCGGAACGGTCTCGGCGGGCAAGCGCGCGTTCTACCTGCAGATGGACATGGACCTCACGCGTGCCTACGAGCTCGCCGGCGAGGTCATTTCCTCCAGCTTCGCCCACGCCGAGGGCCAGGCCGGCATGGACGCCTTCATCGAGAAGCGGCCGCCGCCGGGAAAGAAATAGCTGAAGCCCTGCCTCATCGTGCGCAACCCGGTCGCGGGGCGCGGCCGTGCCTCGCGCGATTGGCCCCTCATAGAGCGCAAGCTGCTTGCGGCTGGGCTGGATTTCGAGACTGCCGTCACGCGGCAACCCGGTGATGCTGAGAAGTTCGCTTTTGACTCAAAACATGGCGTAGTCGTCGCCGCAGGCGGCGACGGCACCGTGCACGAGGTGGTCAACGGCCTGATGCGCGCCGGCGCCCAGGCGGTCTTCGGTGTGATTCCCCTCGGCAGCGGGGACGATTTCGCGAAACTATTTTCATTCGACAGCATTTTTAATCTTTCGAGTGAAAAGACAAAAACGTTCGACGTCGGTCGCATTACCTCGGAATCGCAGGTCCGCTATTTCGCCAACGGCATGGACATCGGCTTCGGCGCCCATGGCGCTCGCAACGTCCGCAGGGTCCCGCGCTTCCTCACTGGCTTCGGCGCCTATCTGGGGGCGCTGGCGCTGACGATGGTCCGGTATCCGCTGCTGGAGATCCGCCTCCAGCTGGACGATGCACCCCCGCAGCAGCTGAGCACCGCGATGACTGCAATCATGAACGGCGTCAGCTTCGGCGGCAGCTTCCACGTCACCCCGGATGCCCGGCCCGATGACGGGCTGCTCGACCTGCTGATCGCCGATGCCGTCGGCCGGAAAGAAATATTGCAGCTGGTACCGAAGATCCTGAAGGGTGCGCACGCCGGCGACCCGCGCCTGCGCATGGCGCGCGCGCGCCGAGTCGCGATCGAATCCGTTGTGCCTCAGCTGGTCGAAGCCGACGGGGAGATTGCGTTCGAGGATGCCCGCCGGATCGAAATCGAGCTGCTGCCGGGCGCGCTGCGGGTCCTCGCCTAGTAAAATTGGCGCCCTATGGGGGGAGACGTCATTCTCGAGACGAAGGGCCTGACCAAGGAATTCAAGGGCTTCGTCGCCGTCCAGGACGTGTCGCTTTCGGTCCGCCGCGGCAGCATCCACGCCCTGATCGGCCCCAACGGCGCGGGCAAGACCACCTGCTTCAACCTTCTCACGCATTTCCTCGAGCCCACGCGCGGCCAGATCTTCTATAACGGCAGGGAGATCACGGGCTCCAGTCCGGCGAGCATCGCGCGCATGGGCCTGGTCCGCTCCTTCCAGATCTCGGCGGTCTTTCCGCACCTGTCGGTGCTCGAAAACGTGCGCATCGCGCTGCAGCGCAAGCGCGGCGCTTCGTTCGACTTCTGGCGCAGCGATCGCGTGCTCGGGCAGCTCGACGCGAAGGCGCGCGAGCTCATCGAGGCGGTCGGCCTGGCCGAATTCGAATCCACGGCGGCGGTGGAACTCCCCTATGGGCGCAAACGCGCGCTGGAGATCGCCACCACGCTCGCGCTCGATCCCGAGATGATGCTGCTCGACGAGCCCACCGCGGGCATGACGCACGAGGATGTCGAGCGCATCTCCGCGCTCATCAAGAAGGTCGCGGCCAACCGCACGGTGCTGATGGTCGAGCACAACCTTTCCGTGGTCGAGCACCTCTCGGACCGCATCACCGTCCTGCAGCGCGGCGAGATCCTCGCCGAAGGCGACTACAAGTCGGTGTCGCAGAACCCGGACGTGATCCAGGCCTACATGGGATCGGGGGGCCATGGCTGAGGCCTATACCGCGCTGCTCGCCGTGGAGGGGCTGAACGCCTGGTACGGCGAGTCCCACATCCTGCACAGCGTGAACTTCGAGGTGAAGGCGGGCGAGGTGGTGACGCTGCTCGGGCGCAACGGCGCGGGCAAGACCACGACGCTGAAATCGGTGATGGGCATGGTGGACAAACGCACGGGCTCGGTCGCCTACCAGGGTACGCAGCTCACGCGGCTGCCCTCCAACCGCATCGCGCGGCTGGGCATCGCGCTGTGCCCGGAGGAGCGCGGCATCTTCTCCAGCCTCAACGTCGAGGAGAACCTGCTGCTGCCGCCGCAGGTCGCGCCCGGCGGCCTTTCGGTCGAGCGGATCTACGAGCTGTTCCCGAACCTGAAGGAGCGGCTGAAGAGCCAGGGCACCAAGCTCTCGGGCGGCGAGCAGCAGATGCTGGCGATCGGCCGCATCCTGCGCACCGGCGCGAAGCTGCTGCTGCTGGACGAGCCCACCGAGGGGCTCGCGCCCGTGATCGTGCAGCAGATCGGCCACACGATCGCGCGGCTGAAGTCTGAAGGCTTCACGATCCTGCTGGTCGAGCAGAACTTCCACTTCGCGGCGACGGTCGCCGACCGGCACTACGTGATGGAGAACGGCAAGGTGGTGGACATGATTCCCAACGCGCAGCTCGAGGCCAGCAAGGGCAAGCTGCACGAGTACCTGGGCGTATAGAAGAAATCTTTCACTAGGAGAGCAAGACCATGAAACTGAAGCACACACTCATCGCCGCGGCCCTCGCTGCGGGCTTCGCCGGCGGCGCGCAGGCGCAGGTGTCCGACGGCGTCATCAAGATCGGCGTCATGAACGACATGTCGAGCCTGTACGCGGACATCGCGGGCCCGGGCTCGGTGATCGCGGCGCGCATGGCGATCGAGGATTTCGGCGCGGCGAAGAAGGGCATGAAGGTCGAGGTGCTCTCGGCCGACCACCAGAACAAGCCCGACGTCGGCTCGCAGCTCGCCAACCAGTGGTACGACGTCGACAAGGTCGACGCCATCTTCGACGTGCCGACCTCCTCGGTGGCGCTTGCCATCAGCGAGATCACCAAGAAGAAGGGCAAGGCGTTCATGGTCTCGGGCGCGGCGACCTCCGACCTCACCGGCAAGGCCTGCTCGCCGAACACCATCCACTGGACGTACGACACCTGGATGCTGGCCAACGGCACCGGCAGCGCGATCGTCAAGACCGGCGGCGACTCCTGGTTCTTCCTGACGGCCGACTACGCCTTCGGCCACGCGCTCGAGCGCGACACCGAGGCGGTGGTGCTCAAGGGCGGCGGCAAGGTGGTCGGCAAGGTGCGCCACCCGCTCAACGCGCAGGACTTCTCCTCCTTCCTGCTGCAGGCGCAGGCCTCCAAGGCGAAGATCATCGGCCTGGCGAACGCCGGCGGCGACACCATCAACTCGATCAAGCAGGCGGCCGAGTTCGGCATCGTCAAGGGCGGCCAGAACCTCGCGGGCATGCTGGTGTTCCTGTCGGACATCCACGGCCTGGGGCTGGACAAGGCACAGGGCCTCATCTTCACCGAGACCTTCTACTGGGACCTCAACGACCAGACGCGCGCCTGGACGCGGCGCTTTGTCGCGCAGTCGAAGGGCAAGTACCCGACCATGGTGCAGGCGGGCGTGTACTCGGCGGTGCTGCACTACCTCAAGGCGGTCGAGGCGGCCAAGACCGACGACGGCACCAAGGTGGTCGCGCAGATGAAGGCGATGCCGACGGACGACCCGCTGTTCGGCAAGGGCAGCATCCGCAAGGACGGCAGGAAGCTCCACCCGGCCTACCTCGTGGAAGTGAAGAAGCCCGCGGAGTCGAAGGGGCCGTACGACTACTACAAGGTCCGCGCCACGATCCCGGCGGACCAGGCCTTCCGTCCCGAGAAGGATGGCGGCTGCAACCTGTAGTCGTTCATTGTTGAACTGAGCAAATGACCGAGATCTTCGGCGTCCCGACGCAAGCGCTGTTCGGGCAACTGCTGATCGGCCTGATCAACGGGTCGTTCTACGCGCTGCTCTCGCTCGGGCTCGCCGTGATCTTCGGTCTGCTCAACATCATCAACTTCACGCACGGCGCCCAGTACATGATGGGCGCCTTCCTCGCCTACATCCTCGCCAACAAGACGGGGCTGGGCTACTGGTGGTCGCTCGCGATCGTGCCTGTCGCGATCGGCGCCTTTGGCGTCGTCATTGAGCGCAGCATGCTCAAGCAGCTCTACAAGCTCGACCACCTGTACGGGCTGCTGCTGACGTTCGGCCTCGCCCTCATCATCCAGGGCCTGTTCAGGAACGAATACGGCACCTCGGGCCTGCCGTACTCGATGCCCGAGCAGCTCACGGGCGGACGCAACCTGGGCTTCATGTTCCTGCCCAACTACCGCGCCTGGGTGATCGTGGCCTCGGTCGTCGTCTGCCTCGCCACCTGGTTCGTGATCGAGAAGACCAAGCTCGGCTCCTACCTGCGCGCGGCGACGGAAAACCCGGCGCTGGTGCAGGCCTTCGGCATCAATGTCCCGCGCATGATCACGCTTACCTACGGCTTCGGAGTGGCGCTCGCAGCGCTCGCTGGCGTGATGGCGGCGCCGATCTACCAGGTCAGCCCGCAGATGGGCGCCGACCTGATCATCGTCGTGTTCGCGGTGGTGGTGATCGGCGGCATGGGCTCGATCATGGGCTCGATCCTCACCGGCTTCGGGCTGGGCGTCATCGAGGGCCTCACCAAGGTGTTCTACCCGGAAGCCTCGAACACGGTGATCTTCGTGATCATGGCGATCGTGCTCATGATCAAGCCGGCCGGGCTGTTTGGAGCTCAGAAATGAGCGGCGGGACGCGGACATGATGCCGCGCTCGCAGCGCAACGCGCTGATATTGATGGCGGCGTTCTTCCTGCTCGCGCCGCTCGTCGTTTACCCGGTGTTCCTCATGAAGGCGATGTGCTTCGCGCTTTTTGCCTGCGCCTTCAACCTGCTCATCGGCTTCGGCGGGCTGCTGTCCTTCGGCCACGCCATGTTCCTCGGCACCGCGGGCTACGCGGCTGCGCACTCGGCCAAGGTCTGGGGCTTTCCGCCGGAGTTCGCGATTCTCTTCGGCACTGCCTGTGCGGCGCTGCTCGGCCTGGTGACCGGCCTGATCGCCATCCGTCGCCAGGGCATCTACTTCGCGATGACCACGCTTGCGCTGGCGCAGATGATCTACTTCTACTACCTGCAGGCGGCGTTCACGGGCGGCGAGGACGGCATCCAGGCCGTGCCGCGCGGCACGCTGCTCGGATTCATCAACCTCTCGAACGTCTGGGCGATGTACGGCACGGTGTTCGTGATCTTCATGGCCGGCTTCCTGCTCATCTACCGCACGATCCACTCGCCGTTCGGGCAGGTGCTGAAGGCGATACGCGAAAACGAGCCGCGCGCGCTTTCGCTCGGCTACGACGTCAACCGCTACAAGCTGCTCGCCTACCTGCTCTCGGCGACGCTCGCGGGCCTGGCCGGCGCGACCAAGGCGCTCGTGTTCCAGCTCGCCTCTCTCACCGACGTGCACTGGAGCATGTCGGGCGAGGTGGTGTTGATGACGCTGCTCGGCGGCCTCGGCACCGTGTTCGGCCCGGTGGTTGGCGCCTTCATCATCATCACGATGGAGAACTACCTCGCCCAGCTCGGCGCTTGGGTCACCATTGCCCAGGGCATCATCTTCGTGATCTGCGTGCTGACCTTCCGCCGCGGCGTAGTGGGCGAGCTCGGCAACTGGCTGAAGAAGCCCCTGTAGCGGGCGCGCCGGTGGCCGTGCTGCCGCGCCGCCAATCGTCCGCTTGGGCCTGCTGAAGAAAGCGCTACGGCCGCTCAAGCGCCGGGTATCGCGCTGGAGGAATCGTTCGCGGCGCTTGCGTCTTTTGCCCTTGAACCCGGCCTGCTTCCGGGAATTGATTGCGGGCACGCTTTCGCTGGGCTCGCGGGACGATTTTCAGTTCCCGCAGAGTTTGACGCAGGAGGAGGTTGGCTGGGCCCGCGTCAAGCCCAGGCCGGTCGAGCCGCTCGGCTATTACCACCTCGGCAACGTAGCGGTGTGCGGGGCGGGCTTCCCCCTGCAGGAGGGCAGGCTCTCCTATGCCCCCTCGATCATCCCTGCCTACCTGCGCGAAATACTGGAGGCCGATCCGCAGCGCGCCCGGGGCCCGCTGCAGCTGCCGGCCAGGAAGCTGACGCAGCCGGCACTCCTCTTCGCCATCCATGACTACAACAACTACATGCATTGGTGGATGGAGCTTGCGCCGCGGATTTACCCGATCTGGCTGCGCCAGCGCGCCCTGTTCAAGGAACTCGCCGTGGTCATCCCGGCAGATCTTTCCCAATGGTGCAGGGATACATTGAGCACGCTATATGAAATCGAGGAGCCCGCTCTCGTCGCGCACGATACGCGCAGCGAAGTACTACATTGCGCGAAAGCGGTCGTCCCCTCCATGCCGCATACGGACTTCCACCTGCATCCGGCGGTGGAGGGCTTCTATCGGTATGTCATCGACAAGTGCGCGGAGCGGCGACCCGGCGTGGGCCTCAGCGGACGACTGTTCCTGAGCCGGCGCCAATCCGCCAGGGGCCGGGTCCTCGCCAACATCCTGGATGTCGAGGAGCTTGCCGCTTCCTTGGGCTTCGAGGTGATTGCACCCGAGACATTGCCCTGGCAGGACCAAGTCTGCCTGTTTGCCGGCGCGAAGATCGTCGCCGGCGAGCATGGCGCGGCGATGAAGAACCTCCTGTTCGCGCCGGACAATGCGGTCAGCATCGTCATCAACTATGTCAATCCTTCGCAAGCCACGCTCGCAGCCCTCAAGCGGCAGCGCTGTATGATCGTCGGCGTGGAAGGCACTACTCGCGGGGTTGGCGGGCCGTTCGTCGCGGACATCCGCAAGCTGCGAGTCTGCCTGGAACACGGCCTCCGCATGGCGGGCTGCTGACTTCAATGGTGCGCACGCGTGGCCGAGCGCTCGCATAGCCTCGACGACCTGCAGGCGCTGCTCGCGGCGGCGAGCGCGGATTTCTCGATCAAGGCCGTGCCTCTTGCGAGCGCCGCCCGCTGGCGGTTGGCGCGCGGCGCGATCTCGCACGAGACGGGAGGCTTTTTCGACCTGGTCGGCGTCGAATTCGAGTCTTCGCCCGGGCAGGGGCAGGTGTTTCTCTATCAACCACAGTCCGCGCTCACGGGGCTGCTGAGAGCGGAGATCGGCGGCGACCGCCATTTTCTGATGCATGCACGTGCCGCGCCGGGCACCCAGGGTGTCGCGCAGCTGGGCCCCACGGTGCAGGCCACGCCCGCCAACTATCTGATGCTGCATGGCGGCAAGGCGCTTCCCTATCTGGGCGCGTTCTATTCCTACTCGCCAGGAGTGCGTGTGCTTTCCGACACCATGCAATTCGACCTGGGCGAGCGCTACTTCATGAAGACCAAGCGAAGCATCGTGGCGCAGTGCAGCCCGGAAATTCCGGTGTCGGCGCACTACACGTGGGTGCCCGAACGCCTGGTTCAGCAGGCAGCGTTGAAGAGCGCCCTGTTCAATCCCGATCTGCGCTCGCTGCTTGCCGTCATGCCCTGGGGCGATTCGGATGCGGGCGAGGGGCTGCGGCCGAGGTCGGCTGCCGTTTGCGCCAGCCTGGCGCAGCCGCTGCGCCCCTCGGTTCTTGGCGCCGTGATGGCGGGTCTCGATCGCGGCGCGCCAAAGGCACGGTTCGTCGATGTCGACAAGCTGGCAAACTGGCGCCTGACCGACTGGGGCCTGTTCGAGATCGAGAATCGCCAGGGATTTGACGTCCAGTTCTATGAGGTACGGCTGTCGGGACGGGAAGTGGCTAGCTGGTCCCAGCCTTTGATCAACAGCAAGTCGCCCGGCCGCGCCGCGCTGTATTGCCGCCGTACGCGAGGGGTGCTGGAGGTGTTTGCCTGCTTCTGTGCCGAGCACGGCCTGACGACTGGCGCGGCGCTCGCGCCCAGCTACCTTCGCTACCCTGGCCGGGACCGGCCGTCATGCTCGGCGTTCGGCGAAGCGGCGCCGGACCAGCTTGCTGGCGAGAAACTCGCGTGCACGATCGATCCGGACGAGGGCGAGCGCTTCTACCATGACGTCAGCGACTACGAAGTGATCTGCCTGCGGGACGCGGGCCAGGAGCCCGCGCCCGGCAGCGGGCAGTGGCTGACCGTCGCCGAGCTGAAGACGTTCCTGTGTCGTTCGAACTTCTGCTCCATTCAGCTGCGCGGACTCGCGTCGATGCTGCTGGGGATCGAGCCCACCTGACGTCGCCCCGATTCTGACAAGCCGCCGCTACCTGAGCCTGCGCCGCCTCGCGTTCACGCTGGGCGCGGCGGCATTCGTGCTCGCCTTCTTTCACCGCGTGGCGCCCGGCTCGATCGCCGCCGACCTGCGCTCCGAGTTCCAGGCGAGCGCCACGATGCTGGGTTTCATCGCCGCGTTCTACTTCTATCCGTACGCGGCGATGCAGCTGCCCTCCGGAATGCTCGCCGATGCGATCGGCCCGCGCCGCCTCTTCACTGGCGGCTGCCTGGTCGCGGGCGGGGGCTCGCTGCTGTTCGGCCTGGCTCCGGACGCGGGCTGGCTGCTTGCGGGTCGCGCGCTGGTCGGACTGGGCGTGGCAGTGGTCTTCGTTTCGGTGCTGAAGCTGATCGCCAACTGGTTCGGCGAGCGCGAGTTCGCCACCTGGGTCGGCGTGCTGCAGCTGGTGGGCAACCTCGGCGGCACGCTGGGCTCCTGGCCGCTCGCCTGGGTGGTGGCGCGCGCCTCGTGGCGCGACGTGTTCGTGGGAGCAGGGCTGGTCTCGATTGCGCTCGCTGCCTGCATCTGGATGTGGGTGCGTGACACGCCGGCCGAGGCGGGCCTGCGCAAGCCGGGAGAAGCTTCAGGCGCCTCGGGAGTGCCGGAGAAGAAGGGCGACTGGCTGCGCGGACTTGCGCAGGTGGCCTCGAATCGCCAGACCTGGCTTGCCTTCCTCGTCCTCTTCGGCCTGATCGGCTCCTACCTGACGTTCTCGGGACTCTGGGCGGTACCCTATCTCACTGACGCCCTTGGCATGCAGCGGGAGCTCGCCACGCTGCACGTTACCGTGATGATCCTCGGCTTTGCCTTCGGCGCCCCGGTCGCGGGCCTCGTTTCCGACCGCATCGGTCTGCGCCTGCCGCCGCTGCGGATCCTGGGAATCCTCTACCTCGCCTGCTGGGTCCCGTGGGTGATGGGCTGGTCGCTCCCGACCTGGGGCTCGATGATGGTGTTCGCCGGCATGGGCCTGGGCATTGCGGGGGCCGTGACCAGCTGGGCGATCGCCAAGGAGAACAACCCGCCTGAGCTTTCCGGCACGGCCACCAGCCTCGTCAACGGCGGCGGCTTCCTCGCGGTCGCGCTCCTGCAGCCGGCGGTCGGCTGGATCATCGACCGCTCATCGGGCGCGCCGGCGCTCGATACTTACCGCAGCGCCGCCATGCTCCTGGCCGCGGTTGCGCTGGGCGGCGTGCTCGCCTCGTTCGCGCTGCGGGAAACCCGCTGCCGGAACGTCTGGATGGAGCAGGGCCCCCGCTAGCTACTTTTGCGGATAGGCGTACACCGGAGCCGGCAACTGGTCCGCCGTCAGTCCGCCCTTGCGAGGGTTCGGATTGAAGGTATGGCTACGGATGAACAGGCCTCCTGCGGTCTGGCCGAGCCCCGGCATGTAGGTCTTCCAGTCCATTTTCGCGTCGTGGCAGCCCTTGCAGCTCGCGCCGGCGTCCTTCGTTTCGCCCTTCACCACGTGCGAGGAGTGGCAGTCCGAGCAGCCGAGCAGACCCTGCTTGGCGTGCTTCGATTGCAGGTACTCCTGGTATTGCTCGTGGTGCTTGCGCGCCTCGAAATAGCCTGATTTCTGCGCCGCCTCGTCGATGAAAAACGCATTGTTGAGGTCGGTGTTCGGGTAGTTCACCCGGATCGAGTCTTCCGCATGGACGCCGGGCACGAGGTACTTGTCCGGGTACCACTTGGTCCAGTCGTCCTCGCCGGCCTTGTAGGTCTCGCCCATGACCGGATGCGGCAGGTACTCGGAGTGATTGCCCTGCGCGGTCTTCCAGTTGTAGTTCTCGCCGCGGATGTGGCAGTAGCCGCAGACCTTGTCGGCCTGCGCCTTGGACGCCTTGGCGGGATTGAAGATTTGGCCGCCGCGCCCGCGCGCGGCGACATGGTTGCCGCCGGGCCCGTGGCAGGCCTCGCAGCCCGTGTTGTGCTCGCTCATCGACACCTTCATCGCGGCCGGGTTGGCCGGGTCGTAGGAAGTGATCCGGAAGGCCGTCGCGTGGCAGGTTGAGCACTGCGTTTCCCAGTCGTTCTTCTGGCCGTAGCCCTCCCAGAGGCGCGAGCCGCGGTTCCACTGCTTGTCCAGGAACTGGTGGTTGCCCGTGGCGGGGTTCTTCACGAGGTAGCGCTGCTTCCATTTTGAGCCGATGACGTAGACCACGTCGTTGAGCCCGTAGGACTTGCCGTCGATGTTGCCCTTGGTCGGCCCGGGCTGGCCCTTGGCATCCTTCGCCCAGTTGTCCAGCGCGTCCTTCAGCAGACCTTCCTTCACCGGCCGCACCATCTTGGCGTGCATGCTCGCCTTCCAGCTCGCGTAGGCCGGCTGGTGGCAGCTCCCGCACTTTTCCGAGCCCACGAAGTCATTCGAGGCTGTCTTGGTCGGTTCGGTGACGCAGGCTACGGTAAGGGCAGTCAGTCCGACGGCGGCAGCAAGAACGGCAAGACGGGAGCGGCGCATGCGACCTCCTTTGCAATTCGCTCTACCGTAGTCGGGGTCGACCGGAAACGCCAGAAATTCCAGACGCAGGCTTGACTTAGCGCAAAGAGCCGGATCATGGTTCTTGAGAAGAGTTCTCGGGAACCGCGGCGCGCTTCCGCTAGGCCGCGCCGACGAAACCGACGGCAACACCGCAGGCGTAACCGGGCACGACAACCATCGCCTGCTCGCCGGTATTGCGCACGCCGCGCGCGGGCGGCGGGACGCCGTGATCGGCCATCCAGCGGGCCGCTGCGTCCATGCTGGCGGTGCGATAGAGAATCTGGAACGGCCCCGGACCGCGGTTCTTCAGTGCATCGGCCGCCACCCCGGGGCCGGCGGGTTGCGCCACGACGAGGCCATTGGAGCCGAGCTGGTATACCGCCATATCTGCATTGATGACGGTTCCGCGCTCCATCTTTGGCGAGATTCCGAGGACGCGGCTGTACGCCGGGACCGCCGCGGAGAGGTCGGAAACGACAACGTACACGCGCTCCACGTGCGTGACACCGTTCGGGTGAGGGGAATCCGGAACCTGGCGGCGGCGTTCGGCGAGGGGCGTGAGGTGCTGGATGAAAAAGAGGGGCAGGGGATCGCGCTTGCCGAGGACGGCCGCTTTCCAGCGCAGGTCCTGGCCGGCAGGCGTTCGCCGCCCGCCTTCCGCCGCGTCGCCGATGTCGACTCCGCGCGAACGCATTGCCGCCACGTCGGCGGCCAGGTCGTCGCTCTGCAGGATGACGTAGCGCAGGCCGCCGCCCGCATCGATGAAGTCGAGCAGGCCGGGCCAGGGGCTGCCCGCGACGTACTCGGCGCGGTCGCGGATGGCGAGCAGCTCCAGGTAGTCCGCCTGATTGAACGCGATCGCGTTCTGCGTTCCCTTGCCGGGATGCACGCCGCCCGGATGGATGCTGAAGCCGATGCGCGCATAGGCCTCCATCGCCCGCGCGAGGTCGGGGACGCAGATCATGACGTGGTCGATGCGCGTCAGCACGGGCGGCGAGTCACCACCGGGAACGCACGCGCGCTCACTCGGCCTGGATGCCGGCGCGCTTGACGATCTCGCTCATGCGCTTCAGGCCCGCCTGCGTGCGCGAGAGCACTTCCTTCGGCGGGGAGCCGATGGGTTCCAGGCCCTGCGCGATGAGCTTCTCGCGCACGTCGGGCGCAGCGATGGCTTTGAGCACCTCGGCGTTCAAACGATCGAGGATTGGCTTGGGCGTGCCCAGGGGCGCGACCAGCGCCGCCCAGGTCTGCCACTCGAAGCCGGGAAGGCCCGCTTCCGCCATGGTTGGGACGCCCGGAAGCAGGGGAGAGCGGCTTGCGCTCGGGACGGCGAGAGCGCGCATGCGCCCGGCCTGGATATGCGGCAGCACGATGGACACGGCGCTGAAATGGACCTGCACCTGGTTGGAGATGACGTCCAGCGCCGCCTGCGTCGCGCCCCGATAGGGGATGTGCAGGAAGTAGGTGCCCGTCGCCGCCTTGAACGCCTCCATGGCCACGTGCTGGGGGCTGCCGTTGCCGCCGGAGGA
>JAYRND010000365.1:0-4960 GCA_041904885.1 Burkholderiales bacterium
ACGAAGGCCGGGCGCGAGTAATTCCTTCTGGAAGAAACGGAGGAAAAGCAGCTCAGCACGTCCAGTTGAGCGAGCGCGGCGGAGATTGTTTGAAGACTTCTAACATGAAGCCCTAATTCATCAAGAACCGATTCAAACAGGCTCTTTTCCAGCGCCAGGGCCCGGTCGCGCGCAGAGAGCGCCTTGTCCTCGAAGGCCTTCAGCTCGGGCGTGATGTAGCGCTCGGCGTTCTTCAGGGTCTGCCGGCGCCGGTAGTCCTCCGGCACCTTCTGCGCCTGCGCGTTGGTCACCTCGATGTAGTAGCCGTGGACGTGGTTGTACGCGACCTTGAGGTTCGGAATGCCCGTTCTTTCTCTTTCTTTGTTCTCCAATGAAACCAAGAATTGACTTGCGTTTGTCTGCAGCCCCCGCAACTCGTCCAGCTCCGCTGAATAGCCGTCGGCGATCACGCCGCCGTCGCGCACCATCGCCGAGGGCTCCGGCGCGATGGATTTGACGAGGAGGGCTTGGGTTTCAACAGGAGTCTGAAGATCCCGGACAAGGGTCTTCAAAAGCGGGGCCGATTCCGGAACGGAAGTTCTCAACGTCTCCAGCAGTCCCAGGCTCTCCCTCAGGCCCGACAGGTCCCGCGGCCGCGCGTTCTTCAGAGCGATGCGCGCGGTGATGCGTTCTACATCGGCAAAGCGGCGGAGAGTGGATTGTATGTCCTTGTTTTTCTCGAAAAGAACTTCAACAGATTCGTGTCGAGAGCGTAGAACTTCGTGATCTCTCAACGGATGGTGCAACCAATGGCGCAGCAGCCGGCTGCCCATGCCGGTGGCGCACTCATCCAGCAGCGAGAACAGGGTCGGCGAGGGCTCGCCGCGCAGCGTCTCGGTGATCTCGAGGTTGCGGCGCGTGGCCGCGTCCATGCGCAGGTACTCGCCCGCGCGCTCGGCGCGCACCGCGACGACGTGCGCGAGCGCCTGGCCCTGCGTTTTCCTCGCGTATTCGAGCAGCGCGCCGCAGGCGCCGATCGCCGGCTCGAGGTCCTCTGCGCCGAATCCTTCCAGGGTGGCGGCGCCGAGCTGCTCGAGCAGCTTCTTCCGGCCCGCAGCGGCGTCAAAATGCCAGGCGGGCAGGCGCGTGACCATATAGCCGGGGAGCTCCAGGCCATCGGCGGCGAGAACTTCGGCGGGTCCGATGCGGCGCAGCTCGTTGTGCAGTGCCTGGGGCGCGATTTCGGCGACCCGCAGGTCGCCGCTCGCCAGCGAGAGCCAGGCGAGTCCCATCGACGATTTCTCGCTCGAAATCGATAGCAGGATGTTGTCCGCCTTCTCGTCCAGCAAGGCCGGATCGGTGAGCGTGCCCGGCGTGACGATCCGCGTCACCTCGCGCTCGACCGGGCCCTTCGCCGTGGCGACGTCGCCCACCTGCTCGCAGATCGCCACCGACTCGCCCAGCTTCACGAGCTTGGCGAGGTACTGCTCGACCGAATGCACCGGCACGCCCGCCATCGTCACCGGCGCCCCCGCCGATTGCCCGCGCGCGGTCAGCGTCAGGTCGAGCAGGCGCGAGCCCTTCTCGGCGTCGTCGTAGAACAGCTCGTAGAAATCGCCCATCCGGTAGAACATGAGGATGTCCGGATGCTGCGCCTTCAGGCGCAGGTACTGCGCCATGACGGGCGTATGCGCCGAGAGGGCTTGGGCGGCGGGCGCTTCCGGCTTCATCGAGGGCTAGTATTCTAGTGGCGGGAGGGAGCATGGTCACAAGGAGGGACTTTCTCGACGGCGTCGCGCTTGCGATCGGGGCGGGCCTCGCTCCCGGCGCGCTGCTGCGCGCAGCGCCCCCGGGCCGATATCCGCCGGCGCTCGCCGGCATGCGCGGCAACCATCCGGGCTCGTTCGAGGCCGCCCACTCGCTGGGCTGGGGCCAGCAGAGCTACAGCGCGCGCGGGCTGCCGGTCGAGGAGAAGTACGATCTGGTCGTGGTCGGCGCGGGGCTGAGCGGCCTCGCGGCGGCCTGGTCCTACGGGCGCCGGCACCCGCGCGCCCGCGTGCTGATCCTCGACAACCACGACGACTTCGGCGGGCATGCCAAGCGCAACGAGTTCCGCGCCGGCGGGCGGCTGCTGCTGTCCTACGGCGGCAGCGAGTCGCTGCAATCGCCCAACGCGCTGTTCAGCGACGAGACGAAGCAGTTCTTCAAGGACCTCGGAGTGGACCTGAAGCGCTTCCACCGGGCCTTCGACCGTGGTTTGTATCCCGGGCTGGGCCTCTCGCGCGGCGTGTTCTTCGACGCGGAGAATTTCGGGCGCAACGCGCTGGTGACGGGCGACCCGACGCCGCTGGTTTCGGACGACATCGCCCCGGACCGGCTGAACGCGAAGCCGATTGCGGACTTCATCGCGGGGTTCCCGATGTCGGAACAGGCGCGCGCCGAGCTGGTGATGCTGCACACCGCGCCGCGCGACTGGCTCCCGGGCATGGCGCCGCAGGCGAAGCGGGAGCTGCTTGCGAAGACCAGCTACCGCGACTTCCTCCTGAAGCACGCCGGCCTGGGCGAGGAGGCGGTCCGCTATTTCGCGGGACGCAGCCTCGACTTCTACGGCGTCGGCCCCGACTGCCTGCCTGCGGGCGATGCGCGCGAAGTCGGCTATCCGGGTTTCGATGCTCTCGGGCTCGCCGAGCGGTCGGCGGTCGCGGAGGCCGAGATGAGCGAGCCCTACATCTACCACTTCCCGGACGGCAATGCGTCGATCGCGCGGATGCTGGTGCGGACGCTCATCCCCGGCGTGGCGCCGGGCCGGACCATGGCGGACGTGGTGCTGGCGCCGTTCGACTACGCGAAGCTGGACCGGGCGGGCGCGCCGGTGCGGTTGCGCCTGGAAAGCACCGCGGTCGCCGTCGAGGACGTCACCGGCGATGTATCGGTCGGCTACCTGCGCGCGGGCCGGCTGCACCGCGTGTCGGCCCGGCACGTGGTGCTCGCCTGCTACAACATGATGGTGGCGCACCTGGTGCCGGAACTGGACGCCGGCCAGAAAGAGGCGCTGCGCCAGTGCGTCAAGACGCCGATGGTCTACACCAAGGTGCTGATCCGGGACTGGCGCGCCTTCGCGAAACTGGGCGTGCACGAGGTCTACTCGCCGCTCGCCTTCCATTCGCGCGTCAAGCTCGACTACCCGGTGCACATGGGCGGGTACCGGAGCCCGGTGAAGCCGGGCGAGCCGATGTGCCTGCACCTGGTGCACGTGCCCTATACCCCGATGGCCGGCCTGACGATGCGCGACCACTGGCGGGCGGGCCGCGCGAAGCTGCTCGCCGCGACCTTCGCCGACTTCGAGCGCGAGATCCGCGCGCAATTGGACGCCATGCTCTCGCCCGGCGGCTTCGACGCTGCGCGCGACATCCGCGCCATCACGGTGAACCGCTGGTCGCACGGCTACTCCTACTTCTACAACTCGCTGTTCGACGTGCGCGCCGAACGGCGCAGGATCCCCGAGCGGGCGCGCCAGAAGATCGGCAACGTGGTCATCGCCAATTCCGACGCCGTGTGGAAGCCCTACGCGCACTCGGCGATCCACGAGGCCTGGCGCGCGGTGGGCGAGCTGGGCTAGGGCGCTTGCGGGGCCGGCAGGCGCGCGTCGCATAGAATACGCGCCACCGGAACATGGCCAAACCCGAAGGCTTTCCCGATTTTTTCGTGGTCGGCGCGCCGCGCTGCGGCACCACCTCGCTGTGCCGCTTCTTCGCGAAGAACCCGCAGATCTGCTTTTCGCGGCCGAAGGAGCCCCACTATCTCGCCCAGCTCCGCTCGATGCCGTCGCCGGAGGAGCTGCAGCGCGACTACATCGAGCGCTATTTCTTCCATCGCCACGGCGGCCACCGTGCGGTGGGCGAGGGGTCCGTTTCCTACCTGTACTCGCCGGAGGCGATCGAGCGCGCCCGGCATTTCAATCCCGAGGCGCGCTTCATCGTCATGCTGCGCAACCCGCTCAGCATGCTGCCGTCCTACCACCTGAAGATGCGCTTCCTCCTGCAGGAGGACAAGGAGGACTTCGCCGCGGCGTGGCGGTTGCAGGAGGCGCGCGCGCGCGGTGAAAACCTGCCTGCGCACTGCCTCGACCCGCGCACCCTGATGTACGGGGAAGTGGCGAAGTTCGGCGCCCACCTGGAGCGGCTGCTCGCGATCGCGGGGAGCGAGCGCACGCACGTGATCGTGTTCGACGATTTCGTGGCGGACCAGCCGGCGACGTACCGGCGTGCGCTCGAATTCCTGGGCGTCGATTTCGACGGGCGGACGGAGTTCAAGCGCAGGTACGAGAGCCGGATCTACCGTTACCGCTGGCTGCAGGAGCTGTTCTTCCTGCCGGTGGCGCGCGGCACGAGGATCGAAACGGGTCGCCGCGCCGCGCGCAAGGACAAGGCGTCCGGGCCCAAGAAACGCAGCTGGCTCAAGCAGCTGGCGGACTGGAACACGGTCTCCGCCCCGCCGACCCCGCTGACGAGCGAGATGCGCGCAACCGTCGCCGAGCACCTGCGCGCCGACAATCAGCTGCTGGGGCGGCTGCTGGGGCGCGACCTGAGTTTCTGGCTGGCCGCTACGCCTTGAGCGCGGCGAGCAGCTGCGGGAACACCTTGGGCGTGGCCGCGGCGATGTCGCCGCTCTCCAGGTAGCACGGTTCGCCCTCGAGGTCGCCGACCAGGCCTCCGGCCTCCTGGATCATCAGGGCGCCCGCGGCCATGTCCCACGGCGAGAGTCCCATCTCCCAGAAGGCATCCAGGCGGCCCGCCGCGACATAGGCGAGGTCGAGCGCGGCCGCGCCCGCGCGCCGGATGCCGGCGGTGCCCTGCATCAGCGCCTTCATCTGCCGGAGGTAGAGGTCGGATCGCGCCATCTCCTTGAACGGAAAGCCGGTGCCGACCAGCGCCTCGCCCAGCTGCGCGCACTTGCCGACGCGGATGCGCCGGTCGTCGAG
>JAYRND010000366.1:0-10262 GCA_041904885.1 Burkholderiales bacterium
CGCGACGCAGCCGCCGAGGGTCGCGCCTGGGCCGAAATGCGGCGGCTCGAAAGGAAGGATCTGATTTTTCTCCTCGAGCGTTTTCTGGACTTCCAGCAACGAAGTCCCGCAGCGGGCGGAGATCACCAGTTCGGTCGGCTCATAGGACACCACGCCGGCGTGACCGCGCGTGTCGAGCACCTCGCCGCGCGGCTCGTTGCCGTAGAAGTCCTTGCTGCCGCCGCCGCGGACGCGCAGGGCGGTGCCGCGGCCGGCGGCCTCGCGGACCCGTTCCTGGAGGATCTCGACGCTCAAAACCGCGGCAGGCCGGGATGCTGCAGGCTCCCGGCTTTTACGTGCCTGCGTCCGAACTCGGCGCAGCGCGCAAGCGTGGGCACGGCCTTGCCCGGGTTGAGCAGCTCCTTCGGGTCGAACGCGCGCTTGATGGCGCGGAATACCTCCAGCTCCGGGGCGCCGAACTGCACGCACATCTGGTCGATCTTCTCCACGCCCACGCCGTGCTCGCCAGTGATCGTTCCGCCCACCTCGATGCACTTCTCCAGCACTTCCGCGGCGAACGCCTCGGTCCGCTTGAGCTGCTCCGGGTCGTTGGCGTCGAACAGGATGAGCGGGTGCAGGTTGCCGTCGCCGGCGTGGAACACATTCGGGCAGCGCAGCCCGTATTTCTTCTCCATCGCGCCGATGAAGTTGAGAACTTCGCCCAGGCGCTTCTTCGGGATCGTGCCGTCCATGCAGTAGTAATCGGGCGAGATGCGCCCCACCGCGGGGAACGCCGCTTTGCGGCCGGACCAGAAGCGAAGCCGCTCGCGCTCGTCGCGCGAGACCGCGAGCCGCGTCGCGCCGGCCGCCGCGAGCACTTCCTTCATCCGCGCAATCTCCTCCTCGACCTCTGCGGCGCTACCGTCCGATTCGCAGAGCAGGATTGCCGCCGCCTCCAGGTCGTAGCCGGCGTGCACGAACTCTTCCACCGCCCGCGTCGCCGGGCGGTCCATCATCTCCAGGCCCGCCGGCACGATGCCCGCCGCGATCACCGCCGCCACTGCGTCGCCGGCCTTCTCCACGTCGTCGAACGAGGCCATCACCACGCGCGCGGTCTCGGGCCTCGCCAGGAGCTTGACCGTCACCTCCGTGGTCACGGCGAGCAGTCCCTCCGAGCCGATCGCCAGCGCAAGCAGGTCGTAGCCGGGCGCATCGAGCGCCTCCGAGCCGAAGTCGACCGCCTCGCCCTCGGCGGTGAATCCCTTCACGCGCAGCACGTTGTGGACGGTGAGGCCGTACTTCAGGCAGTGCACGCCGCCGGAGTTCTCCGCGACATTGCCGCCGATCGAGCAGGCGATCTGGCTCGACGGATCCGGCGCGTAATACAGGCCGAAGGGCGCGGCCACGTCCGAGATCGCGGCGTTGCGCACGCCGGGCTCGACCACGGCCAGCCGCGCCGCGGTGTCGAGCCGGCGCACCCGCATGAACTTGGCGAGCGAGAGCAGCACGCCGTCGCCGGGCGGCAGCGCACCGCCCGAAAGCCCGGTGCCGGCCCCGCGCGGCACCACCGGCACGCCCATCGCGTGGCAGGCCTGCAGGACCTGCTGGACCTGCGCCTCGGTCTCCGGCAGCGCCACCACCATCGGCACGCGCCGGTAGGCCGTGAGCCCGTCGCATTCGTAGGGCCGCGTGTCCTCGTCCAGCCAGAGCACGCTGCGCGCGGGCAGGAATTCCCTGAGCTTCTCCGCGACCTTCTTCTGAAGAAGAAAATCTACTTGAGGTAAGGCGTCGCCCACTTCAGCCCCTCGACTGTGTCGCCCTTCGGCACGTATTCGGCACCGATCCAGCCCTGGTAGCCGAGCGCGTCGATCTTTGCGAGCAGCCAGGGGAAATTGATCTCGCCGGTGCCCGGCTCGTTGCGGTCGGGCACGTCGGCGATCTGGATGTGGCCGATGCGCGGCAGCAGGCGCTCGATGGTCTTCGCGAGGTCGCCCTCGACGATCTGCATGTGGAAGACGTCGTACTGGAGGAGCAGGTTGCCCGCACCCGCAGCGTCGATCGCCTCGATGCCCTGCGCCGAGGTGTTGAGGAAGAATCCGGGGATCGTGCGCGGATTGCACGGCTCGGTGAGCAACGTGAGCCCGGCCGCCTGGAGCTTGCCCGCGGCATAGCGGAGGTTCTCGACGAGCGTCTGCTTCGCTTTTTCCCTGTCGAGCCCCGGCGAAGGAATGCCTGCCAGCGTATTCAGTCGCGGGCAACCGACGGCTTTCGCGTACTCGATCGCTCGGTCGACGCCTTCGCGGAATTCGCCGGCCCGCTCGGGCTGACAGGTGATGCCGCGATCGCCCTTGGATGCGTCTCCTGCCGGCAGGTTATGCAGCACCACTTCGACACCGGCCGATCGCGCTGCGTCGGCGACCTGCTGCGCGCCGCCGAACGGATACGGAAACTGGTACTCGACGTAGCGGAAGCCCGCTTTCCTCGCCGCCGCGAAGCGATCGAGGAACGGCAGTTGGGGAAACAGCAGCGAAAGGTTGGCGGCCAGCTTGGGCATGCGCGCTAGAATACTAGACAACCCCCTGAGGAGGAGGATCCGCCATGAAACGAGGTCTGTTGCTTGTCGCCACATGCGCTCTGCTCGGCTGGGGAACCAGCCACGCGCAGGGCACCCTGGAAGGGGTGCAGAAGAAGGGATTCGTGCAGTGCGGCGTCAATACCGGGCTCGCGGGCTTTTCGCAGCCCGATTCCAAGGGAGTCTGGCGTGGCATCGACGTCGACCTGTGCCGCGCGATCGCCGCCGCGGTGTTCGGCGACGCCGCCAAGGTGCGCTACACGCCGCTCACTGCGCAGCAGCGCTTCACCGCGCTGCAATCGGGCGAGGTGGACGTGCTTTCCAGGAACACCACCTGGACCGTCACCCGCGACACCAGCCTCGGCCTGAATTTCGTCGGCGTGAACTACTACGACGGGCAGGGATTCATGGTGCCGCGCAAGCTCAACGTGAAAAGCGCCAAGCAGCTCAACGGCGCCACGGTCTGCGTGCAACCGGGCACCACCACCGAACTCAACCTCTCGGATTACTTCCGCTCCAACCGGATGACCTTCAAGCCGGTGGTGATCGAGAAGCTCGAGGAGGTGCTGAACGCCTATTTCTCGGGGCGCTGCGACGTGTTCACCACCGACGTCTCGGGCCTGGTGTCCACGCGCGGCTCGCGCGCGCCCAATGCCGCGGACCACGTGATCCTGCCCGAGGTGATCTCCAAGGAGCCGCTCGGGCCGGCGGTGCGCCACGGCGACGACCGCTGGTTCGACGTCGTGAAATGGTCGCTTTTTGCGATGATCGAGGCCGAGGAAATGGGGCTGACGTCCAAGAACGTGGACCAGCAGGCAGGCAGCAAGGATCCGGCCGTGCAGCGCTTCGTCGGCGCCAGCGGCGACATCGGCAAGATGCTCGGTCTCGACAACCGCTGGGCGCTCAACATCGTCAAGCAGGTCGGCAACTACGGCGAATCGTTCGACGCCAACCTCAAGCCGCTTGGATTCGAGCGAGGCCTGAACGCGCAGTGGAAGGACGGCGGCCTGCTGTACGCACCCCCCATCCGCTAAGTAGGTAGTGAAAAGGAGTTGGCTGACCCAGGCCGCGCTGCTCGCCGCGGCCGGGCTGGTACTGTGGTTCTTCGCGTCGAACGCGGCGCAGAACCTCGAGACGAGGAAGATCGCCAGCGGCTTCGGCTTCCTCTGGCGCGAGGCGGGGTTCGAGATCGGCGAGACCGGGCTGCTCGCCTACAGCGCGGCCGACAGCTACCTGCGCGCGCTGGGCGTAGGGCTCTGGAATACCGCGCGAGTGGCCGCCGGCGGCGTGGTGCTCGCGACCGTGCTCGGCACCCTGCTCGGCATCGCGCGGCTGTCGCCGAACTGGCTGCTCGCCCGGCTCGCGTCTGCCTATGTCGAGGTGGTGCGCAACGTGCCGCTGCTGGTGCAGCTGTTCTTCTGGTACGCGCTGATCTCTGAAAACCTGCCCGGCCCGAGGGAAGCGCTGCAGCCGCTGCAGGGCGTGTTCCTGAGCAACCGCGGCATCGTCTTTCCCACGCCGTGGAGCACGCCCGAGCTCAGCGGCTTCAATTTCGTAGGCGGCGTGACGCTGACGCCCGAATTCGCGGCGCTGCTCACGGGCCTGGTGACCTACACCGCGGCCTTCATCGCCGAAATCGTGCGCGCCGGCGTGCTCTCGGTGGGGCGCGGGCAGGCGAACGCCGCACTGTCCATGGGCCTCACGCGGCGCGGTGCACTGCGCTACGTGATCCTGCCGCAGGCGCTGCGCCTGATCGTGCCGCCGCTTACCAGCCAGTACCTGAACCTCGCCAAGAACAGCTCGCTCGCGGTCGCGATTGGCTACCCGGACCTGGTTTCGATCGCCAACACGACGATGAACCAGACCGGCCAGGCGATCGAAGGCATCGCGATCATCATGGCCGTCTACCTCACGATCAGCCTGTCCATCTCGGCGTTCATGAACTGGTACAACCGGCGCGTCGCCCTGCAGGGAGTGCGCCGGTGAGCTGGCTCCGGCGCAACCTCTTTTCGGGCTGGGCGAACACGCTCGCGACGCTGGCCATCCTCTACTTCGCCTGGAAGCTGCTGCCCCCGTTCCTGAACTGGGCGCTGTTCGACGCTGTCTGGCAGGCGAAAGACTCGCGCGCCTGCCGCGAGGTCCAGGGCAGCGGCGCGTGCTGGGCGTTCATCGGCGACAAGCACCGCTTCATGCTGTTCGGCACCTACCCTTTCGAGCAGCACTGGCGGCCGGCATTGGCGACGGCATTGCTGGTTTTTCTCTGGGCCTTTTCTTCCCTGAAGAGGTTCTGGAATTGGTGGTTGCTGGCGATCTGGGCTGCCGGCCTCGCGCTCATCGCCTGGCTGATGTGGGGCGGGATCCTCGGGCTTCCCTACGTCGAGAACGAGCGCTGGGGCGGGCTGATCCTGACGCTCATCCTCGCGACCTTCGGCATCGCGCTCGCGTTTCCGCTGTCGATCCTGCTCGCTCTCGGCCGGCGCTCGGAGCTGCCGGCGCTGCGCGCCATGTGCGTGGCCTACATCGAGCTGATCCGCGGCGTGCCGCTGATCAGCGTCTTGTTCATGGCGTCGGTGCTGCTGCCCCTGTTCCTGCCCGCCGGGGTGACCATCGACAAGCTGCTGCGCGCGCAGATCGCGCTGATCCTGTTCGCCGCTGCCTATCTCGCCGAGGTCGTGCGCGGCGGGCTGCAGTCCATCCCCCACCACCAGTACGAGGCCGCCGAGGCACTCGGGCTGTCGTACTGGACGCGGACGCTGCACATTATCCTTCCGCAGGCGCTACGCGCGTCGATCCCGCCGCTGGTGAACACCTTCATCGGCCTGTTCAAGGACACTTCGCTCGTCCTCATCATCGGCCTCTTCGATCTCCTTACCACCGTCAAGGTCTCGCTGCAGGAACCCGCGTGGTCGGGATTCGGCGTGGAGGCATACCTGTTCGTGTCGGCGGTGTATTTCGCGTTCTGCTACGCCATGTCGAGCTACAGCCAGCAGCTCGAGCGCCATCCCGCGGACCGCGTCGCGGCGAAGCCGCAGCCGCAGTCGTGATAGACTTTTTGCCCTCCATACAGAACATCAACAGGAGGCATCGATGGGCGCAATTTTCCAGTCTCTCGGCCGCACCGTCATTGCGGGCATCGTCATCCTGGCAATCATCCTTGGCGTCGCCGGCACCTTCGGCAAGATGGGCGACCACGCCTGGGCGGGCTTCTTCATGCGCTACCTGCATGTGCTCTCGGGCGTGATGTGGATCGGCCTGCTCTGGTACTTCAACTTCGTGCAGATCCCCTCGATGCCGAAGATCCCCGACGAGCAGAAGCCCGCGGTCGGCAAGGTGATCGCGCCGACCGCGCTGTTCTGGTTTCGCTGGGCGGCGCTGGCCACGATGGTGACCGGCCTGCTGCTTGCGACGATGAACGGCTACATCAGCGCGCTGGTGACCTTCCAGGCGCCCTTTACGGCGATCGCGATCGGCATGTGGCTCGGCCTGATCATGGGATTCAACGTCTGGGCCATCATCTGGCCGAACCAGAAGAAGGCGCTGGGAATCGTGCAGGTGGATGCGACGGCGAAGGCCGCCGCCGCGCGCATGGCCATGCTCACCTCGCGCTTCAACACCATGCTCTCGATCCCGATGCTCTACTGCATGGTGGCGCAGCAGAACGCCGGGCTCTGAGCCGCTAGCGCGGCGCGAGCTTCTCCAGGCCGCGCAGCTTCGCCCCGGGCTTGATGCCGCGCTGCGCGAACCAGCCCTTGTTCATCTCCAGCGCGTAGCGCACCGGCCGCGCCGCGCAATGCGACTGCTCGCTGTGCGGCTGCATGTCGGCGATGTTGACGATGGCACCCGCCTCGTCGATGAACGCAACCGAAAGCGGGATCAGGGTGTTCTTCATCCACATGCAATGGGGGGCGCTCTCGTCGAACACGAACACCATGCCGGCGTTCTGCGGCATCGACTTGCGGTGCATGAGGCCGGTCATGCGCGTGCTCATGCTGTCGGCCACTTCGGCGCGGATGAGGTGCATGCCGGTGGCCAGCTCCACGGTCGGCAGCTGTGCATGGGCGGTCGCCGCCGCCAGCGCCCCCGCCAGTAGCAGGATTCGTGTCATGAGCGTAGAAATAGAAAAGGCAGGGACTCGCCCTGCCTCCTTCTGTTGCGAGGGAAGAAACCTACTTCTTCGCCGGCTCGCAGCCCTTCATCTTCGGGTCCTTCTTGCACTCTTCCGCCGTGGGCTTCTTCGCATCGGCTTTCTTGCCCTTGTCCTGCGCCATGGCGGACAGACTGGCGACCGCGAAGGTCGCGGCGACGATCATCGACAACAGCTTGGTCATTGCATTCTCCTGGTTTAGGTTGTTGTAAACGGGGGACGCAACGAGCAGCTGCCCCTCCCCGTCGCGAAAAACGCGCGACGGTGCGAGCGGTTGACGACTCCTCCCAGCCCCTCCCGCAGTGCCTCCCACACATGGGTTGCCCCACGCAAGCCATTGTAGGGAAAAGGGGATTTGTCTTCAAATTCGATCAAGCCCTTGTTTTGCCATTAAAATATTGCCCTTTCCGCACTCCCCTTTTTCCTCCGCGTAGAGGCAATTTCCCGTGTCCCCGGCGAAACCCAAAATCATCTATACCCTGACCGACGAAGCGCCGCGCCTTGCGACGTACTCGCTGCTACCCGTCCTGCGTGCCTTCACGCGACCTGCCGGCATCGAAATCGAGGAGTGCGACATATCGGTGGCGGCCCGCATCCTGGGACAGTTTCCCGAGTACCTGACCCCGGAGCAGCGCATTACGGACACCCTGGCGGAGCTCGGCAAGCTGACGCTCAGGCCCGAGGCCAACATCATCAAGCTGCCCAACATCAGCGCGCCGGTCGGGCAGTTGACGGCCGCCATCAAGGAGCTCCAGGCCAAGGGCTTCAAGGTTCCGGACTATCCTGAAAATCCGAAAACCGACAAGGACAAGGAAATCCGCGCGCGCTACTCGAAGGTGCTGGGCAGCGCGGTCAATCCGGTGCTGCGCGAAGGCAACTCGGACCGGCGCGCGCCCGCCGCGGTCAAGAACTACGCACGCAAGAATCCGCATTCGATGGCGGATTGGGATCCCGCCTCGCGCACGCACGTCGCGCACATGCACGCCGGCGACTTCTACCACGGCGAGAAGTCGATGACCCTGTCGCACGCCTGCGACGTGCGCATGGACCTCGTCACCCGCAGCGGCAAGACCATCGTGCTGCGCCCCTCCATTCCCCTGCTCGAGGGCGAGGTGATCGACAGCATGTTCATGAGCAAGAGGGCGCTCTGCGCCTTTTTGGAGCGCGAGATCGAGCACTGCAAGAAGCACGACCTGCTGTTCTCGCTGCACGTCAAGGCGACGATGATGAAGGTTTCGCACCCGATCGTCTTCGGCCACGCGGTCAGGGTCTTCTACAAGGATCTGTTCGACAAGCACGGCAAGACTTTCGCCGAGCTGGGCGTCAACGTGAACAACGGCTTCGCCAACGTGCTGGAGAAGATCAAGGCCCTGCCGGAGGCTAGGCGCAAGGAGATCGAAGCCGACATCAAGGCCTGCGAGGCCAAGCGGCCGCGACTGTCGATGGTCGATTCGGCCAAGGGCATCTCCAATCTCTATAACCCGAACGACATCATCGTCGATGCCTCCATGCCGGCCATGATCCGCGCCGGCGGCCTGATGTGGGGGCCGGATGGCAAGATGTACGAGACCAAGGCGGTGCTTCCAGAATCCACCTTCGCGCGCATCTACCAGGAAGTGATCAACTTCTGCAAGACCAACGGCGCCTTCGATCCGCGGACCATGGGCACGGCGCCCAACGTCGGCCTGATGGCGCAGCAGGCCGAGGAATACGGCTCGCACGACAAGACGTTCGAGATCCCGGAGGACGGCGTCGCGCGCGTCGTGGACAATCACGACGGCCACGTGCTGATGGAGCTGAGCGTCGAGGCCGGCGACATCTGGCGTACCTGCCAGACCAAGGACGCCGCGGTCCGCGACTGGGTCAAGCTCGCGGTCACGCGCGCGCGCCAGTCGAACACCCCGGCGGTGTTCTGGCTCGACGAATACCGCCCGCACGAGAACGAGCTCATCAAGAAGGTGCGGCGCTACCTCAAGGACCACGATACGACCGGCCTGGACATCCAGATCATGTCGCAGGTGCGCGGCATGCGCTTCACGCTCGAGCGGATCATCCGAGGCAAGGACACGATCACGGTGACCGGCAACATCCTGCGCGATTACCTGACCGACCTCTTCCCGATCATGGAACTGGGCACCAGCGCCAAGATGCTGTCGATCGTGCCGCTGATGGCCGGCGGCGCCATGTTCGAGACCGGCGCAGGCGGCTCGGCGCCCAAGCACGTGCAGCAGCTGATGCAGGAAAACCACCTGCGCTGGGATTCGCTCGGCGAATTCATGGCCGTCGCGGTCTCGCTGGAGGACGTCGGCTTCAAGCACCACAACAGGAAGGCCATGATCCTCGCCAAGACGCTCGACGAGGCGACCGGCAGGCTGCTCGACAACAACAAATCGCCGTCTCCCAAATGCGGCCAGCTCGACAATCGCGGCAGCCACTATTACCTCGCCCTGTACTGGGCGCAGGCGCTCGCCGCCCAGGGAGAAGACGCGGAATTGCAGGCCTACTTCGCGCCGGTCGCCGGGAGCCTGGCGGAAAAGGAAAAGCAGATCGTCGACGAGCTCAACGCCGTCCAGGGCAAGCCGGCGGATATCGGCGGATACTACGCCGCCAGCCCGGTCAAGGCCGGGGCCGTGATGCGCCCCAGCCCGACCTTCAACGCAGCGATGGACGCGCTCGCAGTCTGAACATCAAACGGGAAATCTCATGGCCTACAAACACATCAAAGTTCCCTCCAGCGGCGAGAAAATCAAGGTCAACGGCGACTATTCGCTCTCCGTTCCCGACAACCCGATTATTCCGTACATCGAGGGCGACGGCACCGGCGTCGACATCACGCCGGTGATGCTCAAGGTCGTCGACGCGGCAGTGAAGAAGGCCTACGGCGGCAAGAGGAAGATCGTCTGGATGGAAATGTTCGCCGGCGAGAAATCCTGCCAGGTGTACGGCGAGAACGTCTGGCTGCCCGACGAGACGCTGGAAGCCTCCAAGGAGTTCGTGGTCTCGATCAAGGGCCCCCTCACCACGCCGGTGGGCGGCGGCATCCGGTCGCTCAACGTCGCGCTGCGCCAGGAGCTCGACCTCTATGTCTGCCTGCGGCCGGTCCGCTGGTTCACCGGCGTGCCCTCGCCGCTCAAGCGCCCGCAGGACGTCGACATGGTGATCTTCCGCGAGAACGCCGAGGACATCTACGCCGGCATCGAGTGGGCGGCGAAGACCCCCGAGGCCAAGAAGGTCGTCGACTTCCTCATCAAGGAAATGAAGGTGAAGAAAATCCGCTTCCCGGACAGTTCGGCGATCGGCATTAAGCCGGTCAGTCGGGAAGGGAGCGAACGGCTGATCGATGCCGCGATCCGGTACGCTCTCCGGCATCAGCGCCGGTCTGTGACCCTGGTCCACAAAGGGAACATCATGAAGTTTACGGAAGGCGCGTTTCGGGATTGGGGGTATGCGCTGGCGGCCGTCAGGTACCGCCACGAGACCGTCAGCCTTCGAGAAAGCTGGATTCTCGGCAACAAAGAGCGGAAGCCCGACCTCACGGTAGAGGAGAATGCGCTGGCCATCGATCCC
>JAYRND010000046.1:0-12740 GCA_041904885.1 Burkholderiales bacterium
CTGCGCCGGGCCTGCGCGCGGCGCACAGCCGAGACGCTGCTCACTCCGCATCCGGCGGAAGCCGCGCGCCTGCTCGCCGAAACCACAACGCAGGTGCAGTCCGACCGCCTGAAAGCCGCGCGCGTGCTCTCGGCAAACCTGCACGCGCACGTCGTCCTCAAGGGCGCCGGCAGCGTGCTCGTGGCGCGGGACGGCCACTGGTTCATCAACACCTCCGGCAATCCCGGCATGGCCTCGGCCGGAATGGGCGACGTGCTCGCCGGCATCCTCGGCGCGCTGCTCGCGCAGAAGTATTCGGGCGAGTCGGCGCTCGTGCTCGGCACCCACCTGCACGGCAGCGCCGCCGACGAGTGCGTCGCCGCTGGCCTGGGACCAGTCGGCCTGACCGCCTCCGAGACCATCGACCCGGCGCGGCGGCTTTGGAACCGATGGCTGGCGGGGAGCTAGGCCGCGCGCACCTTCGCCTTCGCCTCCGGGTAGGGGTACAGCATGTTGAGCGCGATCGACTGCTGGTTGGCCTGCACGATGCGCACGTGCTCGCGCTTGAGCTCGCGCGCGTGCCGCACGCCGCAGGAGTGGGCGATCATGTCGATCTCGCGGTTCATGCCGTTCGCGTAGTTGGCGACGCGCAGGTACTTTTCCTCCACCACCAGGGCGCGCTGCAGGCGCTTGTTGTGCGTGGTCACGCCGGTCGGGCAGGTGTTCTGGTGGCAGCGCAGCGCCTGGATGCAACCCAGCGAAAACATGAAGCCGCGCGCGGTGTTGACGAAGTCGGCGCCCGCGGCAAGCGCCCAGGCGGCGCGCGCCGAGGTCACGATCTTGCCCGCGGCGATCACGCGGATGCGCTGGCGCAGGCCGGACTCGATGAGCGAGTCCACCACGCGCGGCAGCGCCTCGTCGATCGACAGGCTCATGTGGTCGGCGAGCGCCTGCGGCGCCGCGCCCGAGCCGCCCTCGCCGCCGTCGATGGCGAGAAAGTCGGGGGCGAACTCGAGGCCCCGCCGCTGCACGGCGTCGCCCAGATCGTTGAGGAAGCGCCAGCCGCCGATCGCGGTCTTCACGCCCACCGGCCGGCCGGTGAGGTCGCGGATCCAGGCGATCTTGTCCAGCAGCTCGTTGATGTTCGAGATGTCGCGGTGGCGGTTCGGGCTGATCGAATCGCGCCCTTCCGGGATGCCGCGGATCTGCGCGATTTCCGCGGTCACCTTCTTGGCGGGCAGGACGCCCCCTTTGCCCGGCTTCGCGCCCTGGGAGAGCTTGATCTCGAAGGCCTTGACGACCTTCGCCAGCTCGACCAGCCGGTCGGGGTTCAGGCTGCCCTGGGAGTCGCGCACGCCGTACTTCGCGGTGCCGATCTGCATGATGACGTCGCAGCCGCCCTCGAGGTGGTAGGGCGACAAGCCGCCCTCCCCCGTGTCCATCCAGCAGCCGGCCACCGCCGCGCCGCGCGAAAGCGCGCGCACCGCCGGCGCCGAGATCGCGCCAAAGCTCATGCCGCTGATGTTGACGATCGAGCGCGCCTCGAACGGGATCTTGGCGTAGCCCTCGCCGAGCGTGAGCGAGGGCGTCGGCAGCCGCTCCTCCTCCAGCACCGGGAACGGGTGGTTGACGAAGATCAGCGCGCCGGACTCGTGCAGGTCGTAGGTCGAGCCGAAGCCGATGACGCCGCCCTCGTTCTTCGCCAGCCGGTAGATCCAGGCGCGCGTCGAGCGGTTGAACGGCATCTCGTCGCGGTCGCCCGCGAAGAAATACTGGCGGAAGTACTCGCCCAGCTGCTCGAAGAAGTAGCGCAGGTGCCCCACCACGGGGTAATTGCGCAGCACCCCGTGCTTCTTCTGCGTGATGTCGCTGATGAACAGGAACGCGATGCCGACCAGCAGCACGAACCCGATCAGCGTGCCGAGCCCGTACGAAACCACGCCCATCATGTCCATCGGCGAATCCCCCCGCCGATATGATAGGGCAAAAGCAAAATCAGGACTTCAGCTTGCGGACGACCTGGTAGATCTCGGCGGCGTGGTGCTTGGGATTGACGCCGTAGGCGGCATGGCGGATCACGCCCTTCTTGTCGATGACGAAGGTGGCGCGCACCACGCACTCGCGCCGCACGCCGTTCAGCTCCTTTTCCTCCAGCACGCCGTAGCGGCGGCACACGTCCCCTTCCGTGTCGGACAGCAGGCCGATCGACAGCCCGTGCCGGTCGCGGAACTCGGCGTGCGTGAGGCAGTCGTCGCGCGACACGCCGAGGATCACGCAGTTGCAGCGGCCGAACTCGCCCTCATGGTCGGAAAACTCGGCCGCCTGCTGAGTGCAGGCCGGCGTGTTGTCGCGGGGGTAGAAGTACAGCACGATGTTCTTCCTGCCGAGAAAGGAGGACAGCGCTACGGTCTGCATGTCCGCGTCGGGCAGCGTGAAGGCGGGTGCGCTTTGTCCTGGCTGGAGCATCGGCAATGCCTGCGGGAAATTTTATGCGGGCACCCGCGTTTGACAAGCCCCGCGTGCGCGCTTGTCGCAACGCTGCCACATTTATAATCATTTGATGGAAGAAGCACCGCTAGGTGGCTTGTCCGCGCAGGCTTTTTTGCGGCGCCACTGGCAGAAGCGCCCGCTCCTCGTGCGCAACGCGCTGCCCGGATTCCGCGGCGCGCTCGAAAAGCGTGCGCTTTTCGGCCTGGCCACGCGCGGTGACATCGAATCCCGTCTGGTGGAACGACGGCGGGGACGCTGGAAGGTGACGCACGGCCCATTGGCGAATTCCCTGCTGAGAAAGGCGGGAACGCGGAACTGGACCGTGCTGGTCAATGGCGTGAATTTCTTCAGTGCCGCGGCCGAGCGCCTGCTGCGCCGCTTCGCGTTCATCCCGCAAGCGCGCCTGGACGACGTCATGGTGAGCTATGCCGTGCCCGGAGGCGGCGTAGGACCGCATTTCGACAGCTACGACGTGTTCCTGATCCAGGGCGAGGGAAGGAGAATCTGGCGCCTTTCCAAGAAGAAGGCCTTTGCGTGCGAGGCGCAAGCCCCGCTTCGCCTGATCCGCGATTTCGTCGCGGACGAGGAGTACCTCCTCGAGCCGGGCGACCTGCTCTACCTGCCGCCCGGCTGGGGCCATGATGGCGTCGCCCTGGACGCCTGCTTCACCTATTCGGTGGGCTTTCGCGCACCTTCGGCGGCCGAGCTTGCCGCCGGCTTCCTCGACTACCTGCACGAGCGCGGCCTGCCGGCCGCCGCGTATCGCGACCCGGGGCTGCGCGCGGCGCGCCATCCCGCGCGCATCGGCGCCGACATGGCCGCGTTCGCGCGGCGCCAGCTTGCGCGCATCCGCTGGCGCCCCGCGGACGTGGACGATTTCCTCGGCCGCTACCTGACCACGCCCAAGCCGAACGTGGTGTTCGAAGGCAACTTGCGCGGCCCGCGCGCGGGGATTGCCCGAATGGTCGTGCGCCTGCATCCCAAGACGCAGATGCTCTACCGCGGCGCGCGCTTCTACCTGAACGGCGAGCCGGTGCCTGCGCGCGGCGCGCAGCGCGCGGTGCTGGCCGCGCTCGCGGACCATCGGCGGGCGGGCGGCCGGCTGCTTGCGCGCGCCGGACTGGAGCCGCTAGTCTTGCAGTGGCAGCGCGCCGGCTTTCTCTACTTCGACCCGCAATCGTGAGCGACCTTCCGCCGGAACCCGAATACCTGCGCTTCGAGAACGAGGCGGAGTTCCAGCTCGCCGTCGATCGACTGCTGGAGCAGCCCGGTCGCGAGCTGCGCATCTTCGATCCCGACCTCGCGGCCTTGCGCGTCAATTCACCCGCGCGCATCGCGCAGCTCGAGCGCTTCCTGCGCGCGAGCCGCACGCACCGGATCCAGGTGGTGGTGCACAAGACCGAGCACCTCACCCGCCAGTGCCCGCGCATGCTGGGGCTGCTGAAGCTCTTCAGCCACGCCATCCAGATCAACCAGACCCACGAGGAGATTCGCAGCCTGCAGGACGCATTCCTGGTCCTGGACGCGGCGCACTACCTGCGCCGCCCGGTCGCCGAGCGCTTCCGCGGCTCGCTCGGCCTGGGCGACGAAACCGAGGCGCTGGGCATGCGTTCGCGCTTCATGGAGATCTGGGCAGCCTCGTTCCCGGCCGTCGCCAGCTCCACCGCAGGCCTGTAGCCGATTCCTTGCTATAATTTGTGCACAGCCGCAATCGGCTGCCGTTTTTTCTACATAACTCTGATTTAAAGGGACAATTCCATGCAAAAGCATCTGCTCATCGCGGCAGTGGCGGCGTTCGCGCTCGCCGGCTGCGGCAAGAAAGAAGAACCCAAGCCCGCGCCGGCTGCGCCGGCGCCCGCCGCCGCACCCGCTCCGGCCCCGGCTCCCGCCGCGCCTGCCGCGGACGCGAAGAAGGAAGAAGTGAAGGCGCCGGAAGCGCCGAAGGCCGAGGAAAAGAAAGCCGAAGAGAAGAAGGCGGACGCCGGCAAGATGTCCGAGATCGTCAAGGGCGCCGCGACCGGCGCTGCCGCTGGCGCGAAGGAAGGCGGAACCTCGGGCGCCGCATCCGGCGCGGTAAAAGGCGCTCAGGAAGCGATGAAGAAGTAAGTCTTCGAAGACGCAAGACGAACGGCGGCGACCCGCAAGGGCTCCGCCGTTTTTATTTCAGCTCGCGCCAGCCAAAGCCCTCTTCCTGCGTCGACAGGCCGATCCAGTCCACGGCGCAGCCCATCGCGCGAGCGAGCGCGCCGCGCGCAAGTCCGGATTCGTTGTTCTGCTGCGACAGGTGGGCCGCGATCACGTGCTGGAGCCGGGAGCGGTCGAGCGCCGCCAGCAGCGACTCCGCCTGCCCGTTCGACAGGTGGCCGAACGGCCCCGCGATCCGCTCCTTGAGCCACTTCGGGTAGCCGCCGCCCCACAGCATGTCGGAATCGTGGTTGGTCTCGAGCACCAGCGCGTCGCAGCCCGACAGGGTCGCTTCCACGTGCGCGGTGGAGGCGCCGATGTCGGTGAGCACGCCCAGGCGGAACGCGCCGTCGGAAAGGACGAATTGCACCGGCTCGCGCGCGTCGTGCGGCACCGTGTAGGGCCGCACCTCCAGGGCGCCGATCGCGAACGCGTTGCGGCCGTCGATGGTGCGGGTCTGCACTTCGCCGGGCGGCTTGCCGGCGGCCGCGAGCGCGGCCTGCGTCCCGTAGGTCAGCCAGACCGGCAGCTTGTGCTTCTCCGCAAACGGGTACGCCTGCCCGGCGTGGTCGTCGTGCTCGTGGGTGACCAGGATGCCGTGCAGGTCGGCGGGCGCGAGGCCTATGCGGGCCAGCCGCCGCTCGGTTTCGCGCGGCGCAAGGCCGCAGTCGAGCAGCACGCAGGTGCCGTCCGCGTCGGCAACCAGGCAATTTCCCTTGGAACCGCTCCCGATGGAAGCGAAACGCAGCGTCATGGGCTGCGTCCTTGCGTAAAGGTCACTTCAACTGTTCGTACAACAACGAAACGATGCGTCGCGTCGTTTCGGTATTGGCTTGCGCACCTTCCTTGTTGAGGACCTGGACCACGCACTTGCCGGCGAACTGGCGGATCTGCACGCGGTATTGCTCGGCCTTGGAGGCGGGCGTGCTCGAGCGCCAGAACGCGAGCTTGGACAGGATGCCTTCCTTCTCGTCCTTCTTCTGCATGTCGAGCGCGTCGGTGTCGGCGTAGCGCACGAAGTACTGACCCTTCTGGCGGTCGCGGTCTTCCACCGTGAAGCCGACACGGTCGAGCGCGAGGCCCACGCGCCGCCAGGCGCGGTCGAACGGCTCGAACACTTCCAGCGTCTCGAAGCCGCCGATCCCCTTCTCGATCGCCGCGCGCGCGGGCGCCGCCGTCGGCGCCGCCGAGGCGACCATCATCTGCTTGGCCTTCTGCTCCTGGGTGCCGAGGCGCACCATCAGCCGGCGCAGGAAGTCGGCCTCCAGCTCCGGATCGGCCGGGCGCGGCTGCCAGACGGTGCCGCCGGCGTTGCCGCGCACCACCTCGATCATGCCGCGATGGCTGATGTAGACCTCTGTGCCGTCTTCGCTCGTGCGCTCCAGGCGCGTGCGGAACTTGTCGCGCTCGGCCGTCGAATAGACCTGGTCGATCAGCTTGCCGAGGATGGCGCGCAGGCCGTCCTGCGGGATGTTGGCGCGGTTCTCCGCCCAGTCGGTCTCCATCACGCCGGAGTCGGGCACGTCCACGGCGATCAGGAAGCCGTTCTCCTGCCAGAACTCGCGCACCAGCGGCCAGAGCTTCTCCGGCGGCATCGGCACCACCAGCCAACGCTGGGTGCCCGCCCGCTCGATCTGCATCTTGTCGATGGTGGGCAGCACGCCCGAGGCGATGTTCCCCGTCTTCGCCTGCTGCGCCCGGTTCGCCTCATAGCTGGAAAGCGTTGCCGAGCTCGTGCCGCCCGGCACCGTGTAGCGGTTGTCGCGCTGCGGCGCGGTAAGGTCCGGCGGAATCTCGAGCGTCGGCACCTGCCCGGCCGACTTGTAGTCGACCCTCTTGCCCTCCAGCATTTCGTTGGCGGTCTGGCATGCCGCCAGCGACGCAGCGAGCGCGGTGCAGAGCGCTGCGCGGTGCAGCCTCATGCGCGCTTCTCCACCATGCGCAGCGGCAGTGCGATTCCCGCCTCGGCCAGCGCTTCGCGCACGGCCTCGTAGCCGCGCTCGGAGAGCGGCACCAGCGGCAGCCGCAGGCCGGGCTCGATCAGGCCCATCTGCGCCATCGCCCATTTCACCGGGGCGGGACTGGTTTCCACGAACAGCTTCTGGTGCAGGCCGATCAGGCGCAGGTTGATCTCGCGCGCCTTCTTGACGTCGCCCACGAGAGCGGCCGAGCACATCTCCGCCATCGCGCGCGGCGCGACGTTGGCGGTGACCGAGATCACGCCGTGGCCGCCCAGCAGGATCAGCGCGAGCGCGCTCGAATCCTCGCCGGAATAGATCGCGAAATTGCGCGGCGCGCGCCGGATCAGGTCCGTGCAGCGCTCCATGCTGGCGGTCGCGTCCTTGATGCCGATGACGCCGGGCACCTCGGCCAGGCGCAGCACCGTGTCGTTCTGCAGGTCGGCGACCGTGCGCACCGGCACGTTGTAGAGAATCATCGGCAGGTCCACGGATTCCGCGATCTTGCGGAAATGCTGGTACATGCCTTCCTGCGTCGGCTTGTTGTAGTACGGCACCACCGAGAGGCTCGCCGTCGCACCCGCTTTCTTCGCCGACTCCGACAGCTCGATCGCCTCGGCGGTCGAGTTGCCGCCCGTACCGGCGATGATCGGCAGCCGGCCCGCGGAGTGCTCGACCGCGACGCGGATCAGTTCCTTGTGCTCGTCGAAGCTCACCGTCGGCGACTCGCCGGTGGTGCCGACCACGACGATCGCCGAGGTGCCCTGGGCGATGTGCCAGTCGATCAGGCTCTTGAAGCGCGGAACGTCGAGCCGGCCGTCCTCCAGCATGGGGGTGACGATCGCGACCAGGCTGCCGGTAATCATGGATGCTGCTCCATCGGTATCTACTTAACTCGCCATTTTACCGCTCCCCGCCCCGTACCGCACAAAGTCCTTGAATCATTGCGGGTTTTGGCTCGGCAACCAGCCCTTCCTCGTAGCCCCGCACGGCCAGATTCGGAAATGCCTCGAGCAGTTCCCCCGGCCGCAGCAGGAATGCCGGGTTGGACGGCTTGCCGAAGCGTTCGTTCCCCGCCATGAACGTTTCGTAGATGAGGACCCCGCCCTCGGCGAGCGCCGCCTCGATCAGCGGAAACAGCGGCCGATGCAGGTAGTTGGTCACCACGATCCCCTCGAAGCGCTCTCCGGCGAACGGCCAGGGGCTGCCATCCTCGAGGTCCGCCTGGACGAAGCGCGCCCCCGGGATGTCCCTTCGTTCGCGGTCTACCGCGATTACCTTCAGCTTTCTCGCAAGAAAAAGTTCCGCGTGGCGGCCTGACCCGCATGCCACATCGAGGACCGTGCCATGCGTGACGAGCGGCGCCCAGCGCGCCACCCACGCCGAAGGGGCCGTCATCCAGGCTCCGGCCGTGCGTCCCTCAGGAAGACCGTCAGATCGGTGACCGGCGGCTGCGCCGGGATGCGGTAGATCATCTCCGCCACGAACCCGCGGTGGTACGAAGTGTGGTTGACGAGGTGCAGCAGGATCTCGCCCCGCGTCATTGCGCCCTCCCCGCCGCCCACGTAGGTGAAGCGCACCATCTCGTCCAGCCGCGCCGGCGGCATGGCGTCATAGGTCCCGATGTACCAGGCGTCGGCCTCCTGCTGCAGCCGCCAGAGGTCGGCAAGCGGCGGATAGTCCGGGGTGTTGCGCGCGTCGTAGCCATGCGCGCGGCCCTCGAGGTGCGCCTGGAAGATGCGGTCGATGACGTAGTTGTGGTTCAGCATGTGGACCATGTTCTTGAACAGGCCCTGGCGCGGCTTCTCTGCCTCGCCCGGCGGCAGCGCCGCGACGGCGTCGAAGATGCGCCGGTTCGCCCAGGCGTTATAGCGCGTCAGCATGCGGTGGAAAATCATTTTTTCTTCGATAGAAAATACAGAGGAACGCCCGCGGTCATTACGAGCAGGCCCGCGAGCACGAGGTTGCCGAACTTCGGCCCGTACTGCGGATTGAGGACGTAGGCGACAGCCTTCCACAGCATGAAGCAGCACATCGCGCAGAACACGAGCGGAATGACCGGGTAGAGCGGTACGCGGAACACAGGATGGCCCTCCGCCTTCGCGCGGAACACGAACAGTGCGAGGCCGGTCAGCAGGAAGAACGTCCAAAAGACAGGCGCGGTGTAGGCGACCATTGCGTCGAACCCATCCTTGCTCGCAGCCGAGGCAGCAGCGATCAGGAAGAGCGTAATCGCGCCCTGCAGGAGGAGCGCGTTCGCCGGCGTGCTGCCGCGCTCCCGCCAGCGGCCCAGTCCGGCGAACATCGGATAGTCGCGGCCCATCGCGAAATTGGTGCGCGCGCCGGTGAACACTGCCGCGTTGATGGTCGTGAGCGCCGACACGCAGACGATGAGCGACAGCGCCACGGCGCCCCCCTCGCCCGCGACGAGGCGCATCACGTCGGCGCCCACCGCCTTCGAAGCCGCCACGCCGCCCTGCCCGAGCGCGGCGAGGTAGCCGATATTGACCAGAAGATAGAGCAGCGTGACCGCGACGATCCCGCCCACCAGGATCTTCAGCATGTTGCGCCGCGGTTCCCGCACTTCGCCCGCAAGGTAGGCGGCCTCGTTCCAGCCGCCGAAAGTGAAGAAGACGAACATCATCGCGAACAGGAAGTCGCCGCCGCCGGCGCCCTGCGCGGCGGGCTTGGGCGTGCCCCCGGCCGCGAGTCCCGCGACCACCAGGCACAGCAACCCGGCGATCAGCACCGTCTCCATCACCTTTTGCAGCGTCTTCGACTCGAGCGTACCGGCGTAGTTGAGCAGTGTCAGCGCCACCACCGAGAGCCCCGCGTAGAGCGCCGTGCTGTGCGGCCCCAGCCGGAAGATCTCGCTCGCATACTCGCCGAACACGAACGCGACCGCGGCGATCGCGCCGGTCTGGATCACGGTCATGCGCGACCAGGCAAACAGGAACGCCGCGCCGCGCCCGTAGGCATGGTGCAGGAAGGCGTACTCGCCGCCGGTTTCCGGGTGGCGCGAAGAAAGCTCGGCGTAGACCAGCGCCCCGCACAGCGAGATCAGGCCGCCCAGCAGCCACGCGCCCAGGAACTCTGCCGTGCCCGCGGTGTTGCCCGCGACGATGGACGGCGCCTTGAAGATGCCCACGCCGATGACCATCCCCACCGTAAGGAACACTCCGTCGGGGACGGACAGCAATTGTCTCGGGGTCGAGCTCATGGCCTGCCTGCCCTCCAGGGTAGCGTCCGCACGTTGTCGCCGTCCGATACTCGCACGTCGCCGTCGATGCGGCCATCGGCGAGACTGCCGCGAAACAGCATGTTGTAGCCCTTCCCGCCCACGATGCCGGTGACCGCCAGGCGGATCTCCTCGCCGCGAACCCGCGCGCCCCGCACCACCATCTCGGAGCCTCCCGCCCGCGCGTCGACGTCGATGATCTGGAATTTCTGCGCGACGTCGAACTGCCAGCGCCCGCCGAGCTCGGGCAGGTCCGACACCCAGCGGCCGCGCGCATCGGCCGGCACGACCCACAGGAAAACGCGCGAGCGGCCCCTTGGCCCGACCATTTTCTCCGCGAGCGGGAGCTCGATCATCTCGTCGAAGGACCAGGGGCCGAGGTCGTAGTCGTGCGAGACGATGCGCGCGCCCGGCTTGAGCTGGTCTATGAAGCGGGGCAGCAGCTGCAGGTTCACTTCCGGGAGCAGGTACATGGTGACCACGCTCACGCCGCGCAGGTCGGTCTGGAAGAGGTCCTGCACCTCGAAGCTCGCCAGCGCCTCCACGCCCGCGCGCTTCGCATTCTCGCGGGCGCGGCGCACCAGCGCCGGGTCGATGTCCACCCCCAGGCCGCGCGCGCCATAGCGCTTCGCCGCCTCGATGACGATGCGGCCGTCGCCCGAGCCGAGGTCCACCAGCCGCTCGCCCGCCTTGGGCTGCGCGAGCTGCAGCATGCGATCCACCACCGCGTCCGGAGAAACGACGAAAGGCGACGTGCCGTCGTCCCATGCCCAGCTCCGCGCATGCACCAAAAGCGCGAGCATCGCAAAGAGTAAAATCGCGCCCGGGCCCCGGTAGCTCAGTGGATAGAGCAGCCCCCTCCTAAGGGGCAGGTCGGACGTTCGATTCGTCTCTGGGGCGCCACTCACGCGCCGGATTCTATGTAGAAAGTTCTGGAACAACCAATGGTATTTCACGGCAAGTGGTACGACGAAGTGAAGGTGGGCGACGCGTTCGGCGACAGCCTGACGGTCACCGAGACGCATCTCGTCCTCGCCGCCGGCATGTTCGGCGACTTCAATCCGCTGCACGTGGACGAGGTGTTCGCCGAGAAGTCGCGCTTCGCCGGCCGCATCCTGCACGGCCCGTTCACGAGCGCGCTGGTCTCCTCCCCTGTCGGCATGTATTTCGCCGGCACGGCGATCGCCTACATGGAGCACGCCTGCCGCTTCCGGGCGCCGGTGCGCCCCGGCGACACGCTGGCCACGCGCTGGATCGTCACCGCCAAGCTCGACAAGCCCAGGCACAAGGGCGGCATCGTGGTCATGAAGTGCGAGACGCGCAACCAGCACGGCGACGTCGCGGTGGAAGCCGACGGCAAGATCCTCGTCGCCAGCCGGCCTGGCTAGCCGGCCTTCCCTTCCTCGCGCTTTCGGAGTTCCTTCCGCTGCACCTTGCCCGTGGTGGTCATGGGCAGCGCGTCGATGAACTCGATCTCCCTGGGGTACTCGTAGGGCGCGAGCCGCCCCCTTACGTGTTCCTGAATCTGTTCCACGAGCTTTTCGGAAGGCGCATGGCCGGGCTGGAGAACGATGAATGCCTTGACGATGCTGCCTTTCGCCGCGTCGGGCTTGCCGATCACCGCGGCGTTGGCGACTGCCGGATGCTTGACCAGGCAGGACTCGATCTCGGCCGGGCCGATGCGGTAGCCGGAGGACTTGATGACGTCGTCCGAGCGCCCCTGGTACCAGAGGTAGCCGTCCTCGTCCATGCGCCCCTGGTCGCCGGTGAGGCCCCAGTCGCCGATGAACTTGTCGCGCGTGGCCTGCGGGTTCTTCCAGTACTCCAGGAAGAACACCGGGTCGCCGCGGCGATCGACGGCGATTTCGCCGAGCTCTCCCGGTTTCCGCTCCACGCCGTCTTCATCGATGATCGCCACGCGGTGTCCCGGGTACGCGCGGCCGATCGAGCCGGGCTTCACCGGCCAGGCGGCCTGGCAGTTGCCGACCACGTAGTTGATCTCGGTCTGCCCGAACATCTCGTTGATGGTGACGCCGAGCTGCTCGCGCGCCCATTCGATCACCGTGACCCCGACCGACTCGCCCGCGCTCATGACCGAGCGCAGCGAGATGTCGAACTTGCCCCTGGGCTGGGGAATGGCTTTCATCATCTGCTTCAGGGCCGTGGGAAACAGGAACGCGTTCCGCACGCCGTATTTCTCCAGCAGGAGGTAGGCGCGTTCCGGCTCGAAGCGGCCGCGGTAGCCGAGCAGCGGCATGCCGAAATACCAGCTGGGCAGCAGCGCGTCGAACAGCCCGCCCGCCCAGGCCCAGTCGGCGGGCGACCAGAACATGTCGCCGGGCTGCGGGAAGAAATCGTGCGAATAGAGGAAACCCGGCAGGTTGCCGAGGATCAGCCGGTGCGCCTGCAGCGCGCCCTTCGGCGGGCCGGTCGTCCCGCTCGTGTAGATGATCAGGGCGGGATCGTTTGACCCGGTGTCGACTGGATTGAAATTTGAAGAAGATTTTTCTATGAGTCTTTCATAGGCGTGAACGTCCGTTTCGGTCGCGCCCCCGACCCCGATCACATGCCTCAAATGCGAAAGCTTGCTTTTCGTCGCCCACAGGTTCGCAATCGTGGTCGGCTCGACGAACACCACGCTCGCCCCGGCGAACTCCATCCGGTATTCGAGCGCCTCGGGGCCGAACAGGTGCGACAGCGGCAACGCGATGGCGCCCATCTGGAAGATCGCCATGTAGGCGATCGCCATTTCCGGGCGCTGCGGCAGGATCAGCGCGACCCGGTCGCCGCGGCGCACGCCCAGGCCGGCAAGCGCGTTGGAGAGGCGGTTGGCCTCGCGCTGGATGTCCCAGAAGCTGTACCTGGCCGTCGCGCCCGACTCGTCCTCCCAG
>JAYRND010000367.1:0-6670 GCA_041904885.1 Burkholderiales bacterium
AGGCCGATGCCCAGGAGGAAGCCGAAGTCGCCGACCCGGTTGACCAGGAACGCCTTCAGGTTGGCGTAGATCGCCGTGGGCCGCGTGTACCAGAAGCCGATCAGCAGGTAGGACACCAGACCCACCGCCTCCCAGCCGAAGAACAGCTGGAGGAAGTTGTTCGACATCACCAGCATCAGCATCGAGAAAGTGAACAGCGAGATGTAGCTGAAGAAGCGCTGGTAGCCGGGGTCCTCGGCCATGTAGCCGATGGTGTAGACGTGCACCATCAGCGAGACGAAGGTCACCACCACCATCATCAGAGCGGTCAGCCGGTCGATGAGGAAGCCGATCTCCAGGCGCGTGTCGCCGATCGTCGCCCAGGTATAGACGCTGCCGTTGAAGCTGTTGCCGTTCAGGACGTCGACGAGGACGTAGACGGAGGCGGCGAAGGAAACGAGGACGCCGAGGATGGTCACCCGGTGCGACCAGGCGCGGCCGATCGCGCCGCCGGCGAGGCCGGCGATGAGCGCGCCCGCGAGGGGCGCCAGCGCGATGAGGAGGTAGAGGCTTTTCATCCGGTCCGGCTCAGCCCTTCAGCGAGTCCAGGTCTTCGACGTTGATGGTGCTGAGGTTGCGGAACAGCACCACCAGGATCGCCAGGCCGATCGCCGACTCCGCGGCGGCCACCGTCAGGATGAAGAACACGAACACCTGCCCGGCGATGTCGCCGAGGAAGTGCGAGAAGGCGATGAAGTTCAGGTTCACCGCCAGCAGCATCAGCTCGATCGCCATCAGCAGCACGATCACGTTCTTGCGGTTGAGGAAGATGCCGATCACCGCGATCGCGAACAGCAGCGCGCCGAGCACGAGGAAATGCGAGAGCGCGAGCGCCATCACTCGTCCTTCGCCGCCGGCATGGACAGCAGCCGCACGCGATCGGCGCGGCGCACGCGAATCTGCTCGGCCGGGTCCTGGCCGCGCGTGTCCTTGCGCCGGCGCAGGGTGAGCGCGATGGCCGCGATGATCGCCACCAGCAGCACCACCGCCGCGATCTCGAAGGCGAGCACGTAGTCGGTGTACAGCAGCCGGCCGAGCGCCTTGGTGTTGCTGTCGCCGGCGGCGGCGAGCCGGGGCGGCGCGAGCAGCCCGGACCAGCGCCCGTACAGCACCGCGGTCATTTCCGCGGCCATCAGCACCCCGACCAGGGCGCCAAGCGGCAGGTACTGCCAAAAGCCCTCCCGCAGCCGCTCCAGGTTGATGTCCAGCATCATCACCACGAACAGGAACAGCACCATCACCGCGCCCACGTAGACCACCACCAGGGTGAGGGCGAGGAACTCGGCGCGCAGCAGCAGCCAGATCGCCGAGGCGGTGAAGAAAGCGAGCACCAGGAACAGCGCCGCATGCACCGGGTTGCGGGCGGTGATCACGGCCAGCGCCGAGGCGAGCATGATCGCGCCGAACACGTAGAAGACGACGGCTTCGAACATGGGCTAGCGGTACCTCGCGTCGGCGGCGCGGTCGCGCGCGATCTGCTCTTCGTAGCGGTCGCCCACCGCGAGCAGCATGGCCTTGGTGTAGTACAGGTCGCCGCGCTTCTCGCCGTGGTACTCGAGGATGCTGGTCTCGACGATCGAGTCCACCGGGCAGGACTCCTCGCAGAAGCCGCAGAAGATGCACTTGGTGAGGTCGATGTCGTAGCGCGTGGTGCGGCGCGTGCCGTCGCCGCGCTCGGCGGTCTCGATGGTGATGGCCAGCGCCGGGCAGACTGCCTCGCACAGCTTGCAGCCGATGCAGCGCTCCTCGCCGTTGGGGTAGCGCCGCAGCGCGTGCAGTCCGCGGAAGCGCGGGCTGAGCGGCGTCTTCTCCTCGGGGAACTGCACCGTGATCTTGCGCGCGAACAGGTGGCGGCCCGTCAGCGCCAGGCCGCGGAACAGCTCAATCAGCAGGAAGCTCTTGAGGATTTCGAGCGCGCGCGTCATTTCCAGGGATTCCAGGGCGTCTGCATCCACGCGCCGATCACCGCGATCCAGACCAGGGTCAGCGGAATGAACACCTTCCAGCCCAGGCGCATGATCTGGTCGTAGCGGTAGCGCGGCAGCGTGGCGCGGATCCAGAGGAACATCGACACCACCAGGAACATCTTGCCGAGCAGCCAGACGACGGGCGGGATGGCCTGGGTGAGCGCGCTGTCCCAGAGCGGCAGCCAGCCGCCGAAGAACATCACCACCGTGAGCGCCGAGATCAGCCACATGTTCATGTACTCGGCCAGGAAGAACAGCGCGAAGGTCATGCCCGAGTACTCGACCATGTGGCCGGCGACGATCTCGGATTCGCCCTCGACCACGTCGAAGGGGGCGCGGTTGGTCTCGGCGACGCCGGAGATGAAGTACACCAGCAGCATCGGCAGCAGCGGCAGCCAGTTCCAGGAGAGGACGCCCAGGCCCATGTCGGCGAAGGTGCCCCTGCCCTGCGCCGCCACCACGTCGGTCAGGTTGAGGCTGCCCGAGACCATCAGCACCACCACCAGCGCGAAGCCCATCGCCAGTTCGTAGGACACCATCTGCGCGGCCGAGCGCATCGCGCCCAGGAAGGCGTACTTCGAGTTGGACGCCCAGCCCGCGATGATCACGCCGTACACGCCCATCGAGGTGAGCGCCATCACGTACAGCAGTCCGGCGTTGATGTCGGCCAGCACCCAGTTCGGCGCGAAGGGAATCACCGCCCAGACGGCCACCGCCGGGATGATCATCGCCATCGGCCCCAGCACGAACAGGATCCGGTTGGCGTTGGCGGGAAAGATCACTTCCTTGAACATCAGCTTCACGCCGTCGGCGATCGGCTGCAGCAGGCCGGCGGGGCCTACGCGATTGGGGCCGATGCGGATCTGCATCCAGCCGATGAGCTTCCTTTCCCAGAGCGTCAGGTAGGCCACCGACAGCATCAGCGGCGCCACGATCAGCACGATGAACACCAGGGAGGTCACCAGCTCGTACACGGCCGGGCCCCAGACGGGCCCGAGCTTCATTTCCGAGTAGGCGAGCAGGGTTTCGAGCATCTCAGGCCGCCTGCTGCGCGGTGATCTTTTCGAGGCTGACCGTGCCGAACATCGGTCCCAGCGCCGCGGTGGAAGGATGGCCGGCGGCGATGCGCACGCAGCCGTCGGGCAGCTTGTCGTCCAGGGCTGCAGCCAGGCCAGCCTCGCCCCCGCCCTGCTTGGCCAGCACCAGGCCGCCCGGCTGCACGCCCAGCGACTGCATCAGCTTCGCGTTCATCCAGGCGCGCGGCGCCTGCGCGTCGCGGGTCTTCTGCAGCGGCGCCGAGCGGCGCGCCAGCGGGTCGGCGAAGTAGATCGGCACGTCGGCGATCCGTTGAATTCCGGAGGGATTGCTTTGCTTTTCCCCGGATTGAAAACCCGTTTGATTCGAAAGCAAACCCTGCACATCCCTGCCGCCAATGCACGCTGCCCGTACCTGTTCGATCGTCTCGTAGTCGAAGCCGGGCCGGCCGAGCATCGAGCCCAGCACGCGCAGCACCTTCCAGGCAGGCCGCGCCTCGCCCAGCGGGCGCACCGCGGCGTGGAAGCCCTGCACGCGGCCCTCGGTGCTGACGAAGGTGCCGGCCGTCTCCGTGAACGGCGCGATCGGCAGCAGCACGTCGCCCAGGTCGGACTTGAACGAGGTCAGGTTGACGATGAATTGCTTGTCCTTGAGGAGGCCTGGGTCTGCGAGGTCGAGCGCGTCCAGGCCCAGGAGCACCAGGGATTTCCGGCGGGCAGCTTCCGGAATCCCTCCCGCTGCCGGCAGTCCCGCAACGTAGCCGCCCACGGAATTCGCCGCCTCGCCGAGGAAACCGACCTTCACGCCGATCGCCTGGGCCGCGGCATGGATCGCCGCCGCCTGCGGGTGCTGCTGGGCGAAGTTGCCGAGCAGGATTGCCGCGTTTTTTCCGCCTTTCAGGACTTCGCTGAACGAAGAAATCGAACCCGGGATTTCGGAAGGAGCAACGATTTTCTTGCTCTTCACGTTCATCAACCAATCGTCGTCCACTGAATGCAGCGCGTGCACCTGCAGGCCGCGCTTGGCGGCCTGGCGCAGGCGCTGCGCGATGAGCGGATGGTCCTTGCGCAGGAACGAGCCGACCACCAGCACCCGGTCGAGTTTCGCCAGGTCCGCTACGGGCATGCCGAGCCAGGGAATGCCGGCGCGCTTGCCGTCGCCCGAGAAATCGCTGTGGCGCAGGCGGAAATCGGCCGGCGCGCCCAGCCTGCCCGCCAGGAAGAGTTCTTCAAGGGTCGAATGGGGAGACGCGAGCACGCCAAAATCCTTCAGGCCCTGGACTGCAAATTCCAATGCGGTCTGCCAGTCCGTTTCCACCCACTGGCCGTTCTTCCTCACCATCGGCCTCTGCAGGCGCTCCTCGGAATTCAGCGCCTCGTAGGAGAAGCGGTCCTTGTCGGACAGCCAGCACTCGTTCACATCCTCGTTCTCGAGCGGCAGGACGCGCATCACCTGGTTGTGCTTCACCTGCACCACGAGGTTCGCGCCCAGCCCGTCGTGCGGCGACACCGACTTGCGGCGCGCCAGCTCCCAGGTGCGCGCGTTGTAGCGGAAGGGCTTGGAGGTGAGCGCGCCGACCGGGCAGATGTCGATCATGTTGCCCGAGAGCTCGGAGTCCACCGTCTTGCCGACGAAGGAAACGATCTCCGAGTGCTCGCCGCGGCCGATCATGCCCAGCTCCATTACCCCGGCCACCTCCTGGCCGAAGCGCACGCAGCGCGTGCACTGGATGCAGCGGCTCATCTCCTCGGCCGCGACCAGCGGGCCGATGTCCTTGTGCAGCACCACGCGCTTTTCTTCCTGGAAGCGCGAGGCCGAGCCGCCGTAGCCGACCGCCAGGTCCTGCAGCTGGCACTCGCCGCCCTGGTCGCAGATCGGGCAGTCGAGCGGGTGGTTGATGAGGAGGAACTCCATGACGCTGTTCTGCGCCTTCTTCGCCAGCGTCGAGGCGGTCTTCACCTTCATGCCGTCGGTCACCGGCGTCGCGCAGGCCGGCATCGGCTTGGGCGCCTTCTCGATCTCGACCAGGCACATGCGGCAGTTGGCCGCGATCGACAATTTCTTGTGGTAGCAGAAGTGCGGCACAAAGATGCCGAGCTTGTGCGTCGCGTCCATCACGGTCGCGCCGTGGGGGACTTCCACTTCCCTGCCGTCGATTTCGACCTTGAGCATTCAGGCCGCCTTCGCAATCGAGGGAGCGTGGGCGCCGGCCCGCCCCCATTTCGGTTCCACGTCCCTGGAAACCAGGCAGCTCTTGCGCTCGATGTGGTGCACGAACTCGTGGCGGAAGTGCTTGAGGAAGCTCTTCACCGGCAGCGCCGCCGCGTCGCCGAGCGCGCAGATGGTGCGGCCGGCGATGTTGTCGGCCACGCTGTCGAGCACCTCGAGGTCCTCCATCCGGCCCTGCCCGTTCTCGATCCGGTGCACCATGCGGTACAGCCAGCCGGTGCCCTCGCGGCAGGGCGTGCACTGCCCGCAGGACTCCTCGAAATAGAAGTACGACAGCCGCTCCAGCGCCCGCACCATGCAGGTGGTGTCGTCCATCACGATGACCGCGCCCGAGCCCAGCATCGAGCCCGCCTTGGCGATGGAGTCGTAGTCCATGTCGGTCTTCATCATGATGTCGGCGGGCAGCACCGGCATGGAAGAGCCGCCCGGGATGACTGCTTTTAATTTATTTCCTTTTCTAATACCTCCAGCCATTTCGAGCAGCGCGGCGAAAGGCGTCCCGAGCCTGACCTCGTAGTTGCCCGGCTTCGCCACGTGGCCGGTGACCGAGAACAGCTTGGTGCCGCCGTTGTTCGGCTTGCCGAGCGCGAGGAAGGCGTCGCCGCCGTTGCGGATGATCCAGGGCACCGCGGCGAAGGTCTCGGTGTTGTTGACGGTGGTCGGCTTGCCGTACAGGCCGAAGCTCGCCGGGAACGGCGGCTTGAAGCGCGGCTGGCCCTTCTTGCCCTCCAGCGAATCGAGCAGCGCGGTTTCCTCCCCGCAGATGTAGGCGCCGTAGCCGGGGTGCGCGTGCAGCTCGAAGGAGAACCCGGAGCCCTGGATGTTGCTGCCCAGGTAGCCGGCGGCGCGCGCCTCGGCCAGCGCTTCCTCGAACTGCTCGTAGGTCTCCCAGATCTCGCCGTGGATGTAGTTGTAGCCCGTGCCCGCGCCCATCGCATAGCCCGCGATGATCATGCCCTCGATCACCATGTGCGGGTTGTAGCGCAGCAGGTCGCGGTCCTTGCAGGTGCCGGGCTCGCCCTCGTCGGAGTTGCAGACCAGGTATTTCGCGCCCGGGAACTGGCGCGGCATGAACGACCACTTGAGGCCGGTCGGGAAGCCGGCGCCGCCGCGCCCGCGCAAGGCGGACTTCTTTACTTCTGCAATGACATTCTCTGGAGAAATTTTTTCCGAAAGAATTTTGCGCAAGGCCTGATAGCCCTCGCGCGCCTCGTAGTCCTTGAGGCGCCAGTTCGCCCCATCGAGGCCCTGCATGAGGATCGCGTCGGGGCCGTAGTTCATTTGAGGCTCTCGAGCAGCTGGTCGAGCTTCTCGTTGGTCATGTAGTCGTGCATCTTCTTGTTGTTGACGAGCACCACCGGCGCCATGGCGCAGGCCCCCATGCACTCGCCCTCCTTCAG
>JAYRND010000368.1:0-3474 GCA_041904885.1 Burkholderiales bacterium
ACGGAAGACAAGGTCGAGCGGGCCTTCGTGGAGCCTCGCGAAATGACGTTCTCCTACCAGGACGGCGAAAGCTACGTCTTCATGGACAAGGAGAACTACGAGGAGTTGCGCCTCTCGGCCGAATTCCTCGAGGGCCAGTCGGGCTACCTGCTGCCCAACGCCGACGTGCAGGTGAACTTCTACGACGGCCGCGCGATCGGCCTGGAGCTTCCCGCTTCGGTGGTGCTGACGATCACTGAGACCGAACCCGGCATCAAGAACGCGACTGCAACCAACACTTTCAAGGCGGCGACCACCGAAACCGGCCTCATCGTGCAGGTGCCGCCCTTCATCAGCCAGGGCGAAAAAATCAAGGTCAGCACCAACGACGGCAGCTACATGGAGCGGGCCTAAGGGATTTGCGCCAGCGTTTCGAGCGCCTCGCGGTACGCCACGCTCTTCGTAAAATCGCGCCCGCCTCGGCGCCGCAGCTTCTCGATCCGTTCCGGAACCGCCACCGGGACCGACGCAAGCGATTCGAGCAGCGCCTCCTGCCCTTTCGGGTTCTGGCAGAGCAGCACCTGGTCGCAGCCCGCGGCCAGCGCCGCCTTGGCCCGCTCGGGAACGCCGCCCGCGGTGCTTGCGCCCTCCATCGCCAGGTCGTCGCTGAAGATCAGACCGTCGAATCCCAGCTTTCCGCGCAGGACCTCCTGCAGCCAGTAGCGCGAATAGCCGGCCGGCTCCGCGTCGGCCTCCGGATAGATGACGTGCGCCGGCATCACCGCCGCCAGGCCCGCCGCGATCGCCGCCCGGTACGGGGCGACATCCATCTTCAGAAGGTCCCGCACCGGGCGCGGGTCGGTGGGAACGGCATGGTGCGAATCCGCGGCGACGAAGCCGTGCCCGGGGAAATGCTTGCCTACCGCCGCCATGCCCGCCCCCGCGAGGCCCTCGATCAGCTGCGCGGCCAGCGCACCGACTGCCGTGGGGTCGTAGTGGAAGGCGCGATGGCCGATGACCGAACTCGCGCCATAGTCCAGGTCCAGCACCGGGGTGAAGCTGAAGTCCAACCCGTGCGCGCCCAGCTCCGCCGCGATCACCGTCCCGACCGCATGCGCCGCCCGCAGCGCCGCCTCGCGGTCGCGGTCCCAGAGCACCCCCAGCCGGCGCATGGGCGGGATCGCGGTGAAGCCCTCGGCGAAGCGCTGCACGCGCCCGCCCTCGTGGTCCACGCAAATGGGCAATTCCGGGGTCCGGAGCGATGATATTTCTTTCGTTAATTCAATTAATTGAAGAGTATTCTGAAAGTTATGAGTGAAGAGAATCACGCCACCCGCCGCGGGGTGCAGCAGGCGCCTGCGGTCGTCTTCGGTGAGCGCGGGTCCCGTCGGGTCCAGGACGACCGGGCCCAGCGGGATCTTCAGCCGTCGCATTCCAGGATGACGGTGGCGGCCGCGATCTCGCGCTCGTCGGTGAGCGAGAGGTGCGAGCTGCGGATCCTTCTTTCCTGCAGGAGCTTCTGCAGCGGGGGCGAGAACTCCAGGACCGGCTTTCCCGACCTCAGGTTGACCACCCAGACGCCGTGCCAGTTGGCGGGCGCGTGGATGCCGGTGCCGAGCGCCTTGGTGAACGCCTCCTTCGCCGCGAAGCGCTTGGCGAGGTAGGCGACCGGCTGCTTGTGGGCGCGGAAGCGCTTCAGCTCCGGCTCGCACAGGATGCGGCGCGCGAAGCGCTCGCCGAAGCGCTCGAGCACGCGCTCGACGCGCTTGATCTCGATCAGATCGGTGCCGACGCCGTAAATCACCGGGCGGCCTCTGTCATCAGGCGCTTCATCTCGCGCACCGCCTCGCGGATGCCGACGAACACAGCGCGCGAGACGATGGCGTGGCCGATGTGCAGCTCGCGCACCCCCGGCAGGCGCGCCACGGGTTCCACGTTGAAATAGTTGAGCGCGTGTCCCGCGTTGAAGCGCATCCCCAGCGCCCGGATTCTCTCGCCCGCTTTTCGGATCTTCTTCAGCTGGGAAACGACCGCCGGGCTTTCGGCGTCGCGTCCCTTGGCGTGGAATGCGTGGGCGTACGGACCGGTGTGCACTTCGCAGACCGAGGCGCCGATCCGTTTCGCGGCCTCGACCTGCCGCAGGTCGGCGTCGATGAACACGGACACGACGATGCCCGCGTCCTTGAGCTTCTTGACCTTGCCCTTCAGAGTCTTTTCCCGCGCAACGACATCGAGGCCGCCTTCCGTCGTCACCTCCTGCCTGCCCTCGGGTACCAGCATCGCCATCTCGGGCTTGATGCGCCGGGCGATCGCGACCATCTCGTCTGTCGCCGCCATTTCCAGGTTGAGCTTGATGTGGATGAGCTCGCGCAGGCGGGCGACGTCGCGGTCCTGGATGTGCCTGCGGTCCTCGCGCAGGTGCACGGTGATGCCGTCTGCGCCGCCCAGGTGCGCCTCGACCGCGGCCCAGACGGGGTCCGGCTCGTAGGTGCGCCGCGCCTGGCGCACCGTCGCCACGTGGTCCAGATTGACGCCCAGCTCGATCACAGGTCCTGCAGCTCCGCCAGCACCGCGCGCGTGTGCAGCTGCTGCCCGCCGAGCCGGTCGGCGATCAGCGCGCGCATCAGGCGCCGCGCCTGCTCGCGCGTCTGCGTGCTTTCGTAGTTGTCCGCCGCCATGTCGAGCAGGGTCCTGCCGCTGATCACCGAGTCTCCTTCGCTGCGCCGCGTTTCCACCGGGCCGCGGTCCGGCTCGTAAGCATAGTGCTTGGCCGGCTCGATCGGCGCGCCGCTCGCCGCCTCGCGGTCGAGCACGGGAGCATACCCGAGTTCCGCCAGCATCCTGAGCTCGAAGCCGCGCAGCACCGCCGGCTGCGGCGCGCCGGCGGCCAGGCGCGCCAGCGACGCGGCGTAGGCGTCGAACAGCGACTCGTGCGGGTCGTCGCGGGGCAGCAGGCGCAGCAGCAGCTCGTTGAGGTAGAACCCGCACATCAGCGCGATGCCCGCGAGCGTCTTCTGCCCGCCGTTCCACTCCACCTGCAGCAGCGTGCCCAGCTCGGCGCTCGCGCTCCAGGTCAGGCGCAGCGGGTGGAAGGCGAGCAGGACGCCGCGCATCGCCGAGCGCGGACGCCGCGCGCCGCGCGCGAGCAGGCCGATGCGGCCGTGCCGGCGCGTGAACGCTTCGACGATCAGGCTGGTCTCCTTGTACGGGTATGAGTGCAGGACATATCCCTCCTCGAGCTCCGCTCGCCGCCGCATCGCCGCCTCAGCCCAGCCCGAGCTGGCGCAGCATCCGCGCGTCGCCGCTCCAGTCCTTGCGCACCTTGACCCAGGTGCCGAGGTACACCTTGCCGCCGAACAGCCGCTCCATGTCCCGGCGCGCGGCGGTCGAGATCCTCTTCAGCAGGCCGCCGCCGGCGCCGACCACGATCGCCTTCTGGCTCTCCTTCTCGACCCAGATCGTCGCCTCGATGCGCCGGAGCTTTCCTTCCTCCCG
>JAYRND010000369.1:0-2137 GCA_041904885.1 Burkholderiales bacterium
ACCGCGTCCAGCGGCTCGGCGCCCTGCTTGGCGTGCAGCAGGTACCAGGCGCACAGCCGCATCAGCAGCTTCTGCAGCGGTTCCCCGTCCTCGCCCGCATTTATTCCCGTGTGCCAGGCCGGGTCCTCGATCTTCGAGAGCAGCTCGTGGCGGCGCTCCGCGTTGGCGCCGACGGCGAGGCGCACGCGCGTGTCTGGCGAGGCGAGCCAGCGCCGGAAGCCGGGGATCGGGGAGAGCGTCGCGAAGCTGCGCAGGTGCGGGAGTTCGCGCTGCAGTTCCTCCGCCACCTGCTTGATGAGCAGGTTGCCGAAGGAGGTCCCGCGCAGCCCTTCCTGGCAGTTGGTGATCGAGTAGAACATGGCGTGGTCGGCGCGCTCGGGCTCGCCCACCGGCGCCTGCATGTCGAGCAGGGGCTGGACCTGCGCGCTCATGCCGCGCGTGAGCGCGACCTCGATGAAGATGAGCGGCTCGTCGCGCAGCTGCGGATGGAAGAAGGCGAAGCAGCGCCGGTCCGCTTCCAGCCGCCGGCGCAGATCGCGCCAGCCCTGCACGGCGTGCACCGCCTCGTACTCGATCAGCTTCTCCAGCACGATCGCCGGCGTGTGCCAGTCGATCCTCTCCAGGCGCAGGAAGCCGCGGTTGAACCAGGAGCGGAAGAGGTGCAGCAGGTCCGCGTCGATCGCGGTCCACTCCGGGTGCGCCTTGAGGCCCTTCAGCAGCTCGCGGCGCATCGCCACCAGCGCTTCCGTCCCCCCGGGAGCCATGTTCAGCCTCCGGAAGAGCTCCTGGCGCGCGGTATCCAGCACCCCCTGCAGCGCGATGAGGTTGCGCGGCGTCGGGTCGAAGCGGTAGGCGTCGGCCGCCTTGCCGACTTCCTCGGGCGAGGGCGCAAATTCCTTCGCGAGGACGCTGAAGAATTCCTGCCTGCCGCGCTCGTCCAGCGCCTTCCAGGCGGCGAGCGCCTCGCGCGCGAGCGCCGCGCCGGAAACCTCGCCACGCTCGCCGAGAAGCGCGTCGCAGAGGGAAGCCAGGTGGTGCGTGCGCTGGCCGATGTCCGGGCGCGGGCGGCCGAGCAGGCGGCGCAGGAACGAGGCGGCGCTCATGGCAATGCCGCGCAGCCTAGGCCGACGCGGCCGCCGCCTTCGACTCGGTCACGAGGCGGGCCGCTTCCTCGCCGGCGATGCGCTCGATGTCGTCCTGGTACTTGAGCAGCACGCCGAGCGTGTTGTTCACCGTCTCCGGGTCGAGCGTGATGCGGTCGAGCGCGACCAGGCAGTTCGCCCAGTCGACCGTCTCGGCGACGCCCGGCAGCTTGAAGAGGTCGATCGAGCGCAGCCGCTGCACGAATGCGACCACCTCCCTGGAGAGCGCGGCGGCCGCCTTGGGCGCCTTGCGCTTGAGGATCTCGAGTTCCCGCGCCGCGTCCGGGTAGTCCACCCAGTGGTAGAAACAGCGGCGCTTGACCGCGTCGTGGATCTCGCGCGTGCGGTTGGAGGTGATCACCACCACCGGCGGCTCGGCGGCACGGATGGTGCCGATCTCGGGCACCGTGATCTGCCAGTCGGAGAGCACTTCCAGCAGATAGGCCTCGAAGGGCTCGTCGGTGCGGTCCAGCTCGTCGATCAGCAGCACCGGCGGCGCGCCCGTGCCCTGCAGCGCGCGCAGCAGCGGCCGGCGAACGAGGAACTTCTCCGAGAAGATATCCTGCGCGAGGCCCTCGCGGCTCTTCACGCCTTCGGCCTCGGCCATGCGGATTTCGATCATCTGGCGCGAGTAGTTCCACTCGTAGGCTGCCTGCGCGATGTCCAGGCCCTCGTAGCACTGGAGCCGGATGAGCTCGCGGCCGAGCGACGAGGCGAGCACCTTGGCGATCTCGGTCTTGCCTACGCCAGCCTCGCCCTCCAGAAAGATAGGACGCTGCATCCCGAGCGACAGGTACAGCGCCGTCGCCAGGCTGCGGTCGGCAACGTAGTCTGCGTCGACCAGCAGCTTGTGGGTTTCGTCGATGGATTTGGGCAGGGGGCGGGACATGAGAGCCGTTTCGCTTTGCGCAGTGCGGAAAACCGAATTTTCGGTCATTTGGCGCTCCGCCGCCACCCGCGTTCCGCTCCGCGCGATTGAGGCTCAGAATAGGCGC
>JAYRND010000370.1:0-15504 GCA_041904885.1 Burkholderiales bacterium
CTGAAGGAGGCGATGGAGGTTTTCTTCGAGGTGCGCGAGGTGCCGGGGCTGAAGAAGAAGCCCTCGACCTCCGAGCTGCTCGACTGGCTCAAGCTGCTGCTCGCCGAGGACATCCCGCCCGACGCGCTGCGCTCCAAGGACCGCAAGTCCATCATCCCGCCGCTGCACGGCGCGCTGCTGAAGAACGAGCAGGACGTGCACCTGTTCGAGCGCCTGGTGTTCATGACGCGCGCCAAGGGCGCGTAGTTCGGCGAGGGGCCGCTAGGTCCCGTAGCGGGCGCTGCGCCCGAGCTCGCGGATCGCGGCCAGCGCCGAATAGCAGGCGAGCATCGAGGTCTTCGGGTTCTCCGGCATCGCCACCGACTCGAACTTGATGTCGATGCGCCCGGTCCTGCCGCGGATCACGATGAAGTGCGTGTTGAACTTCAGCGCCGGGTCCGCGACCACTTTGAGTTTCGTCCGATCAAAGCCGATGCCGGCCATCGACAGCACCGCAGCGATATTCACGTTGGCCGGAAAATGCGGCACGCCCTCGCGCGCGCTGCCTTCGTACAGGACCAGCGGCGCCTTGAGGCCGTCGAGGTCGACGCCGAGCTTCTCCACGTAGGGAATGCCTTTCCAGGCCGCGGGCGGCTTGGTGACAGCGATGCTCACCTCCTCCGCGCCCGCGAGGCACGCGGCTTTCAGCGCATCCAGCCCGCCGATGCCGCCCGAGGGCACGTACAGCAGCGCGCGGTTGCGCGCCGCCGCGCGCTCGAGGCGGTCGCGCAGCGCGTCGTCGCAGAGCGCGCCGCCGGAGAGCGCGACGAACGAGATGCCTTTCGCGAGCAGCGCCTCCCCATACTCGCGCACCGCGTCGTGCGAAGCCGCCTCGACGACCGCTTCGGGCCGCGCGGCGGCGAGCGCCTCGAGGCCCACCACGAAGGGAGCACCGAACGACTCCGCGAGCGATCGCCCCCGCGATTGCGCGCTGCGGCCGGCGATCGCCGCGACCTGGATGCCTTGGAGGTTGCCCGCGGCAATATGTTCCAGCACGAGCCTTGCGATCGCGCCGCCGCCGATGATGCCGATGCGCATCCTTCCCCCGCAGTTGGACTTTCCCCTTCGGTGGGATTCTGACATAGTAGGTGCAGGACAACCTTGGAGGAGGATCCATGAAAGTACAGCCCATCATTGCGGCGGCCATTGCCGCGCTTGTAACCTCGGTCGCGCACGCGCAGTATCCGGACCGCCCCATCAAGCTCATCGTGCCCTGGCCCGCGGGCGGCGACACCGACAACATCTTCCGGCCGTTCGCGCCGCTGCTGCAGAAGCACATCGGCCAGACGGTGGTGATCGCCAACGTCGGCGGCGCCTCGGGCACCAAGGGCGCCAAGGAGGCGAAGGATTCGCCGGCCGACGGCTACACCATCTACGGCGTGCACGACTACATCCACTCGACCTATTACACGGGCGTGGCCGACGTGAACTACACCGACTTCGAGCCGGTGTGCCTGGTCTCCTCCACGCCCTCGGTGCTCACCGCGAGCCCGAAGACGCCGTGGAGCGACTGGAAGGGCCTGCTCGCCGACGCCAAGGCGCGGCCCGGGCAGATCTCGGTGGGCGCCACGCTGGGCTCGACCAGCCACTTCTTCCCCGCGCTGATCGAGAAGGCCGCGGGCATCAAGTTCAAGTACGTCTCCTACGAAGGCCTCGCCCCGCGCATGAACGCGATCCTCGGCGGCCACATCGACCTCACCGATTCCAACATGACCCAGAAGGGCAAGGTCGAGGCAGGCCAGCTGAAATTCATCGCCATCGGCACCGAGAAGCGCAGCCCCGAGATGCCGAACGTGCCGACGCTCAAGGAGCTGGGCGTCAACGTCACCTACACCGTGAGCCGCGGCATCCTCGCGCCCAAGGGCACGCCCGCCGCCGTGCTGGCGAAGCTCGAGTCGGCCTGCGCGGCGACGGTGAAGGAGGCGGCGTTCGAGGACTCGATGAAGAAGCAGGCCACCGACGTGCGCTACCTGGACCGCAAGGCCTACGCGGCCTGGCTGAAGGAGAACGACGAGCTCAACAAGACGCTCGCCAAGGACCTCGGGCTGCTGAAGCGGTGAGCCGGGACGGCTACGCGGGGCTCGCGGTGCTCGCCGCGAGCCTCGTTCTTTTCTGGCTCACGCTCGGCCTGAAGGAAAGCCCGATGGTCCCGGTCGGGCCGGGCTTCTACCCGCGCATCGTGCTCGGGATCACCGCACTGCTTTCCCTGGGTTTAGTTCTTAGTAGTTTTTTTAGTAGAAAAAAAGAATCTGAAGATAAACCCAGCCAAAAGCTGAACTACCTTCTGGTCGCGCTCAGTTTCGGCGCCTTCGCCCTGTACTGCCTGGCGCTGCCTGCCCTGGGGTTCCGCATCGCGACCTTCGCCTACGTGATCGCGGCGAGCGCCCTGCTCTCGCCGCCGCGCGGCTTGAGGGGCTGGGCGGGCGCCGTGCTGCTCGGTTTCCTCACTGCGCTGGCGACCTGGCTCATCTTCGAGCGCTACCTCTCGGTGCTGCTGCCGCGCGGCAGCTGGACGGGCTTCTAGGCAATGCTCGAGCTCCTCGGCGCCGCGCTCGCCAACGTCGCGCAGGCGAAGTACCTCCTGCCCCTCTTCTTCGGCACGCTCGCCGGCGTGGTGGGCGGCGCCTTACCCGGCGTGACGATCACGATGACGATCATCGTCGTGCTGCCCTTCACCTTCGGCCTCGATCCGCTGCAGGGTCTGGCGGCGATGACCGGCGTGTACGTCGGCGGCTCGGCGGGCGGGCTGATCACCGCCATCCTGCTCGGCATCCCGGGAACGCCCTCGGCCATCGCCACCACCTTCGACGGCCACACGATGGCGAAGAAGGGCGAGCCCGGCCGCGCCATCTGGCTGGGCATCTGGGCCTCGTTCTTCGGCGGCCTGCTCGGCGGCGCATTCCTGATTTTCGCCACCGGGCCCCTCGCGCGCATCGCGCTCGAGTTCGGGCCCTGGGAGTTCTTCTCGCTGTTCGTGTTCGCGCTGTCGATGGTGGCGGGGCTGGTGGAATCCTCGCTCGCCAAGGGGCTGGTCGCGGGCGGCCTGGGCCTCATCGTCACTGTGCTCGGCAATGACCCGGTGATGGGCCAGAAGCGGCTCACGCTCGGCATCCCGATGCTGGAGGGCGGCATCGACTTCCTGCCGGTGTTGATCGGCGTGTTCGCCTTCGCGCAGATCATGACCGAGGCCGAGCGCATGGGCGGCGCGGCGAAGGCGCTCGAGGCAGTGGATCGAAGCGTGCGACTCGCCGTCTCGCAGCTGAAGGTGATCTGGGAGGTCCTGCAGCGGCCGCTGCTCCTGCTCTGGACCTCCTTCATCGGCGTGCTGATCGGCGTGCTGCCGGCGATCGGCGGCAGCGCCGCCAGCATGTTCGCCTACGACCAGGCAAAGAAGCTCTCGCGCCACCCCGAGCGTTTCGGCACCGGCACGCCCGAGGGCATCGTCGCCTCGGAATCCTCCAACAACGCCAACGTGGGCGGGTCGCTGGTCACCATCATGGCCTTCGGCATTCCGGGCGACGCGGTCACGGCGGTGATGCTGGGCGCGCTCACCATCCACGGCATCCAGTCCGGGCCGCTCTTCATCTCGCAGAACGCGCAGCTCGCCTACGGGATCTTCGCCGCCTACCTGCTCGCCCACCCGCTCATGGTGCTCATCATCGGCATCTCCGCGCGCTTCATGCTGCGCATCGTCACTGTGCCCAAGGCCGCACTGTTCCCGGTGGTGCTGGTCCTGTGCGTGATCGGCGCCTACGCTCTCAACAACACCATGCAGAACGTCTACGTGCTGCTCGCCTTCGGCGTGCTCGGCTACGCGATGGTGAAGTTCGGCTTCCCGCTCGCGCCCTTCATCCTCGGCGTGATCCTCGGCGACCAGATCGAGATCAACCTGATCCGCGCGATCATGACCGACTCGAACCCGTGGCTGTTCCTCACGCGGCCGATCTCGGGCGCGCTGGTGCTCGCCTCGGTCGCCTCGCTCGCCTTCTCGATCTGGCAGCACTACCGCCACCGCGCGAAGGTCGCGGAGGCGGACGCGGACTTCTAGCGCGACTGCGCGCTCAGGCGCGCATGCCCCAGCGCACCACGGTGCTGTTCTCCACTGCCCGGAAGATCAGGCTCTCGACCGCCAAGCCGATCAGGATCACCGTGAACAGGCCCGCGAACACCAGCGGGATGTCGAGCATGTTCTTGCTCTCGTAGATGAACCAGCCCAGGCCGCCGGAACCCGAGGTGGTGCCAAAGACCAGCTCGGCGGCGATCAGCGTACGCCAGGCGAACGCCCAGCCGATCTTCAGACCCGCGAGTATGCTCGGCAGGGCCGCCGGCACGAGGATGCGCGCGACGTAGCCGAATCCAGCCAGGCCGTAGTTGCGGCCCACCATGCGCAGGGTATTCGACACCGCGAGAAAACCGGAGTGCATGTTGAGCGCGACCGGCCACAGCACCGCGTGCACCAGCACGAACACCAGGCTCGGGCTGCCCAGCCCGAACCAGATCAGCGCGACCGGCAGCAGCGCGATCGCGGGAAGCGGATTGAACATCGCGGTCAGCGTCTCGAGCAGGTCGTTGCCCCAGCGCGAGAGCATCGCGAACATGGTAAGGAGAAGCGCGAGCACCAGCCCGATCGCGTAGCCCTGCAGCAGCACCTTAACCGACACCCAGGCCTTGAGCGGCAGCTCGCCGGTCACCGATCGCTCGATGAGCGCCCGCATGGTGGCCACGAATGTCGGCACCAGCAGCGCGTTGTTCAGGTAGCGGGCGTACCCCTCCCAGGCGAGCGCCAGCACGATGAGGATCAGCGCCTTGCGCAGGGCGCCGATGTTGGCGACCCGCTCCAGCGCGGGCAGCGGCCGCTCGACCACGCCGAAATCGGCCTCGGCTACGCGTTCCCGCACGAATTCGGGCCGGGCCTCAAGCATCCGCGGCCTCCGCTTCCTCGACCTTATCGGTGAACAGCATGTCGTGGATCCGGTCCGAGAGCTTGGCTCCCGTCGCCGGATCGGCCGGGTCGCTGCCGTCGCTGTTCAGTTCCGCCTTCACCTGCCCGGGGTGCGGCGACAGCAGCAGGATCCGGTTTCCCAGGCGCACCGCCTCGGGGATCGAATGCGTCACGAACAGCACCGTGAAGCGTATCGCTTCCCAGAGCTGCAGGAGCTCGTCCTGCATCTTCCGGCGCGTAAGCGCGTCAAGCGCCGCGAACGGCTCGTCCATGAGCAGGATGTCAGGCTGCATCGCCATGCCGCGCGCGATCGCCACCCGCTGCTTCATGCCTCCCGAAAGCGTGTGGGGGTAGGCGTCGGCGAATCGAGCCAGGTTGACCATCTCGATGGCCGCCGTGGCCGCCTCTTCGGCCTCCCTGCCGCGCTTGCGGCCGGAGGCCTCGAGGGCGAAGGTCACGTTCTGCTTCACGGTTTTCCAGGGCAGCAGCTGGTCGAACTCCTGGAACACCATCACGCGGTCCGGTCCTGGCCGCGCGATCTCGCGTCCCTTCAGGGCGATGCGCCCTTCCTCCGGCCGCAGGTAGCCGCCGACCGCCTTCAGAAGCGTCGACTTGCCGCAGCCCGAGGGCCCGAGCAGCACGAAGCGGTCGGAGCGCAGCACGTCAAAGCTCACCCGGTACGTGGCCGTCACCACGTGCTCTCGCGTCTTGTACTGCAGCGTCACGCCTTCGACGCGCAGCAGCGGCTCGCCCGCCTCCATGCGGCTCCCTCGCGCCCCGCCGGAGTTCAGCTGCCGGGCAGGTCGTGCACCTCCGGGAAGAACATGTCCTTCCACGAGGCCGGCCGGGTCTTCAGGGTGCCGATGCGGTGCATGAACTCCGCGTACGGCAGGAGCCGCTCGGGCGCCAGCGTGTACTTCACCTGCGGGTCGTTCATGAGCGCGAAGATCTTGTCCACGGACTCCTTGCCGCCGCCCTCCTGCACGTAGATCTCCGCCGCGCGCTTCTTGTTGGCATTGATAGCGTCGGTCGCTTCCTTCAGCGCATCGACCACCGCGCGGAAGGTCCTGGGGTTCGCCTCGCGGAACTTGCCGGTCGCCCAGACCATGAGGAACGTGTTCGGCCCGCCCATCACGTCGTAGGAATTGAGCACGGTCCGGATGGCGGGGTTCTCCAGCGCCGTGTTCTGGAACGGCGGCGAGGTGAACTGCGCCGTGATTTCGCCTGCGCCCGAGAGCAGCGCGCGCAGGCCTTCCGGGTGCGGCAGCCCCACCATCAGCGGGTTGAGCTTCTTGTAGTTCTCGATGCCGTATTCCTTCGACACCGCCATCTGCAGGTAGATGGTCTGCACCGAGGATCCCGCGCCCGCCATCGCGATGCGGTCCTTGTCAGTGAAGTCGCGGATCGACCTCACGGCAGGATTGCGCGTCACCAGCAGGTTCGGCATCGACGAAAGCGCGGCGACGCCCCTCACGTCCACATTGCCGCGGGTGCGGTCCCACAGGATCAGGGCCGGCCCGGTGCCCCCGGACGCAATGTGCAGCCCGCCCGAAAGCAGCGCGTCGTTCGCAGCCGCGCCCGCGGCGACCGTCGACCAGCTGACTTTGCTGGCGAGGCCCTGCTTCGCGAGGTTCTTTTCGACCAGCTTGTCGGCCTTCATCAACGTGAGCTGCATGTAGCCGATGCCGTACTGCGAGACGAGCTTCACCTCGTCGACCTCCGCCAGCACAGGCGCACTGCCGAGCGCCAGTGCGAGCGCGATTGCCAGCTTGCTCATGTCATCCTCCTCCTCTTGTTTGTCCCTATGGTCTCACGCCGGCCCTGGTTTTCGGCCCCAGGCCGGTACGCAGCCTGCCCTGCATCGCATCCACGAGCCGGCACAGGTAGGGCCGCGTCTCCCGCGGATCGATGATGTCCTCCACGCCGAAGGCTTCCGCAGTGCGGAAGGGCGAGGCGAGCGCGCGCAGCTCCTCCTCGATCTCCTGCTCGCGCGCCTTCGGGTCGGCGGCGGCCTCGATCTCGCGCCGGAACGCGGCGGCGACGCCGCCCTCGATCGGCAGCGAGCCCCACTCGGCCGAGGGCCAGGCGATCTTGAAGTCCAGCCCGTTCTTGTCGGTCGCCCCCATCCCGGCCATGCCGTAGCACTTGCGGATCACGACGGTCACCATCGGCACCGACGCCTGCAGCGCAACATAGACGCTGCGCATGCCCTCGCGCAGCGTGCCCGCCGCCTCGGCGTCGCGCCCGACCATGAATCCCGGCACGTCCACGAGGAACACGATCGGAATATGGAAGCAGTCGCAAAGCTCGGTGAAATGCGTCTGCTTGCGCGCGCCACGCACGTCGACAGCGCCCGCGTACACCATTGGGTTGTTGGCGATGATCCCCACGACCTTGCCGTTCATGCGCGCGAGGCAGGTGATCACCGCCTTGCCGAAACCGGGCTGGATCTCGAACATCGAATCGCGGTCCACGACCAGGCGGATCAGCCGCTTCATGTCGTAGGGCTGGCGGCGGTTCTTCGGCACGATGCCGAGCAGCGCCTCTTCGCGCCGGTCCGGCGAGTCGCCGGTTTCCACCACCGGCGGCAGCTCCCAGACGTTCTGCGGCAGGTAGCCGAGGAACCGCCGGATCATATCGAAGCACTGCGTCTCGCTTTCGGCCACGTTGTCGATGGTGCCCGCAAGATCCACCGCGAGCGCGGCGCCGCCGAGATCCTCCTTCGAGATCTTCCGGCCCAGCGAGCGCTCTACGACCGGCGGCCCTGCGGCGAATACCTGGCTCGTGCCCTTCACCATCACCGACCAGTGCGAGAGGATCGCGCGTCCGGCGGGCCCGCCAGCGGCCGTGCCCATCACCGCGCTCACCACCGGAACCTCGCCGAGCAGCTCGACCGAGCGCTCGAAGCCGTGCACCCCCGGGAACACGGAATGGCCGCGGCGCCGGATCGAGGTCACGCTGCCGCCGGAGCCGTCGATCAGGTTGACGAGCGGGATCCGGTAGCTGTGCGCGAGGTCCTCCACGAACCCGCCCTGCCCCCCCTTCTTGCGGTCGCCGCTCCAGCTCGTGCCGCCGCGCACGGTGAAGTCCTCGCCGCCCACCGCCACCGGGCGCCCGTCGATCTTCGCCAGGCCCATCACGTAGGGCGCGGGAGTCACCGCCTTCAGCGCGGCGCCCTCGTAGCTGCCCTGGCCGGTGAGGCCGCCCACCTCCTGAAAAGAGTCCCTGTCCACCAGGCCGCCGATGCGCTCGCGGATCGTCAGGCGCCCCTGCTCGTGGTGCCTGCGCACCGCGGTCTCGCCGCCGAGCTTCGCAGCCTCGGCGCGGCGAAAGCGCAGCTCCTCGACCTCCTGTGCCCAGCCCTCGTCCGGCTTGCGGTCCATGCGGCGCGTCAGAGCTCGAGGATCGCGACGATCTCGCCCTCAGAAATCGCGTCGCCCTCCTTGACGCGGTACTCGACGATGGTGCCGCCTTCCTCGGCGATCACCGGGATCTCCATCTTCATGGACTCGATCACCATCACCACGTCGCCGGAGGCCAGGGTCTGGCCCACCGCCGTGGTGATCTTCCAGACCGAGCCGGTCACTTCGGTCTTCGCGTGCAGTTTCGCCACTTCGCTTCTCCTTTTTTCGACTGCGTTCTTCAGTAGCTGGTCGGCCAGGCGCCCATCAGGTGCCGGCCCACGCCGTTGGTAAGGCGCAGGCGGTGCACCTCGAGCATGCGGATGAGATAGTCGCGCGTCTCCTGCGGCCGGATCACCGCCTGCACCGCGTACACGCCCGCCATGTCCCAAGGCTCGCTGTCGCGGTCCATCTGCGCCAGCGCGTCGTCGAACCCCGGCTGCCCGGGATCGAGGCCATGCACCACCTTCACCGCAAACTGCGGGTCCATGAAGCTGACCTCGGCGGTGGGCCAGGCCGCGACCTCGTCGGAGTTCCGACCGCCGCCCATGTTCAGGTAGGCCTGGCCATAGCTTTTCCGGAGGATCACCGCGAGCTTGGGCACCGTCACCAGCGCCAGCGCGTTCATGAAATTCATGATCTTGCCCGGCGCGCGCCGGCGCTCGGCCTCGGTGCCGATGACGAAGCCCGGCGTATCCACCAGCATCACGATCGGGATGTTGAAGGAATCGCACAGCACGACCATGCTGGTGATCTTCTCGCAGGCGTCCGAATCCATCGCCCCGCCCTTGTAGAGCGGGTTGTTGGCGATCACGCCGACGGTGCGCCCGTCCAGCCGCGCGAGGCCGGTCACGGCCACCTTGCCGAAGCGCGCCTTCAGCTCGAGGAAGCTGCCCTCGTCCACAATGGCGCGCACGATCCTGCGCACGTCGTACACCTGGGTGCGGCTCGCGGGAAGGATGGCGAGGACATCGCGCATTGCCGCGCCGGAGCCCGCCGGGACCGCGCGCACCGGCGGCGCCTCGCTATGGTGCGACGGCAGGTACGAAAGGAAAGCCTTGATTGCATCGATCGCTTCTTCGTCGGTATCGACCACGAGGTCGGCGAAGCCGGTCACTTCCGCGTGCAGCCTCCAGCCGCCCATTTCCTCCGGGTCTACCTGCTCCTTGATCGCCAGTGACGCCAGCAGCGAGCTCGATACGGCGAGCACCGCGCCCTTGCGCATCACGTTGAAGTCCGCAAGGACCGAGTACCAGGACGACGAGCCGTAGGAAAGGCCGAGGCAGGCTGCCGCCCACGGCGTCTCGCGCAGGCGCTGGTACTGCGTGCCGTCGTTGCCAAGCAGCGTGCCCATGCCGCGCGAGCCCATGTGGTCCGGCATGCGCGCGCCGGAGGATTCGCCCAGGAACACCAGCGGCAGCCCGCGCCGCGTCGCGACGCTCTTCATGTGCGCGATCTTGCGGCCGTTGGTCGCGCTGCTCGAGGCGCCCATGGTGGTGAAGTCGTTGGCGACCGCGGCCGCCTCGCGCCCGTCGATCCTGCCGAAGCCCGCGATCTTGCCGTCGGCAGGCGAGCGGTCCCGGTCGGCCGGATTGCTTGCCGAGACGCCGAGCAGGCCGGATTCGATGAAGCTGTCCGGGTCGAACAGGCGCGCGAGGCGCTCGCGCGCGTTCAGTACGCCGGCCGCCTTGCGGCGCGCGAGCTTCTCGGCGCCGCCCATGGCGCGCGCCTTCGCTTCGCGCGCCTCGAGCTCGGCGAGCTGCCGTGCAAACGGCTGCGCGGGGGGCGTCGACCCGCTCATGCCGCCCCGCCGCCGCTGACGATTCCGGCCGCCTCGAGCGCGCCGATGCGCTCCGGCGGCAGGCCGAGCAGGTCGGCCAGCACCGCCGCGGTGTCCTCGCCGACCCGGTGGCCCGCGTGCCGCACCTGGCCCGGAGTCGCCGATAGGCGCGGCACGACCGCCGCCATGGCGACGCCGCCCAGCTCGGGATCGGGGGCCTCTACGATCGAGCCGCGCTCGCGGTAGTGCGGGTCGCCGAAGATGTCGGCGATGGTGAAGATGCGCGTGGCCGGTACGCCGACCTCCGCGAGCACGCGCTCCAGGTCCACCAGATCGTGCTGCGTGGACCAGCGCGCGATCGCGTCGTCGATGTCGGCGTGGGGCGGCGCTCGCAGCACCGCCGGCGCGAAGCGCGGATCGGCGGCAAGCTCCGGCCGGCCCATCGCGCCGGCGAGCCGCCGGAACACCGCGTCGCCCATCGCGGTGATGTGGATGAACTGCCGGTCCTGCGTGGGATACAGATTGTTGGGCGTGCTCTCCTCCAGGCGCGAGCCGCTGCGCATGGCGACGTGCCCGAGCTTCTGGTAGGCGGGGATCCAGGGCTCCATGAAGCTGAAGGCGCATTCATAAAGCGCCGCGTCGATGACCTGGCCGCGCCCGGTCTTCTCGCGTGCGAGCAGCGCAAGCGTCGCGCCGAAAGCGCCATACAGCCCGGTGATGTAGTCGGTCATGGAGACGGCGACGCGCGTGGGCGCGCGGTCCGGGTCCCCGGTCAGGTGGCGCAGGCCGCTCACTGCCTCGCCGATGACGCCGTAGCCCGCGCGCTGGCTGTACGGCCCGGTCTGGCCGAAGCCGCTGATGCGCACCATGACCAGCTTCGGGTTAAGGGCCGACAGCTGCGCGTAGCCGAGGCCCCACTTTTCCAGTCCGCCGGGCCGGAAATTCTCCACCACCACATCCGAGCGCGCGGCGATGTCGCGGACGATAGCCTGGCCCTCCGGCCGGCGCAGGTCGACGCTGATCAGCGCCTTGTTGCGGAACATGCTCGCGGCGTAGAGCGACTTGCCGTGAAAGCGCTTCCCCATCGTGCGCACCGGGTCGCCCTCGGGTGGCTCGACCTTGATCACCTCCGCGCCAAAGTCGGCAAGCAGGCGGCCGCAGAACGGCCCCGCCACCGTGGAGCCCATCTCGAGCACACGCATGCCGGTGAGCGGCCCGCGCGGCAGTACGGGATCAGAGGACATACTTTTCGTAGCGCTCCAGGTATGCCTTCGCGCTGCGCATGTTCTCGCGCCGCAGGCCCTCCGCCGCCTCGGCATTGCCGCCCCGCATCGCCTGCAGTACCGCGCGATGCTGCTGCAGGCCGAGCTTCGCGCGACCGGGCAGGATGATGATTCGCCTGATCAGCACCTGCGTCTTCTCGTAGATGCTGTCCAGCATCCCGGCGAGCAGCGGGTTGCCGGCGGCCTCGATGGTCCGCCGCCGGAAGCGCTCGTAGCCGGACAGAAAAGCATCGAAGTCGCCCGCCTCCACGTGCTTCTGCATCGGCCCGGCGAACAGGTCCACGAGGTCCTGCCAGCTCTCCGGCGGCACGTTCTGCGTCGCCAGGCGCACGCACAGCCCCTCCAGCACCTCGCGCAGGTCGTAGATGTGCCGGACTTGGGAAATGTCCAGCCGCGTGACCACGGCGCCGCGGTTGGGGATGCGCTCGATCAGGCCGAGCTGCTCGAGGGAAAGGAACATCTCGCGCACGCGCGTGCGCGGCACGGCGAACTCGCGCGCGAGGTCCTGCTCGCGCAGCTTCGCGCCCGGCGGCACGTCCTGCCGCGCGATGCGGGCGCGCATGACCGCGAGCAGGTTGACCGGCTCGCGCCGCCCCCGGCGCGCGGCGGCGCGGCGCGGGACGGGGCGGACGGGAAGGCTGCGCACGCTCATGGCTGGGCAGCCAAGGTAAAGAGCCCGTTCATTATTGTCAACAAGATTGTCGACAATCTGGAAGACGCCTCGCGCTCAGCCGATGATGAGCGCCTCCTCCATCGGCCGGTTGTCGAGCAACCGCTGAAAGCCGAGTGGCGAAAGGTCCAGCGTCTGGAAACCGCCCTTCAGGATGAGTTCGGCGACGCCGCGGCCGGCGGCGGGCGCCTGCTGCATGCCGTGCCCGGAAAATCCGTTCGCGAACCACAGGTTGGGCGCCGCGGGGTGCGCGCCGATGATGGCGTTGGCGTCGAACAGGTTCATCTCGTAGTAGCCCGCCCAGGCGCGCTCGACGCGCAGGCTGGCGAACGCCGGCACCCGGTGCGCCATGCGCGACCACAGCGCCTCGTCGAATTCGGCATGGTTCGGCTCGAGCGGCAGCTCGTCGAGATCCGGGTTCGGCGTGGTGCCGGCGATGAAATAGCGGCCCTCGGGCCGGAACCAGAATCCGCTCGGATCGATGACCAGTGGGCACTCCGGCAACGGGTCCGGGCAGGAGAGCACGAATACCGTCCTGCGACGCGCATGGACCGGAAGCGCGATGCCCGCCGCCGCCGCGAGCGAGCGCGCCCAGGGGCCCGCCGCGTTCACCGCGTGGCCGCATTTGACGCGCGAACCGGCGGCGAGCAGCACCGCGCGGACCCGGCCGTCCGCCTCGCGCTCGAATCCCAGCGCCTCGCCCTCTATCAGGCGCGCGCCCTGCGCGCGCGCGCGGCGCAGCACTTCCGCGTGCAGCGCCGGGCCGTCGAACCAGCCCTCGCCGCTAAGCCCCAGAGAGCCGAGCTCGACGCCGGCCACGTTCAGCCACGGAAAGCGCCCGCGCAATTGCGCCGGCGTGAGAAGCGCGACATCCGCCCCGTTCGCGCGTTGCAATTCGTTCAGGGCACGGAGGGGCTCCGCCGCGCCGAGGTACAGATAGCCCTTTTCCTGCACCGCGACGCCCATCTCGCGCAGGAACCCGAGGCCGAACCGCGACATGTCGATGTTGAGCGGATGGGAGAACTGCTGCCGGATCGAGCTTGCCGACAGAGCCGACGACGCGCGCGCGAAAGTCCGGTCGCGCTCGATGAGCGCCACGGACGCCGTGGGGTCGAGCCGGGTCAGCCAGTACGCGACCGACGCGCCGACGATGCCGGCGCCGATGATGACCGTGTCAGCGCCGTTCCGCGATCGCGGCGTCATGGACCAGGCGCGCGGCGAACGCGTCCTCGACGGCCTGCCCCAGCGACTTGAACACCACGGTTGCGCCCGCGGCGGGCCGCGGCCGCGTCCCGGCGAGTATCTCGCCGATCTCGGCGTACACCGCGGCGCCCGACAGGATGACGTCGCCCGACTCCTTCAGCGCGGCCTCGCGGCTGTCGGCCACGATCACGTTGCGCATCGCCTCGTCGTCCAGCTCGCGCCAGGTCGGGCGCGGGGCGCCGACCGCGGCGACGAAGGCGCGGGGCTTGAGCCATGCGCCGCGCAGCACCGGCTCCGACGCGTTGGTCACGGTGCAGACGATGTCGGCGCCGCGCACGGCCAGCTCGGCGCTCGCGCAGGCGATGCCGCCCACCTCTGTCGCGCAGCGTGCGACGTTGGCCGGGTCGCGGCTCCAGATGCGCACTTCGCTCACCGGCCGCACCGCGCGCAGCGCTGCCGCGTGGCTGCGGGCGAGCGCTCCGCTGCCCAGCATGGCGACAACCTTCGCCCCTGGCGGCGCGAGCGCATCGGCGGCGACCGCAGAGACCGCCGCCGTGCGCAGCGCGGTGATCCAGGCCCCGTCCATCACAGCGCGCGGCTCGCCGGTGGCCGGATCCATCAGCACGATCGTGGCGAGCAGCGTCGGCAGCCCGCGCCCTGCGTTGCCCGGCATCAGGGTGATCAGCTTGGTCGCGAGCGCGCCCTCGATCAGCGCGGGCTTGAGGAACAGCATGCCCTGCGCTCCTGGTACCTCCATGACCGTGCGCAGCGGCTGCACTACTCTGCCCGCCGAAAGGTCCATGAGCACCTTGGGCATGCCCGCGAGCAGGTCCTCCATGCGCAGCAGCCGGCGCACGGCCGCATCGTCCAGATAGAGCGCCATGGCAGGAATATCGCATGCGGCAGTAGAATGACGCCATGCTGATCGACTTCTTCCTCAAGCTGAAGAGCCACAAGCTGCCGGTCTCCATCAAGGAGTACCTGACGCTGCTCGAGGCGATGCACAAGGACGTCATCAGCCCGAACATCAACGAGTTCTACTACCTGTCGCGCACCGCGCTGGTCAAGGACGAGGCCAATTTCGACAAGTTCGACCGCGCCTTCGCCGAATTCTGGGACGGCGTGCAGACCATTCCCGGCATCGAGACCGAGATCCCGCTCGAGTGGCTGCTCAAGCAGGTGGAGCTCACCCTCACGGAGGAGGAGAAGAAGCAGATCCAGGCCCTCGGCGGCTGGGAAAAGCTGATGGAGACGCTCAAGCAGCGGCTCGAGGAGCAGAAAGCCCGCCACCAGGGCGGCTCCAAGTGGATCGGCACCGGCGGCACCTCGCCCTTCGGCGCTTACGGCTACAACCCCGAGGGCATCCGCATCGGCCAGGACAAGGGCCGCAACCGCAGCGCGGTCAAGGTCTGGGACCAGCGCGAGTACCGCAACCTCGACGATTCGGTCGAGCTGGGCACGCGCAACATCAAGGTTGCCTTGCGGCGGCTGAGGAAGTTCGCCCGCGACGGCGCGCCCGACGAGTTCGACCTGGAGAACACGATCAGCAGCACGGCGAAGAAGGCCTACCTCGACATCCACATGCGGCCGGAGCGCCGCAACGCCATCAAGGTGCTGATGCTGATGGACATCGGCGGCACCATGGACGACCACATCAAGCTCGCCGAGGAGCTGTTCTCGGCCTCCAAGACCGAGTTCAAGCACCTGGAATTCTTCTACTTCCACAACTGCCTGTACGACTTCGTCTGGAAAGACAACCGCCGCCGCCACTCCGAGCGCACGCGCACCTGGGACCTGCTGCACAAGTACGGCCACGACTACAAGGTGATCTTCGTGGGGGATGCGACCATGAGCCCCTACGAGATCCTGCAGCCGGGCGGCTCGGTCGAGTACTTCAACGAGGAGGCGGGCGCGGTGTGGGTCAAGCGCGTCACCGACATCTACTCGAAATGCGTCTGGCTCAACCCCGAGCCCGAGGAAGTCTGGCCGTACCGGCAGTCGATCCAGATCGTCAAGGAACTGATGAAGGACCGCATGTATCCGACCACCATCGCCGGGCTGGAGCGGGCGATGAAGACGCTGGCCAAGTAACTTCGAGGTTCATTCCATGATGCGCATCCTGTCCCTGGCCGTGCTCGGCTGTGCTCTCTCGTGCAACGCAATCGCGCAGGGCGGCGCCCTCGAGC
>JAYRND010000047.1:0-6817 GCA_041904885.1 Burkholderiales bacterium
GCCGGCCCGATGAAGCGGAAGTGGATGTCGCCCATGACGAAGGTGGTGCGGTCCCGGCGGATCATCTGGTCGATCGGGTAGCCGATGGTGCGGAAGAACTCGTGCTCGGTATCGTTGAACCAGGCGACGATCCTCGGGTAGTAGACGAGCCCGAACGGGTCCGACTCGCCCCATTGGACCGTGATTTCCTTCCAGTACATTGCTTCTGCCATGGAGCGAATTGTAGCCAGTTAGAATTCACCGATGCAGACGGCGCTGATCACGGGCGCGGGGCGCGGCATCGGGCTGGCGACCGCGCGCGCCTTCCTCAAGGCCGGCTGGAAGGTGCTCGGCCTCGACAAGGATTTTTCGACGTGCGACGAGAAGGGTTTTGAGCGGGTAGCTTTTGATTTAAGGCAGTTAAATCGAATCCGGAATCTCGTCGACTCCCTCGGTGAAATCCACACGCTGGTCAACAACGCAGGGGTGCTGTATTGCGAGGCCTATGACGCCATTCCCGAGGAGCACAAGCGGGAAATTCTCGCCGTCAACGTCGAAGCTCCCGTGGAGCTGATCACCGCTCTGGCTCCTCAAATGAAGGCGAGAAGGTCCGGCCGCATCGTCAACGTGGGCTCCGTGGCCGCCTTCACCGGACATCCCGACCTCTGGTATGGCATCACCAAGGCGGGGATCCTCAACCTCACCAAGGCCTGGGCGAAGGAACTCGGCCCCCATGGCGTGCTGGTGAACGCGGTCGCTCCCGGCCCTACGCAGACCGCGATGTACGACCAGCTGCCGCAGTCGCGCAAGGACGGCGTGATGAGAAGCGTTCACTCCGGCCGCGTCTGCACGCCCGAAGAAGTGGCATCTGCGATCCTGTGGCTCGGCAGCGCTTGCCCGCAGTACGTGAACGGGACTACGCTGGACGTCAACGACGGCTCCTATTCCCGCTGATATGAACGCGCGCGCCGACGACACCCACGAAGTCACCAACCAGCCCCCGCCGCTCGTCGGATACGACGCCTGGGCGGGCGACCGCGTGCTCGCCTCCGCTTCGAAGCGCGCGCAGGCGGGCTGGATCGAGAAGGAAGCCGCGGAGATGGGGCGGCTCGTCGGCACCGAGCGCATGCAGACGCTCGCCGACCAGGCGAACCGCTACGGGCCGGTGCTGAAGACGCACGACCGCTTCGGCCACCGCATCGACGAAGTGGAATTCCATCCGGCGTACCACGAGCTGATGGGGCTCGCTTTCGGCGCGGGGCTGCACTCGATCGCCTGGACCGCGAAGCGCGATGGGGCCTTCGCCGCGCGCGCGACGCTCAATTACCTGTGGAACCAAGGCGAGCAGGGCATCTCCTGCCCGGTCACCATGACTTTCGCCGGCGTGCAGGTGCTGCGCAATGCACCGGCGCTCGCAGCCGAGTGGGAACCGAAGCTCACGGCCAGGGCGTACGACCCGCGGCCGCTGCCCGTAGCGCAAAAGACCGGCGCAACCATCGGCATGGCGATGACCGAGAAGCAGGGCGGCTCCGACCTGCGGTCGAACTCGACAGTCGCGGTGCGCGACGGCGGTGCGTTCCTGCTGACCGGCCACAAATGGTTCTGCTCGGCGCCGATGTGCGACGCCTTCCTCGCGCTCGCTCGCCTGGACGACCGCGTCACCTGCTTCCTCGTGCCGCGCTCCCTGCCCGATGGCACCAGGAACCCGTTCTACATCCAGCGGCTGAAGGACAAGATCGGCAACCGCTCCAACGCCTCCTCGGAGATCGAGTTCCGCAACACGCGCGCCTTCTTGGTCGGACCCGAGGGCCGCGGCATCGCCACGCTGATCGAGATGGCGCACCTGACGCGCTTCGACATCGTTGTGGCGAGCGCCGGCATGATGCGCGCCGGCCTCACGCAGGCGCTGCACCATTGCGCGCACCGGCGCGCCTTCGGCGCGCGGCTCGCCGAACACGCAGCGATGCAGAACGTGCTCGCCGACCTCGCGCTCGAATCCGAGGCGGCGACGCTGATAGCGTTCCGGCTTGCCGAGGCGTTCGACCGCGGCGGCGCGGACGCGAACGAGCGGCTGCTCGCTCGCATCATGACGCCGGTGGCCAAGTACTGGCTGTGCAAGCGCAACCCGCCCTTCACCGCCGAGGCGATGGAGTGCCTGGGCGGCAACGGCTTCACCGAGGACGGGCCCTTCGGGCGCCTGTTCCGCGAGTCGCCGCTGAACGGCATCTGGGAGGGCAGCGGCAACGTGATCTGCCTGGACGTGCTGCGCTCGGCCGAGCGGGAGCCGGAGTCCGTGTCGGCGCTACTCAAGGAAATCGGCGGCGCGCCCGCGAACCCGCACCTCAAGGCGGCGCTCGCACGCCTGCAAAAGGAGCTCGGCGACCGCTCGAACCTGGAATCGCGCGCGCGGCGGCTGGTCGAGCTCGCCGCGACCGCGCTGCAGGCGAGCCTCATGCTCCGCCACGCCGACCCGCGCGCGGCAGAAGCCTTCTGTGCGACCCGCCTCGGCGGCGACTGGGGCCACGTTTTCGGCACCCTGCCCGCCGGTACCGACTGCGCCTTGCTCGCCGAGCGCCTGCGCCTGGCCGCCTGAAGCTCACGTGGCGCGCACGCTGTTCGACAAGATCTGGGACCTGCACGTCGTCGACGAGCTGGGTGACGGCATGCAGCTCCTGTTCGTCGACCGGCACCTGATCCACGAGCTCTCCGGCTATCGCGGCCAGGTCGAGATCACGAAGCGGGGCCTCAGGATGCGCAGCCCCGAGCTATCCCTCGGCTCCTTCGACCACGTGGTCTCGACAGCGCCCGGCGCGCGCCGCGGCAACGATGCGACCGGCAACCGGATCATCGAGGGCTTTCGCGCCGAGAGCCGCAAGGCAGGCATGAAGGTCTACGACCTGGGCGAGGACGGCCAGGGCATCGTGCACGTCATCGGCCCGGAGACCGGCTTCACGATCCCCGGCGCGCTGCTTGTCTGCGGCGACAGCCATACCTGCACGCACGGCGCGCTTGGCGCGCTCGCCTGGGGCATCGGCACCACCGAGCTCGTGCACGTTCTCGCCACCCAGACCATCGTCCAGCAGAAGCCGAAGACCATGCGCGTGGATTTCCGCGGCGTGCCGGCGAAGGGCGTGACCGCCAAGGACCTGATCCTCGCGCTCATCGGCAAGCTCGGCACCGCGGGCGGCATGGGGTACGCGGTCGAGTACGCGGGCGAGGCGATCCGGGGCCTCGAGATGGAAGGCCGCATGACGGTGTGCAACCTGTCGATCGAGTTCGGCGCCAAGGTCGGCATGGTCGCGCCCGACGAGAAGACTTACGCGTTCCTCAAGGGCCGGCGCCACGCGCCCGCGGGCGCCCTTTGGGACGAGGCGCTCGCCCACTGGCAGACGCTGCCCGGCGACGTCGGCGCGAGATTCGACGCCGAGCACTCGCTCGACTGCGCTTCGCTCGCCCCGCAGGTCACCTGGGGCACCAGCCCCGAGGATGTGATCGGCGTGGACGGCCTCGTGCCGGACAGGAAGCCCGACGCCATCGCCTACATGGGCCTCACCGCAGGCAAGCCAATCGCCGGCACGAAGGTGGACCGCGTGTTCATCGGCTCCTGCACCAACTCCCGCCTGCCCGACCTGCGCGCGGCGGCGGCAATCGCGAAGGGGCGCAAAGTCGCGAAGCACGTAGAGGCCTGGGTCGTGCCCGGCTCCTGGCGCATCAAGCAGGATGCGGAAGCCGAAGGGCTGCACGACGTCTTCAGGGCAGCGGGATTCCAGTGGCGCGAGGCTGGCTGCTCGATGTGCGTAGCGGCGAACGGCGACTACGTCGAGCCGCGCGCGCGCTGCGTCTCGACCTCCAACCGCAACTTCGTCGGCCGCCAGGGCCCGCAGGCGCGCACGCACCTCGCCAGCCCCGCGATGGCGGCCGCCGCCGCAGTCGCGGGCGAGATCACGGACGTGCGGGGGTTCTGATGGAAAAATTCTCGACCCTGTCTTCCGTCGCAGCCCCCTTCCCGCAGAAAAATGTCGACACAGACCTCATCATCCGCATCGAGCGCTGCAAGGGCACGCCACGCGAGGAAATCGGCAACTACGCGTTCGAGATGGCGCGCTTTCGTCCCGACGGCAGCGAGAACCCCGAGTTCGTGCTCAACCGGCCGCAGTACCGCGGCGCGAAGATCCTCGTCTGCGGTGAATTCTTCGGCACCGGCAGCTCGCGCGAGATGGCGGTCTGGGCGCTCGCCGGCCTGGGCATCCGCTGCCTGATCGCGCCCTCCTACGGCCAGATCTTCTACGGCAACTGTTTTCAGAACGGATTGCTGCCGATAGTTCTTTCGTCTTCTCTTGTAAATGATTTGATACGAGAAGCAGATGGAAGACAATTCGAGGTGAACCTCGAAAAACAGCTGATCAACGGCAAGATCAGCTTCGACATTTCGCCGCGCCGCAAGAAAATGCTGCTCGAGGGACTCGACGAGATCGGCCTCAGCCTCGCGCTCGAGCCGAAGATCGCCGCCTTCGAGGCCGCCGACCGCAAGCGCCGGCCGTGGATCTACCCATAAATGGGGACAGACCCCATTTTTCTCATTTGCAAAGACACCAATGAAATTGCCGCTGGAGGATGTGAAGGTGCTGGATTTGAGCCACGCGCTCGCCGGGCCATTCTGCTCGACGATGCTCGCCGACTACGGCGCGCAGGTCTACAAGATCGAGCCGCCGGGCACGGGCGACATCGCGCGCGCCTGGGGCTCGCCGATGCCGGGCGGGGAAACGGCATACTTCGTCAGCCTGCACCGCAACAAGAAAGGCGTGGCGATCGACCTCAAGCACCCGCAGGGCAAGGAGCTGTTCCTGCGCATGGTCGAGCGCGCCGACGTGGTGCTGGAGAACTACCGCGTCGGCACGCTGGAGAAGCTCGGCATCGATTACGCGACCGCTGCGAAGCGCAACCCGGGCATCGTCTACTGCTCGGTCTCGGGCTACGGCCAGGACGGCCCCTACCGCGAGCGCGCCGCGCTCGACCTGATCCTGCAGGCCGAAAGCGGCATGATCAGCGTCACCGGCGCCGAGGGCTCGCACGGCGCGCGCTGCGGCGTTTCGATCGCCGACCTCACCGCCGGCATGAACGCGGCCTACGCGATCCTGCTCGCGCTGCGCGTGAAGGAGAAGACCGGCGAGGGCCAGGCGGTCGACGTGTCGATGATGGAGGGGCAGCTCGCGCTGCTTGGCACCATGCTCGGCAGCTACTTCGCGAGCGGCGAGGTGCCCGCGCCGATGGGCACCGCCTACAAGGCGCTGCTGCCCTACCAGACGTTCGCCACCAAGACGCGCGACCTCGCGCTCGCGGTGGGCAGCGAGAAGCTCTGGCGCATCTTCTGCCCGGTGATTGGCCTGCCCGGGCTCGCCACCGACCCGCGCTACAGCACCAACCGCGCGCGCGACGAGCACCGGGCGAGCCTGGTCGCCGCGCTCCAGGAAGTCTTCCTCGAGAAGACCTACGAGGAGTGGGAAGCGCTGCTGGTCTCCCATGGCATTCCTGTCGGCCGCGTCAACAACCTCGCCGAGGTGGTGCAGCACCCGCAGGTCAAGGCGCGCGGCTCCTTCGTGGAGATGGACCACCCGAAGGCCGGCAGGGTGCCGGTGGTCGGCGTCGCCGCGCGCCTGTCGCGCACGCCCGGCTCGGTGCGCTCTCCCTCGCCGACGCTCGGCGAGCACACCGCCCAGGTGCTGCAGGATCTGCTCGGGCTGGGCAAGCCGGAAATCGAGGCGCTGCGCGCCGCGCGCGTCATCACCTGACCCGGTAGATCTCCTCCGGGAAATTGCCGCGCGAGATTTCGAGCGTCGCGCGCTTCTTGTCCTGTTGCGCGGTGAGCACCGCGCGGTCGGCGCCCTTCTCCCAGCGCATCTTGTAGACGCTGCGCTCCCTGCCGCCGCGGTCGGCGAAGACCTCGGTGGCCTCGGCCTGCGGCGCGCCCCAGCGCGCGCGCAGCGCCTCGCGCACGCGCTCGAGGTCCTTGCCGCTGAAACGCAGGTCCATGGCCTGGACCGAGCCGGCCTTCAGGAACGCCGTGAACTGGGCCTGGGCGCCGGCCAGCGCGATGCGCGAATCGTCGCAGCGCCGGTCGGCGGCGTCGGACTTCCACTCGAGCGGCCGGCAGCGCGCGCTGGGGAACGCCTTCTGCACCTCGGCCTCCGTCCCGCCCAGGCCCACGCCGTTGATGTCGTAGCCGTACGCCGCCGCGGGCAGGACCAGCAGCGCGGCGAGCGCCGCCGCGCGCAGCTTCATACCAGGCCGACCTTGTGCTCCTGCATGAGCGACACCAGGCGCCCGCCCAGCATCGACAGCCGGTCCGCCATCACCGAGAGGAATGCCTCGGAGAAGCGCGCGCGGCAGGAATCGGAAAAGCCGTCGATGTCGGCTACGCGCAGCTGCATCACCCAGCTCATTTCGACCGCGGTGACGGTGGCGCTGCGCGGCGTCACTCTGCGGCGCGCGTAGACCATCTCGCCGACGCAGTCACCGGGCGTGACGGCATTGAGCAGCTTCCCCTTCTGCGTCACCTTGAGCAGCCCGGCGGCGAGCACGTAGATGTGGTCGTCCTCGAAGCCCTCGCGGATCAACTCGGTGCCGGCCAGCACCTTGCGGCAACGGCAGCTGCGCACGACCTCCCAGAGCTCCAGGTCGGTGAAGCGGCGGAAGAACGCGAGGCGCCGCATGGCGTTGAACTCCTCGACATCCGAGAGCCGCGATACGGTCGCGTCCTCTTCCGAGAGCAGCGGCTCCAGCCGGCTGGCGAACGCGTCCCAGCTCTCGAAGCGCTCCTCGCGCGACTTGCCGAGCGCGC
>JAYRND010000371.1:0-10299 GCA_041904885.1 Burkholderiales bacterium
CGCGCGCCCATGCCGGCGGATGCTTGCCCGCACCCACGTAGACGAGCGTGCCCACGATGTTGCGGGCCATGTGCTGCAGCCACGCGTTCGCACGCATGCTGAATTCGATGCGGTCCCCATAGCGCTCGATGTCGATCGCGTGCAGCGTGCGCACCGGGTTTTTCGCCTGGCACTCGGCCGAGCGAAACGCCGAAAAATCATGCTCGCCCAGCAGCTGTGCCGCCGCCGAGCGCATGGGCGCGAGCTCCAGCGGGGCGTGAACCCAGCCCGTGTAGCGCGCGCCAAGCGCGGGCCGCACCGGCCGGTTCACGAGCAGGTAGCGGTAGCTGCGCGAGCGCGCCGAGTAGCGCGCGTGGAAGTCCTGCGGCACGCGTTGCGACCAGAGGACCGCTACCGCATCGGGCAGGAGCGCGTTGACCCCGCGCACCCAGGCGGAATCCGGGCGTTGCGCCGTCGTGTCGAAGTGCACCACCTGCGCAAGCGCATGCACGCCTCGGTCCGTCCTGCCGGCGCACTTCACCGAAATCCTGGCGTCGGCAACTCCGGACAGCGCCGATTCGAGCGCGTCCTGGACGGTGCCGCCGCCGGGCTGCGTCTGCCAGCCGAGGAAGCGGCTGCCGTCGTATTCGATTCCCAGTGCTAGCCGAATAGATGAGCTCGTCGCCATAACGAAAAAGCCGCGGTCGCTTTCGCGCCGCGGCTTGTTGAGCCGATTCCCGCCGCGGTTAGCCGAGGGCCGAAAGCATCTGCTCGGCCTGGCTCTTCTGCGCGGCGTCGCCGTCCTTGACCACCTCGTTGAGCAGTTCCCGCGCGCCGTCCTTGTCGCCCATCTCCTGGTAGGCCTTCGCCAGGTCGAGCTTGGTGGCTACTTCCTGCCACTTCGGATCCGTGCCACCGGCGCCCCCGCCCGCGGGGGTGCCGAGGTCGAAGGTGAGTCCGCCCAGGTCCAGCGGCGCCTCGGGCGCAGCCGGCTTCGCCGGCTCCGCAGGAGCGCTGCTGCCAAGGTCGAGGTTCAGGTCGAAATCCATTGCGACCGTCGCGTCCGGGTCCACCTTCTTCGCAGCGGGCGCAGGCGCGGCCTTGCGCGGCACGAGGATGGTCTTTTCGCTGTCGTCCTCGCCGCCGCCCGCTCCACCCAGGTCGAAATCCAGGCCGCTGCTGGCCGCCTTGGTCTCGCCGGAATCCAGCTTCAGCGTGCCGCCGGCCGCAAAATCGCTTTTCGGTATTGCCGCCGTCGTCGCACCGATATCGAAATCCAGCGCCGGGGCACTCGGCTGTGCGGCGACCGCAGCGGTGCTCCCGCCGATGTCGAAGTCGAGGGCAGGCGCCGCGCCCGCGGGCGCAGCCGCCGGCGCTTCCCCGCCCGCCCCACCGCTTCCGTAGAGCCCGTTGCCCGGATCGATGCCGTGCCCGAGCGCCATGGCCTTGTCCCATTCCGGACCGGCGCCGTTGGTCAGCCCCTTCACCTTGAGGGCGGTCTGCTCGAATGCCTTGGCGTCCTTGCGGTTGGCGTAGATCTCCAGCAGCTTCGCGTGCACCGCCACGCGGTTGGGGTCCTTGCCGAGCGCTTCCTTGAGAATCTCTTCCGCCTGGGCGTCACGGCCGTAGGCCATGTACACGTCCGCCTCGGCGATCGGATCGACTTCGTCGCTTTCTCCGCCGCCGACGCTGACACCGCTTACCGACGCCTCCGAGGCGGCGACTGCCGCTGCTGCCTGGGGCTGCGCCGCAGCCGCCGCAGGCTCCGCCGCCGGAGTGCCGAACACAGATGCAGCGCCCGCTCCGGTCGCGGCGCCCAGCACGCTGTCCTGGAACTTGGAGCTCTGGGTGGCCTTCTTGCGCCGCCACTGCCAGACGCCGTAACCGAAGAGCAGGGCGACCACGGCGGCCAGGCCTCCACCGGAGACCGGGTCGGAAACGAACGTCACGACCTCGTCGACGATGTCCTTTTCCGCGGCGGGCGGCGCCTTGGCGACCACCACTTTCTTCTTGGCGGGCTCCTTCGCGGGTTCCTTTGCCGGCTCCTTGGCGGGCTCAGGCGCCTTCGCCGCCGGTTCCGGCGCTTTGGGCGCCTCGGGCGCTTTCGCCGCGGGTTCGGGGGCTTTGGGGGTGTCGGGGGCTTTGGCGGGTTCCGGTGCTTTTGCGGCTGGCTCTGGGGCTTTTGCTGCGGGTTCGGGGGCTTTTGCCGCCGGCTCCGGTGCCTTGGCTGCCGGTTCAGGCGCCTTGGGCGCCGGTGGCGGCGCCGAGGGCGCGGGCGCCGGCGGCTTGGCCGCCGCCTTCTTCTCCAACTCCGCCATCTGCTGGTTCTTCATTTCGACCAGCTTCTGCAGGTCGGCGATGTTCTTTTCGAGGTCGCTGACGCGCGACTGGGCGTCCTTCAGCGCGCGATCGCGCGCGACACGGTCATCCTCGCGGGCCGCCTTCGTGGCGGGCGCCGCGGGCTTGGACGGGTCAGCCTTGGACAGCCTGAGCTGGTCCTTCTGCTCGGCGGGCGCCGCGGCCTGCGGCTTCGGCGTGATCCGCCCGGTAACCTCGCGCTCCCGCACCGGCGTCGCGGGCGCGGCGGCCACCGCCTGGCCCAGCTTGCGCTTGTACTCGGCGAAATCCGCCATGTGCGCCTGCACCTGCTGGCTCGCATCGGCGGCGCCGATCGCGAGAATGGCCTCGCGATCGGGAATGTTCAGGATGCGCCCTGCGCGCACCAGGTTGACGTTGTCGCGGATGAACGCCGACTGGTTGGCCCGGAACAGAGCGATCAGCATCTGGTTCAGCGTCACACCCGGGGGCAGGTTCTGGCGCGCGATCGCGCCCAGCGTGTCGCCCTTCTTCACCTCATGCTGCTTTGCGCCCGCCTCCGTAACCAGCGGCGCGGGGCCGCGCTCGGATCGTGGTGCAGCCGCCGGGGCCGGCGCTGGCGCGGGCCTGGCTGCCGGCGCGGGCGCTGGCGCGCTCGTCGCCGGTGCAGGCGCCCTGAATTCGGCCGGGTCGAGAAGGAACGTGTACTCGCGAACAAGGCGCCCTGTCGCCCAGGAAAGCTCGATCAGGACGTCGAGGAAGGGGTCGTTGACCGGCTGGGAGGTGGTCATGCGGATCACCGGCCGGGCCCCACGCCGGTCGATCGTGAACGCAAGGTCGACCAGGGTGGCGGTCATTTCGATGCCGGCCTGGCGGAACGCGTCCATGGTGGCGAGCCTGGCCTGCAGGGAGTCGTCCTCGCCGGGCTGCAGGGAGACGATCTCGATCTCGGCGCGCAGCGGCTGGCCCAGGGCGGAGAACACCTGCAGCCTGCCGAGACCCGCCGCATCGACCACCAGCGGCGAGAACAGCAGAGCAGCGAGGACAACACGAATTGCGGTGACCAATTTAGCCACTGAGCCCACCCTGAGCGTTTCTTCTGGGACTGACTACCATAACATCATGGCGTTAGCCCTGCAACCTGAGAGACATTCTTGATTTTGCTGCGATAGCGCCTTGGCCCACAAGGAAATTTTCCCTCTTGGCCCCGGCCCTAACGCACCCCGGCGTCGAGCAGCAAACGCACCATCCGCCGCAGCGGTTCGGCCGCCCCCCAGAGAAGCTGGTCGCCCACCGTAAATGCCGCGAGATAGTCGCCGCCCATCGGCATTTTCCGCAGCCGGCCGACCGGTACCGAGAGCTTGCCGCTCACCGCGGCGGGCGTGAGCTCCGCGAGCGATTCCTCGCGCCGGTTGGGCACCACCTTCACCCAGTCGTGCGCTTCGGCGAGCATGCCCTCGATATCCCCCAGCGGCACGTCCTTCTTGAGCTTCACCGTCATCGCCTGGCTGTGGCAGCGCATCGCGCCCACGCGCACGCAGATGCCGTCGATCGGGATCGGCCGCTCGCTGCGCCCGAGGATCTTGTTGCCCTCAGCCTGCGCCTTCCATTCTTCGCGGCTCTGGCCGTTGCCCAGGTCCTTGTCGATCCACGGGAGGAGGCTCGCCGCCAGCGGGTGCCCGAACTCGCTCTTGGCCAGCCCGCCGTTGCGCAGAGCGCCCGTGATACGGCGGTCGATGTCCAGTGCAGTCGCCGCCGGATCGTCCAGCGCCGGCTGCGCCACCCCGCCCAGATGCGCCATCTGCTGCGCGAGCTCCCGCATTCCCGCCGCGCCGGCCCCGGAGGCGGCCTGGTAGGTCATGCAGCTCATCCATTCCACCAGATCGCGCTGCAGCAGGCCCGCCATGCCCATCAGCATCAGGCTCACCGTGCAATTTCCGCCGATGTAGTCCTTCTTGCCGGCGGCGAGGCCGTCCTTGATCGTCGGCATGTTGACCGGGTCGAGGATGATCACCGCTTCGTCCTTCATGCGCAGCGTGCTGGCGGCGTCGATCCAGTACCCCTTCCAGCCCGCGGCGCGCAGCTTCGGATAGACCTCGCCCGTGTAATCGCCGCCCTGGCAGGAGAGGAGCACAGGCAGCTTCTTCAGCGCGTCGACGTCCATCGCGCTGCCGACCGGCCCGGTGTCCCGGCCGATATCGGGGCCTTTGCCGCCCGCCTGCGACGTGGAGAAGAACACGGGTTCGACATGATCGAAGTCCTTTTCCTCGCGCATGCGCTGCACCAGGACCGAACCGACCATGCCACGCCAACCGATGATGCCGACCTTCAACATGACCACTTCCTCGACTTACAGCCGTTCCGCGACCGCGGCAGCCATCTCCGCGGTGCTTACCCGCCTCGTGCCCGCAGTATATATGTCCGCAGTTCGGTAACCATCCCGCAACGTCTTCTTCACCGCCGATTCCAGGCGGTCCGCCGCGGCAGGCTGCCCGAGCGAATGGCGCAGCATTAGCGCCGCCGAAAGGATCGTCGCGAGCGGATTGGCGACGCCCTTGCCGGCGATGTCGGGCGCCGAGCCGTGGATCGGCTCGTACAGGCCCTTGTTGTTCGCGTCGAGCGAGGCCGAGGGCAGCATGCCGATCGAGCCCGTCAGCATCGAGGCCTCGTCCGAGAGGATGTCGCCGAACATATTGCCCGTGACGATGACGTCGAACTGCTTCGGATTGCGGACCAGCTGCATCGCACAGTTGTCCACGTACATGTGGGTCAGCTCGATGTCCGGGCTGGATTTTGCTTCCTGATTCAAAACCTCCCTCCAGAGCCTGGACGTCTCGAGGACGTTTGCCTTGTCGACGGAACACACTTTCCGGCTTCGCTTGCGCGCGGCGTCGAAGGCGACGCGCGCGATGCGCCGGATTTCCGCCTCGGTGTAGCGCATGGTGTCGAAGCCCTCGCGGCCGCCCGACTCGTGCGGCCGGATGCCCTTCGGCTGGCCGAAATAGATGTCGCCGGTCAGCTCGCGCACGATGAGGATGTCCAGTCCCGCCACCACTTCGGGACGAAGCGAGGACGCGGCGGCGAGCTCCGCGTACACCTGCGCCGGCCGCAGGTTGGCGAAGAGCTGCAGCTCCTTTCGCAGGCCGAGAATCGCCTGCTCCGGGCGTTTGGCGGATTCCAGCGCGTCGTATTTCGGATCACCCACGGCGCCGAACAGGATCGCATCGGCGCGCTTCGCCAGCGCGAGCGTCCGCTCGGGCAGCGGATGGCCCGCGGCCTCATAGCCCGCGCCGCCCACGGGCGCCTCCTCGAACTCGAATTTCAGGCCAAGGCGGCCGAGCACCTTGAGCGTCTCGGAAACGATCTCCTTGCCGATGCCGTCGCCCGGCAACACCGCGATCTTCATGGGGGAACTCCTACCGGAAAAGCCAGGGCAGCTGCGCTTGTCGCCTCGCCTCGAAGGCGCGGATCTTGTCCGCATGCCGCAGCGTGACGCCGATCTCGTCCAGGCCGTTCAGCAGCGAGTGGCGCCGCGAGGGATCGACATCGAAGCGGAACGACTTGGCGCCGTCGGGAGTGGATACCGTCTGCCGGTCGAGGTCGACGACCAGCCGGAATCCCGGCAGGGCGCAGTCGTAGAACAGCTGGTCGACCTGCGACTCGGTGAGCACCACCGGCAGGAAGCCGTTCTTGAACGAGTTGTTGTAGAAGATGTCGCCGTAGGAGGGCGCGATCACGCACTTGAAGCCGTACTGCTGCAGCGCCCAGGGCGCGTGCTCGCGCGAGCTGCCGCAGCCGAAGTTCTTGCGGGCGAGCAGGATCTCCGCGCCCTTGTAGCGCGGCTGGTTGAGCACGAAGGCCGGGTTCAGCGGCCGCTTCGCGTTGTCCATTCCGGGCTGGCCGATGTCGAGGTAGCGCCAGGCGTCGAAGCAGTTCTCGCCGTAGCCGGTGCGCTTGATGGACTTGAGGAACTGCTTCGGGATGATGGCGTCAGTGTCGACGTTGGCGCGGTCGAGCGGCGCCACGAGCCCGTTCAAGACGGTGAACTTTTCCATTACCGGAAGCTCCGCACGTCGACGAAGTGGCCGGCGATCGCCGCTGCGGCGGCCATCGCCGGGCTGACGAGGTGGGTGCGCCCCCCGGCGCCCTGCCGGCCTTCGAAGTTCCGATTCGAGGTCGAGGCGCAGCGCTCGCCCGGCTCGAGGCGGTCGGCATTCATCGCCAGGCACATCGAGCAGCCGGGCTCGCGCCACTCGAACCCGGATTCGCGGAACACCTTGTCCAGGCCCTCCTTCTCGGCCTGCGCCTTCACCAGGCCCGAGCCCGGCACCACCATCGCGAGCTTCACGCTCGAGGCGACGCGCTTGCCTTTCGCCACGGCTGCCGCGGCGCGCAGGTCCTCGATGCGCGAGTTGGTGCAGGAACCGATGAACACCTTGTCGATGCGGATGTCCTGGATCGGCGTCCTCGGCTTCAGGCCCATGTAGGCGAGCGCGCGCTCCATGCCCTCCCGCTTGATCGGATCCTTCTCTTTGTCCGGATCCGGCACCGTATCGAGTACCGGCACCACCATCTCGGGCGAGGTGCCCCAGGTCACCTGCGGCGCGATCTCCCGCGCATCCAGCCTCACCTCGACGTCGAACTTCGCGTCCGGATCGCTCGCAAAGGTCTTCCAGATCGCCACCGCCTGGTCCCATTCCGGCCCGGTGGGCGAGAAGGCGCGGCCCTTGAGATAGGCGATCGTGGTGTCGTCGACGCCGACCATGCCGGCGCGAGCGCCCGCCTCGATCGCCATGTTGCACACCGTCATGCGCCCTTCCATCGTGAGCGAGCGGATCGCGCTACCGGCGAATTCGATCGCGCTGCCGGTGCCGCCGGCGGTGCCGATCCGGCCGATGATGGCGAGCACCACGTCCTTGGCCGTCACGCCGCGGCCCAGCGCGCCCTCAACGGTGACGCGCATGTTCTTCATTTTCTTCGCCACGAGGCACTGGGTGGCGAGCACGTGCTCCACTTCTGACGTGCCGATGCCGTGCGCGAGGCAGCCGAAAGCGCCGTGCGTGCTGGTGTGCGAGTCGCCGCACACCACCGTCATGCCCGGCAGCGTCGCGCCCTGCTCCGGCCCGATGACATGGACGATGCCCTGGCGCTTGTCCAGGAACGGGAAATACGCCTTCGCCGGGTACTCGCGCATGTTGGCGTCCAGCGTCTCGACCTGTACGCGCGAGGTCGGATCCACGATGCCAGAGATACCGCGCTCCCAGCCGGTGGTCGGCGTGTTGTGATCGGCGGTTGCGATCACCGAGCCCATGCGCCAGGGCTTGCGCCCGGCGAGTTTCAGGCCCTCAAACGCCTGCGGGCTGGTGACCTCGTGAACGAGGTGACGGTCGATGTACAGCAGCGCGGTGCCGTCTTCCTCGACGTGCACCACGTGGCTGTCCCAGAGCTTGTCGTACAGGGTTCTCGCGGGCATGGAATTGCCGTATGATTGTCTGACAATTTGATCAGATCATGCCCCCCCTGTCAAACCCGCGGCACCGGCACGGCGAAGCGGTAGACGCCGTTTTCCGGACGATCCGCCAGGGCATCATCAGCGGCCGCTTTGCACCCGGCCAGCGGCTGGTGATCCGCGACCTTGCGGAAGAAATTCCCTACAGCCGCAGCACGTTTCGCGAGGCGCTGCGCCGCCTTGCCGCCGAGCGCCTGGTCAGCCTGGTCCCCAACCGCGGCGCGGCGGTGCAGCGCCTGAGCCCGCGGGAAATGGCCGACCTGTTCGACATCCGCGAGCTCCTCGAGGGCCAGGCGGCGCGGCGCGCGGCGGAGCATATCGGCGACGGCAACCACCGCAAGCGCTTCCTCGCGGTCTGGCAGAAGGTGCGGCGCGGCGATCCCGCCGACCGCGCGGCCTTCATCGAGAACAACCAGCTTTTCCACGGCGCCATCGTCGAGCTGTCGGGCAACTCGCGCCTGCCGGAGATGCTCGACCAACTGCAGATCCCGATCCTGATGTTCCAGTGGCGCACGCTCATGACGCCGCAGGAGATCGCGCTCTCGCAGGAGGAGCACGAGACCATCGCCACGGCGATCCTCGGGGGCCTCCCGGAACAGGCGGAAGCCGCAATGCGCCGGCACGTCCGGCGCGCAAAGCTGCGCACCAGCCTGGAGGTCAGCGCTTCGCGCGCGCCGCGTCGTACAGCGGCATCACTTTCGCGGAAACTTCGCGCAATTCGCTGATCCGGTTCGCGTGCGACGGGTGCGTGGAGAGGAACTGCGGCGGCTGCGACTTGCCCAGCTTCTGCATTTTCTCCCACAACGTCACCGAGGCGCGCGGATCGAAGCCCGCGCGCGCGGCCAGTTCCACGCCGATCTGGTCGGCTTCCATTTCGTCGACGCGCGAGTTCGGCAGGTTGAAGGTGAGGTCGAGCACGAGCTGCGTCAGGTCCTGCGCGCCGCCGCCCAGGCCGAGCGCGGTGCCGACCACCGCGATGCCGATCCCCTGCGCCATCGCCTGCGAGGCGCGCTCACGGCCGTGCTCGCGCAGCGCGTGCGCGATTTCGTGCCCCATCACCGCGGCGAGCTCGTCGTCGGTCGGCTGCAGGCGCTCGATCAGCCCGGTGTAGACGGCGATCTTGCCGCCGGGCATGCACCAGGCATTGACCTCCTTCGAGGCGATGACGTTCTCCTCCCATCGCCACGAGGGCGCGTCGGCGCGGAAGGTCGCGGTCTGCGCGATCAGGCGCTGCGCGATGCCGCGGACGCGCGCGAGCTGCGCCGGGTCGCGGTTGAGCAGGCCCTTGGCGGCGGCTTCGGCAATCAGGCTCTGGTAGCTCTTCTCCGCGCTGCTGTTGACCGCGCGCGAGGAGACGATCATGTTTTGACGGCGGTCCACCCCGACCACGCCCGGCTCGGTCGTCTCGACTGACTTGCAGCCCGCCAGCACGAGGGCGGCAATGAGCAGCGTTTTGTTGTGGTTTTGCATGTTCTTAAGGCTACACCCGCAGCTTCCAGGCGACCAGAATCGCGCCCGCCAGGGCGAATAACGCGCTCACCGCGAAGCTGGCTGACGCGCCCAGGCTGGTCCAGGTCCAGCCGGCCGCGAGCGACCCGGCGGCGCCGCCCAGCCCGTAGGCGATGCTCGAATAGAAGGCCTGGCCCCGCGCCGCGAGCGCGCCCGGGAACAGGCGGTGGACCGTGGCGACGCTGCCCGCGTGGAACACGCCGAAGGTCGCCGCATGCAGCAATTGCGCCAGCGCCAGCACTGCGAGCAGCTCCACGCCCCAGCCGATGGCCGGGAAGCGCAGCACGGCGCAGGCGAAGCTCGCCAGCAGCAGCGCGCGCAGCGAGAAGCGCCGCATGACCAGCGGCAGCCGCGAAAACAGCAGTATTTCCGCGAGCACGCCGATCGTCCAGAGCGCGCCGATGAGCGTCTTCGAATAGCCGGCCTCCTCGAGGTAGATGGAGTAGAAGACGTAGAGGGTGCCGTGCGCCGCGGTCATGCAGAAGCAGGCGCCGAAGAAGGCGGTCACTTCCGGCCTGCGCAGCACCGGGCCGAGGCGCTCGCCGGCATGCGTAACGCTCGCGGCGGCGCCGCCCGGGAGCGCGAGGGAGGCCAGGCAGGTCGCCGCCGCCAGCCCGATCAGGATGCCGGCCAGCGCGCCCGCGCCCGCCCGGTCCAGCCAGGCGCCCGAGCCGAGCACCGCCAGGATGAAGCCGATCGACCCCCAGAGCCGAATCGGGCCGTACTTTCCGGCGCTGCCCTCGATCGCGGCGAAGGTCATCGCTTCCACCAGCGGCGAGGCGCCGGCGGACAGGAAGCTCAGGGCGAGCAGCGTCAGCGCGATGGCTTGCGGGGACTCGAGATGCGGCAGCACGAGGAAGCCGGCCAGCATCGCGAACGCGGAGAAAACGACGATCGCCTTGCGCGCACCGGCGTAGCGCGCGCCCCAGGCATCGGCGAGCCAGCCCCAGAGCCCCGGCGCCACGACGCGCGCGGCCTGCGGCATC
>JAYRND010000009.1:0-3246 GCA_041904885.1 Burkholderiales bacterium
CGACGTCTGCTTCACCTGGGACTACGACGCGAGGTCGGATGAGCTGCTGCGCCTGTATTCCAAGGGCAAGCAGGAGCAGTGGGACGCCGAGACGCGCATCGACTGGAGCCTGACGGTCGATCCCGAGGACCCGATGCAGATGGACGAGCAGGTGATCCCGCTGTGGAACACGCCCATCTGGAACAAGCTCTCGGAGCGCCAGCGCACGGAGCTGCGCTACCACAGCCAGGTGTTCAACCTGTCGCAGTTCCTGCACGGCGAGCAGGGCGCGCTGGTGTGCTCGGCGCGCATCGTCAAGGACGTGCCGAGGATCGAGTCCAAGTTCTACGCCGCCACGCAGGTGATGGACGAGGCGCGGCATGTGGAAGCCTTCCGGCGCCTGCTCACCGAGAAGTTCCGCTTCGTCTACCCGATCTCCAGGCCGCTGCAGACGCTGATCGAGCAGGCGATGAACGACCCGCGCTGGGACTTCACCTACCTCGGCATGCAGGTGCTGATCGAGGGCCTCGCGCTGGTGGCCTTCCAGCGCATCCGCGATTATTCGAAGAACGCGCTCTGCCAGGCGGTCAACGCCTACGTCATGCAGGACGAGGCGCGCCACGTCGCCTTCGGGCGGCTCGCGCTGCGCGACTACTACCCGCAGCTGTCGGAGGCCGAGCGGCGCGAGCGCGAGGATTTCGTCATCGAGGGCTCCTACCACCTGCGCGACCGCTTCAACTCGCCGGAGATGTGGGAGCGGCTGGGCTTCGATGCGAAAGAGGTCCTGAAAGTCCTCGATAACGCCGAAGGGCAGGTCCGCTTCCGCAAGCGCCTCTTCAGCCGCATCGTGCCCACCGTGCGCGACATCGGCCTGTGGAGCGAGCGCGTGCAGAAGGCCTACACCGACCTGGGCGGCATCCAGTACGCCCAGACCGACGCGCAGGCGATGCTCGACAACGACGCCAAGGTCGCCGAGGAATTCGACAGAAGGATGAAGGAAGGCTTCACGACTCCTGCGAAGTGATTAATACCACTCCCCATATCATCACTTCGCTGCTGGCGATGGGGATGGCGCTTGCCTTCATCGTCGCCGACCGCAGGTCGCCCACCAGCCGCGCGCTCGCGCTGTTCCTGGTCTCCATCGGCCTTTCCATCGGCATCGGCTCGCAGGTCGCCTACCCGCTGCACTATGCGGGCAAGGTCGAGTGGTGGGACGGCGTGTTCGTGATCCCCGAGGCGGCGGCGTTCTTCTTCGCATACGAATGGATCCTGCGGGTGCGCCGCACGGTGCCCGCGGCGGGCCTGAAAACGAAGGGGCCCGACAACCTGCTGCGCGTGGCGCAGGGGCTCGTCGTCTTCTACGTGATCGCCGCGTTCGCCTTCCCGCGCCTGCGGGTGGAGAAGTTCCTCAACGCCGGCATCCACGAGGTGTTCATGGCGGCCGAGCCCGAGTTCTGGCTGTTCGCGCTGCCGCTGACGATCTCGCTGGTGCTCTCCCTCTTCTCGGGCGGGCTCATGCTCCGGCGCAAACCCGACCGCGCCGAGTCGCTGCGCCTCATCGCCTTCGCCCTCGCCGCGCCCTTCATGGCCTCGGGCGTGGTGGTGCCCGGCAACGTCGCGCCCGTCGCCACGGCCATCGGCCTGCTGATCTTCCTGGTGGGCGCGGTGCAGTACCACGTCATCCAGGGGCAGCGCGCGCACTTCATGGCCAAGTTCCTCTCGCCCCAGGTGGCCGAGATGGTCGGTCGCCGCGGCCTGAAGAGCGCCACCGACGAGCAGACCATCGAGCTCTCGGTGGTGTGCTGCGACCTGCGCGGCTTCACCGCCTTCACCGCCGCCACCTCCTCGCAGAAGGTGATCCGCATCCTGCGCGAGTACTACGACGCGGTGGGCGCCGCGGCGACCGACTGCGGCGGCACCATCAAGGACCAGGCCGGCGACGGCGTGCTGATCCTGGTGGGCGCGCCGCTGCCGTACGCCGACCACGCGCCGCGCGCGCTGCGGCTCGCGCGCCAGATCCGCGAGCGCGGCATGGAGATCACCGCGCGCTGGTCCGACCAGGACCTCAAGCTCGGCGTGGGCGTGGGCGTGGCGAGCGGCTTCGTCACGGTGGGCGTGATCGGCGCCGCCTCGCGGCTGGAGTACACCGCGGTCGGACCGGCGGTCAACCTGGCATCCCGCCTGTGCGCCGAGGCCGCGCACGGCGAAGTGCTGGTCGACGGGCGCACGCTGGAGCTGCTCGGCGCGGCAGCCGAGCGCGCGCAGCTGCGCCCGGCCGAGAGCCTCAACCTGAAGGGCTTCCAGCAGCCGGTGCAGAGCTATTCGCTCGCCGCGGCATGACCCCGCACACGCTGACCCAGGCCGAGATCGACGGGCTCGCGCCGCACGGCGTGGCGCGCAGCTACGCCAAGGGCACCATCGTCGTCGCCGAGGGCGACAGCGGCGACTCGCTGTACGTGATCCTCTCGGGCCGCATCAAGATCTACGCCAGCGACGAGGAGGGCGCGGAGGTGGTGTTCGTCACGCAGGGGCCGGGGGAGTACTTCGGCGAGATGGTGCTCGACGGCGGCGGGCGCTCGGCTTCCGTGGTCACGCTGGAGAAGTCGCGCTTCCTGGTGGTGCCGATGGCGAGCCTGCGCCAGATCATCTCGGACAACCCCGACTTCGCGCTCAGCATCATGAAGAAGCTGATCGGACGCGTGCGCGAGATGACCGCCGGCATGAAGAACCTCGCGCTGATGGACGTCTACGGCCGCGTGGTGCGCCTGCTGGTCGAGCTCGCCGAGCGCAAGGAGGAGGGGCTGGTGATCGAGGGGCGCCACACCCACCAGGACCTCGCCAGCCGGGTGGGCGCCTCGCGCGAGATGGTCGGCCGGGTGCTGAAGGACCTGACGGGCGGCGGCTACATCTCGATGCAGCGCAACAAGATCGTCATCCACCGCCCGCCGCCGCAGCGCTGGTGACTGCTGCGCCGCGGCATCCCGCGGCGAGGGGAATTTTTCGCAAATCCCGAGCGGCAGGCTTCGCTGCGCCGCGGGCGCTTCGCGCCCACCATCTCCGCATGAATTACGAGGCGGAGGCGGCCATGAACGCTAGAGACCTGCTGGCGGTGCTGCTGATGATCGCGCCCAGCTTCACGCTGATCGCTGCGAGCATCCTGACGATTGTTCCGGTCGAGCAATCGGCGCTCCGGGAAGACCCGCCTGCGCAGGCCGCGCAGGCAGCCGCCCAGCACGGCGTCGCGACGCAGAAGCGGATGCGCGACCC